>JACQQF010000030.1 GCA_016207095.1 Candidatus Methylomirabilota bacterium | reverse complement strand
GGAGTTCGGGGAGGCGAAGGCCCAGTCCACCCCCTTGCTCCCCCGGCTGTCCCAGGTGACGGCGGGGTTCAGGAAGCCGTAGAAGGTGAGCTGGTACTGCTCGCCGACGGGGATGTCGAGGGCGGCGGCGGGGGGGGCGAGAGTAAGCGAGGCCGCGAGGAGCGTGCATAGGAACGCGATGGTCGGCGATGAGGACCTCTGATGTCGAGTCATTGCTCCTCCTTTCTGATCAGGTCTCTGCTCTGGAACGCCGGGTTCTCGCTCCCCGGCTGACCACCCAATCCTCCTTTTCAAGCCGGAGCGCGGGACGTGCGACACTGAAAGGATAAAGAAGGGGCGAGGCCTACAGTCGCGCTTCCTCGAGCTCACGAGTGTGGGGCCTCGCCCCGGTTCTTCTTCCCCCCGTGCCAACGGGGCTATGGTGTAGACATTATATTGCCAGCGTGCCGTGCTCTGAGATTATCCGCCTAGAACCATAGCGCCAACCGCGACATGATCTCCCACGATGTGTTCTCGCCCCTAATCGGGGTCATGTTGTCGTTCTCGAACCAGTTCTGGACCCAGTTGGACATCAGGCGGACGTTCGGGCTCAGATACCAGTTGAAGCCGACGGTCAGCGCATCGGCGCGGTTGCCGCCAGGGCTGGGCAGCGCGCCGTCAGAGTTGAAGTCGAGCTGGGCGTAGCGCGCCACCAACTCCAGCGCGCCGTAGTTACCCGTACGCGGGTTGGCGGGGATGACCTTGGGTGCCTTGCCGTGGACCTTCTCCTCTCCCGTGACGAAGACCGTGCCAGCGACATACCAGCCTCGACCCGTGAGGTCGTCCAAATCGGTTCCGCCGGCCCCGATCCCCTTCCGCTCCTCCTCACTTTGCACGTACTCGCCGTAGAGGCCAAAAGGGCCATAGGCGTACACCGTCTCGAAGCCGTAGCGCAGCCGATCGCCCCGCGTATTCACCCGTGGAAAAAACACGAATTTCCCATCGGTCCGACCCTGAAGGCTTTGGCTGCTGTCCTGATCGCCCCACGTGAAATGGCCGGCGACGTGGAATTTCTTCAGCGGAGAAATCCCGCTCGCCTTGAAAGGCTCGACGAGAATCCGACCGGCGATATCCTTTGAATCGTTGGTCTCAGCGGCGTTCTGGCCCCGACCGTTGAAAACCCCCGCGCCGTACTCTACCATTCCGCCCAACAGTTTGCCATGGAGCATGGCGCCGACATCTCTGGTCGGGACGAGGTTGTTGACAAGCGAGCGCTCTACGAAGTCCATGACCCGCGACGAGGTCAACTCCTCGAAGCTGAACGGTACTTTGAACTGTCCCGCCCGGGCCCGAAGCTCCGGCCAGTAGTGGATGTCGATATATCCATCGGTGAGTTGCGCGGTCGATTCCCCGAAGTCGCCTTCCACCTTGATGTCGAAGTACTTGAAAAGTGTTGCATCGACTCCGATTCTCGCACGTCGGACACGGAAGTTGGTGAGGAGGTCACTGCGGGTGGGGGAGACGTTGCTGCGATTGCCGTCCAGGTTGCGGGAGCCCTCCTCATAGGCGCGAAAGTCGAAGTTGAGCCTCCCGTTCAACTTGATCGTGTGCTGGCCATCGACCGACTTGATGTAGGGTGTCCACCCCTCGAAGCCGGCCAGGATCTTGCCAGCTCCCTCCTTCTTGGCCCGGGCTTTCAGCTCTTGATACTTCTCCTCGGTGATCTGCCCCTTGTCTTTCAAGATGTCCAGGACCTCGTCTAGCACTGCCTTGTCATCCTTTTTCTCGGCGGCCCAGGCTGGCTGGGGCGGGACGGCAAGTGACAGCGCCATCAGGATGACCGTGCTGGCAACGAGAACTGCGCGCCAATACCATCTCATGCTCATCCTCCATGCGTGATGTTAGACTCTGTCCCCTCGTGCTCTACGCCTTCACCAGCTTGACCCGCGTATCGTAGAAGACGGCGCTTCCGCCGGTCAGGTCCGAGAGCGTCGTATTCTTGATATGCGGATCAACCCGTAGTGCTGCGTTGGCATGTACCCCCTTGCCCCGACGCGGATCACCCTTGATCACCTTCCCGTCGATGACGACGTCGGATGCGCCATACGCCCAGTGGCCGTGCCCGAGCGAGTAGGCCGCGACGCCCGGCCGGATGCCCTGGATGACCCGGACCTTGCCGATCATCGGCTTCTTCACCCCGTTCTTCAGGTCCCAGACGCCATCAGGGTTCGATGCCGATGTCACTTTCACCTGATCGCCATCCTTGAGGTTCATCCGGTCCGCATCCCGCTTGTTCAGGAGGATCGCGTTCTCGGGCAGCAGGGCAGACAGCCAGTAGTTCGAGACGGTCCGGGACTTCGTCTGCGAAATCTCTCGGTAAGTGATGAGCTGAATGTCGAATCCGGCCTTCTCATCCTCGATAGCGCGACCGAGGGCGTCTTGCGGGGCCGGGATGTAGGTCGCCACCCCCGGGAAACTCTTGCCGGTCATCGCGTTCTTGGTCGTCGCGGTCTTCTCTTGATACAGGTTGATCAGCGTTCCGTACTTATTCTTGAGCTGGTTGCCGTCGTACCCCTTGGCGTAATCGTCGAATCGGCCGCCGCGGTTCAGGACATAGACGACCTTCCGCCACCACGCCGGGCCGACGATCCGCTTCCACCGCTCGGGATCGAACACGGTGGCCGGCAGGTGTCGTCGAGCCTCGCCGAAGAGCTTCATCTCTTTCTCATCGGCATCAGGCACCGCCTGATCGGGCTTCTCGCCTGCGGCCACGTTGGCCACCATTCGGAGGTAGAAATCCTCGGGCCGCGTGAAGTCCTGTCCGGCGCCCAGGCCATTTTTGCCAAACCCGGGCAGGCCGAGCCTTTCCGCCACCGCGAGCAACAGCGCCTCGAGCGAGATTGGCATCTCCTCCCCGAACACCTTCACTGTTTCCGGGATCGGGGCCATGATCGGCTGGCGCACAGGCTGGACCTTCTGCGGAACCGACGGATGCGATCCATGAAACTCCCACCGCTCCAGATAGGTGAGATCAGGGAAGATGTAGTCGGCGTACATCGAGGTCTCGCCGATGACGATGTCCGACGTGACGAACAGCGGGACCTTGTTCAGGTCGGTCAGGATTTCGATGTTGGTGTGGCCGGCGGGCAGAGAATAGACGGGGGTGCCCATATACAAGAACAGCGCCTTGATCGGGTACGGGTAGGCATCCCCGATGGAAGGGACGATTTCCTGGTAGACGTCGCTGGACAGGGGGAACCAGGGCCGCTTGGCCGGGTAGCCGGCGAAGATGGAGCTGTCCTCGTATTTCTCCCCGTGCCTAATGACGCTGAGGCCGAACGGCTTGTTCTCGCCGGACACCTTCGTCACAGGAAACGGCTGGGCCCACTTGACCTCTGGCGTCTCTACCGTTTTGCCCCCGCTTGGGTCGTAGACGGCCAATTTACACATCCCGCCCTTCCAGTCGAAATTGCCGATCAGCATGTTCAAGGAGTACCAGGCAAAGACGTTGTAGAAGCCGTTCGTGTGCTGGGAGACGCCTCGGTGGATGTCGGCGACCGCCTTCTTGCCGTGGCTGGTGAACTCCACGGCCAGCTCGATAATGTCCCTGGCCTTGATGTCGCAGATCTTCGCCCACTCCTCCAGGCTATGGGAGGCCGCCGAATCGTAAAGGACCTGCATGCCGCTCTTAACCTTGATCCCGTTGAGCTCCGTCTTGACCAGCACGTCGCCCTCTACCGGCTTCTTCTCATCGTACGGATCGAAGGCGACCGGCTTGGCACCGCTCAACACAACGAAGGGATCGAACTGATACGGCTGCTCGGCCCCCGTCTTCTTGTCTTTGAAAACCCGCTTCTCTTTCGGGAGGCCAAGGTCGGAGGCCCGCAGGAACTTCCCGGGCTTCCCGTCCTGTTCGATCTTCACCAACCACGCGGCATTGGACCAGTTGGGCTCATTGTCCGCCTTGGCGGCGGCCTTGTTGGCGTTCCTGAGATAGCGTTCGTCATACCGCCTGTTATCGATCACCCATCGGATCATGGCGAGGGCCATTGCCCCTTCGGTGCCGGGTTTGATCGGCACCCACTTCCACGCCTTGGCCGCGGTCTTGGAGAGCCTCGGATCAACCACGGCGATCTTGAGGCGCTCCTCGGCCAGGCCGGTGGTGATCTTCGAGGCCCGTAGCGGAGGGCCGTAGTTCGCCTCAAATGGCGAGGCGCCGACGAACAGCAAGAATTCTGCGTTGCCGGTGTCCGCCTGCCAGTAGAACTTGGCCCCCTTCGTCCACTTCATCTTCTTGTCTTTCTCGTCATAGGCGAACTGCTCGCTCATCGCCTTGCCGGTGAAGTAGAGCGAGCCCTGGCAGACGGTCGTGTGGCCGTGCGCGTTGGTAGAGCCGAATGCCGGGCCGGCGAACCGCCGGATCAGGTGCTCGCGCCCCGCTTTCAGCCGTCCCCACATGAAGACGAACTGGTTGTTCTTCGGGCCGAAATCCGGGTGGTTCGGGTCGATCAAGAGATGAAGCGCGTTCCTGTGTTTCGCCTTGAACTCGGCGAGGGTCATCTCTTTGTGGCGGATCTTGCCGATGTCGCCACCGAGCGCTTTGGCCAGCTCAGGATCGCGAAGGGCCCAGATGGCCTTCAACCCTTCGACCTGCCGCTTTTCCTCGCCTGGCACGTCCTTGAACAGCGGACCACCCTCGACGATCTCCCGCACCGCTTGGTCGAAGGGGATGGCCACCCACTTCCCCTCACCGCGCTTGCCGGCACGCTTTAGCACTTTGCGGATGCGGTAGGGGTCGTAGGCGGTCTGGATCCCGGTCTGGCCCTTCGGGCAGAGCAGGCCATCCACCGGCGCAGCGGCGAATGGCGAGGTCTTGTATGGCAAGTGGGGCGTGAGGGTCCAGGGGTTGAGTGGGTTGCCGTCGATCTTTGCGATCACCCCATCGAGCAGCTTCACCTTGATTCCGCAGCCGGTATTGCACTGCAGACAGACGGAATAAAGCTGGTTCTCCGCCTTGGCCAAGACGTACTCATCGACTGGGGTTAGATACCCGGCCTCGGCCCGATCCAGCAGCCCAAGTGCTTTTCCGGCCTGGCTCCCTGCCAGAGCACAGCCACCCAGGAGCGCCGAGGACCGCAGGAACGTCCGTCGGCTGATCCCAGTGCCATTGCCGTTTGTCACCTTCTTCTGTCTGCTCATGTCAAGCCTCCCTGGTCGAAACTTCGACGATTGGAAGGATGCGCAACCCCAGGCCGAAGAGCCCGATCCCCAGGCTCACCGAAAAGAGGCCCACCAGCCACTCCGCCATCGAAGGGAAGTAATCGAAGTGCAGGCGGGCGTCTGTGTAGGCTCGCTCAAGGCCATGCAGCTCAGGGACAGCCAGACCCGGGACGACGATATTCAGGCGGACTGCGAAGAACGAACCCACGATGAGCAACGCCGCCAGACCCACCCACAGCACGGACCGACCCCTGAGGATGAGGATCGCCATGGGGATGGCTGCCCCTAGGAAGAGGTGCCCGATCCAGAAGACCCACCAGTAGGGGCCAAAGAGGACCAGAAGGAAGGCCTCGGCATGGGCTGGAATCGAGGCGTACAACGTGATGCTGAACTCCGCCCACTCCAGGAGCAAATCCAGGGCGAAGACCCCAAGAGTGATCTGGCCCAAGAAGACCACCAGATCTCGATGCTCCACACTTCCCCGTCTCGGCCAGAAGAACGCCACCACGAAGGTAAGGAGCGCGCCACCGGATGCCAGGGCCGAGACCAGGAATAGAATCGGGTAGAGCGCTGAATGCCAGTATGGCCGAGCCCCGACCACCCCGAAGAGGGCGCCGACGCCGCCGTGGAAGGCTACGGCTAGCGGGATCCCGAGAGTCCCCAGCACCTTCAGCGCCCTGGCGTCCCGGGCTCGGGCCGCCGCAGAGGCGTCCGTCCGGCCCATGGTCAGGAAGCGCGCCAGACCTCCCACCAGGTCCATCCGCCTCGACACGCTCGCGAGATCGGCCCGCAGCGCGAACCAGATCTCGACGATGAGGAGGATGAAGTAGGCAGTGTAGAGCCAGATCATCCAGGCCATCATCGACTGCCAGGCAAAGCTGGTGAAAACCTTCCAGAATCGCCCCATGTGTCCGATGTCGAACCAGATGGTAACGAGGGCCGAGAGCAGCGTCACCAGCGCGGTGAACAGAGCGAGCTTCCCAACGGGCTCCAGCCGCCTGACGCCGAAGACGTAGACCAGCGTCGAGAGCAGAAATGCCCCAGCCGAAAGGCCCACGAAGTAGATATACATCGCCACCCAGAGGCCCCATGGGATATAGCTGTTGTACCCCACGACCTCCTTGCCGACGAAAACGCGGAGGTACACCCCAATGAGACCCAGCACAAAGGTACCCCCCCAGAGTCCCCACAATGCCCGTTTCATGGCATCCCTCCTTTACACCAGGTAGAAGACCTTCGGCTTGGTCCCCAGCTCTTCCTTGAGTCGCATGATTCTAGGAGATCCCATCAGCTCCGAGACCAGACTGTCGGGATCATTGGCATCGCCGAAGTAGGTGGCGTAGCCGACGCACGTGGTGACGCACGATGGCAGCATCCCCGCCTCCAGCCGGTGGAGACAGAAGTGACACTTGCGAGCGTTGCCGATCGGCGATTCCCCCTTTTCGCGGACCCGTTTCCGCCCGTATTCGAAGCTTGGCCGCTTTTCATAGGGCTGCGCCGATGGCGTGCCCTTCGTGTAGGTATCGCCGAAGTCGGCGGTTCTGGCACTGTATGGGCACGCGGTAAGGCAGTACCTACATCCGATGCACTGGTCGTAGTTGATCTCCACGATGCCGTCGGGCCGCTTGTAGGTCGCCTTCGTCGGACAGACCGGAACGCACGGCGGGTTATCGCACTGCATGCAGGGCCGCGGGATGAACCGACGCCTGACGTTCGGGTACTCGCCGATCTCCTCGTCGATGACCGGACGATACACCACCCCGGGCGGGAGATTGTTCTCCGCGTTACAGGAGAGGGTGCATGCAGAGCAACCGATGCACTTCTGTAGATCGATCCCCATGACCCAGCGCCGCTGCTCGACCGGCTTCTTCAGCGCGCGGCGAAGGTCCTCCTGCATGCGCAACAGGATATTCTGGGGCTCGGCGTCGGGCCTGGCTGCGGGGCTGGCCAGTGGTTTCGGTGTTTCGGACAGCTTTTCCGAGGGCGCCTCATAGGCGCTGGCCGGTGCCAGGCCGATCTCCTCAAGGACGCCGACGGCGACCGCCAATGCTGCAGCCATGCCGGCGTCCCGGAGGAACAGGCGGCGCGACTCGCACCCGGACTCTTCGGGATCATTCGACCCTTTCACAATGTCGTCCATCGCTATCACCTCCATCGTTCGCGACGCAGGCTGCGCCGCCATGACCAGCGAGCATCTGTTCCACAAACGAAAGCGAGATCATCGCGTGTGGTGGATCCGATTTCCTCTGCCATTCCAGCCCTCGCCTCATCGCGGGGCACCGGGCTGGTCCCGCGTTTACCCTCTCCCAGCTCAGTGGGATGAAGGTGGCTCGGCGACCTCGTGTGAATTCAAGCTCAATCATGCGTGTATCCGCTTGCGAACAAGAACGCAATATAGATGCCAACAGCGACCGACCTGGAGGCGCTGGGAACTAGAAACGAAGCGGACGCCCGAGATTTCAACTAGATGGCAAGGCCAGGCCAGCCGGTTAAGCGGGGCTATCGGCGCGAAAAAGGCGCGTGTTCGGTGAGGCACGATTTCCTCATGAGTTGGTGCCGGAGACCCCAGAGAGACCATGATGGCAACCTGTTAATCGATGTGGCACGCACGCCCCAACCTTCGCCTCGATTCCCCACCACGTAGGAACTGGTGCACTAGATCTTATTGACCTTCGCATAAGTAAGCGGACAACCGCGCTCGCGACCCCTCACCTTATCCTCGACTGCGCCGCCTGCCCCCACTGTCATGTCTTGCGCGATGTGTACGAGACGTGGTCGCATCGAAGTCATATCTCCCTCCTCCTCGCCCGCGCCGCGCGCCGCGCCGCCTCCTGACCGGCGAGCCTGTGTCCGCCAAAACAAAAAGGAGATCGACCGCCTTTCTGGCGAATCCGATCTCCTTTGCCAATTCAGCCCCCGCCTTGTTGGGGGGCTTCGGGCTGGTCCCGCGATTACTCACGGGGCCGTCGAGTCCGTCCGCTCCCTGGGGGAGGGGACGGATCGGAGCGGATGCTCACATCCTTCACTACGGAAAATAGCGAGACATGGCCCCTGTGTCTATCGGGGAATCCATTGATTTTCAAATAGATCTTGTCGGGAAAATCCTGACAAACCACAGGGGGGGCATAAAGCGGGGGATGGATCGGAAGGGAAGGGTCGGACTAAAGCTATCGAGCGGGGTCAGTCGGTTTGCTGCAGTAGCCCGCGCTCGATAGCAAATCGAACCAGCTCGGCGCGACCGCGCAGACCGAGTTTTTCCGCAAGACGCGCTCGATAGGTCTCGATCGTCTTCACGCTTAGAAAGAGCTTCTCAGCGATTTCCTGGTTGGTGTACCCACGGGCGACCCACTTGAGGACCTCGCGTTCTCGGTCACTGAGGGTTTCAAAGGAGTCCCGTGGTCGCGCACATCTTACGGGCCGTATCACTTCGTCCACCAAAGTTCCAACCAATGACGAGTCGAGAAACACCTCGCCCCGATAAGCGGCTCTGATGGCCGACAGGACATCGGCGTCAGCCGACTTCTTCAGGACGTAGCCGGAGGCCCCTGCTTGGAGGAGTTGCCTGAGGTAACTCGGATCGTCGTGCATCGTGAGAACCAGAACTCTGACCCCGGGGTTTTCACTCTTGATCCTCCCCGTCGCCTCTAAGCCGCCGATCCCCGGCATGGTCAGGTCCATGAGGATCACATCAGGCAGGAGCGCGCGGGCTTTCGCCATGGCTTCGGCTCCGTTCGCAGCTTCGCCCACGACCTCGATGTCCGGCTGGGCATTCAGCAACAGCCTCAGGCCGGACCTGAGAACGGCGTGATCATCGGCCAAAAGAACGCGGATCTTGACCATTCTATCATTCCTCCGCCTTGGAGAGTGGTACTTCGACAAAAACGGTCGTCCCCCCGCCGGATGACGACTCGATTGTCAGCGTCCCATCGATGCGGAACGCTCGTTCTTGCATGCCGAAGATGCCCAGGCGGCCCTCGTTACGGCTGCGGCCGACAACACTCTCGACCTCAAAACCTCGGCCGTCGTCCTCCACGATCAGGATTGCCGAATTGCCGCGTCGCTCGAGCAGCACACTCACGTTCGCCGCCCGGGCGTGCCGCACGACGTTCGTCAGGGCCTCCTGCGCGATCCGGTACATGGTCGTCTCGATTGGGGCAGGGAGACGGCGGCTGTCGAACCCGTGAGCCTGAAAATCCGTGGCCAGCCCGTGCTTCGCGCCGAAATCTTTCACGTAGTGTTCGAGTGCCGCAGCCAGGCCAAGCTCATCCAGGACGCCTGGGCGCAGGTTGAGCGAGAGATCGTGAAGGGCCTCCAACGTTTCGACGGTCAGGGCCCGCAGGCTGCCGCTCTGCTGATGGGCCTCGCGGATGTCGGTGGCGTTCTCGATCAGTTTCAGTCCCACCAGGATCGAAGTCAACGCCTGTCCGGCCTCGTCATGCAGCCCGCGGGAAATCCGTTTCCGCTCCTCCTCTTGGGCGGTGATGAGTTGGGTCAGGAGTCGTTGACGCATCTCCTCCTTCTGTCGCAGCTCATCACGAGACCGTTTAAGCTCCACGCTCATGCGGTTAAATGCGGCGGACAACTCGCCGATCTCATCGTTCCGAGCGACGTTGACCTGGTGTCCTAAATCGCCAGCCGCGATCCGACGCGCGCCCTCGCTCAGCTCTTTGATCGGCTCCGTGATGTGATGGGAGAAGCGCCAGATGGTGCCGATCCCCACGAGCATCAAAAGGAACAGGACCGACAGTACCTTGCCCGCTGTGGACCACAGCATGCGCGTAAGCGGCTGATACGACATGCCCACGCGCACCGTTCCGACAATCGTGCTTCCCATCCGAATCGGGGCAGCTATCTCATAGAGATGGCCCCATTCCGGCGAGGTCGTTTTCCGAGCGATCAATGAGGTAACGAGGCCCTCGGGCGTGAGGCCCTGGCCACGCACAGGGCCGGTGCTTGCAACCACACGCTCTTCCCGGTCGAGGATCATGGCGTAGGCGACGACCCCTTCCCCCGCGCGATCCTGCGCACGATTTGATCCAACGATCCGCACCAGTTTCAATAAGCTCTCGTCGTCCTCTTGAAGGAGAGGACCCAGACTCTGGTGCACCAAGGTGTTCACGATGATCAGTCCTTGACGCTGGAGTCCCTCCTCCAACAACCACCTTTCGTGGAAGAGAAGGTATCCGGTCACCGATAGGATGATCACCGAGACCAGTGCAAAGATCGCAGTAGAGAACTGCACGGCGAGCCTTCGCCGGAACAGCTCCCGAAGTATCACCAGCCCTCCTTTATCCTGATCTCTCACAGCAGCTATCGGATGATGGTTTGCGGCTCCGCCTCCACCCGTCGTCGCGGCAGCAACCTCAGGGTTGCGTGCCTCCTCCCAGATCGCTCATCAGGCGATTAAATCGAGAGGAATCGTACCACGACCATGGCGCGAAGACTAGAGCCATCGCTTCTTTCTCTGATGTTTCACCTTCTCTGCAGGGACTTGTCGAGGGAAAACATGCGCGCGGCTGGTGCTAAGGCATTCCAAGGGTCTCTGCCTGGGGAGGCCTTGTGGAGGACCACTGCTTGCCACACTCGTCGTCCGGAATAGGGGCGGGCGCCTGATTTGCGGCGACCGGGCGACGATGTGGCAGGACCGGTGAGGAGGCGAATCGTTGACGTGCCTGTCGAAAGAGGAAGGAACCTTGAGGTCCTGCGGTCAGACGTTGGTACTTGATGTCGGTGGTGTATCTTCAGAACCGGTCACGGATGTTCACTCTTCGCGCGGACGCGTTCACACGCGGTCAGATGTGATGTGCTGCCTGCCCCCACCCCCCTCACCACTTCAGGAAGACCGACGTGAGCACCCGGTCGTTCCGGTCCACCGTCTGAGCGCTGAGGCTCGGATTGTACTTGGTCTCCACGCGCTGGTACTCCAGCGCCAGGTCGAGCCACTTGGTGAGGGCGTAGGTGACAT
>JACQQF010000032.1 GCA_016207095.1 Candidatus Methylomirabilota bacterium | reverse complement strand
TGCTGAGTCGGTTCATCTCTGAGGATCCCCTGCGGCCCCTCACAGGAGCCGATCTCAATCTCTACACCTACGTCTCGAACTCGCCCCTGAACGCGGTGGACCCCTTTGGCCTCTATGAGGAGGACGTACACCGGGACCTCACCTACTGTCTGGCAGCCCGCACAGGCTTCTCGCAGTCTGCGGCCCGGCGGATCGCGGCCTCAAACCAGGGTACCGACGACAACCCGGCGACTTCTCCTATCTATGGAGGTCGCCAAGCTCTGCGCGACTACCACTTCACCACTGAGGCTCGCCGAGCAGACCTGTTTAGCCGAGCGGTGGAGGGGAGGAATCTTGACGTCTTGGGCCAGTACCTCCACGCCTTCCAGGACTCTTACTCGCATGAGGGTCTTACGCCCGGGAAACACCTTCTGCGTGGCCACGCACCGGATAAGACTTACAACGATCCCGAGAAGGCAAACCAAATGGCTCGCGATAGCTACAATCGCCTCCGACAATACCTCCAGGTCACGACCGGCCAGTCGGTACCGGATCACTGGGACCAACTCCGAGAGCAGGTCGATCGGTTCAATCGGGCCAGGACGGCCCATCAGAAGAAGAAAGTCTTATGCAGGTAAAATTGCGTTTCAAATGCGTTATTTTGATAATCTTGGCTGTATGGCTAACCGCAGCTTGGAGTTGTTCTGAAGTGACCAGCGCCCAGGCGAGCTTACGCGAGAAACGCCTCCGCGATCGTATCACATTGGTATGGTCCTATTTCGTGAAGGGTAACTTCGAGGCCTACGTTGCGATCTGGAGTGCGCGGATGCGGCCAGACTTCCGTGAATCCGAGGAGGAATGGCAGAGGAATTTGCGAGATTGGAAGATGTTCTTGAGTCGTGAAAAGCCCACATCTGAGCTGCTCGCGGTGGAAATCGTGGGACTCAGGGCACGAGCGAAGATGAGACTAACTACCCTTGAACCTGACGGATCGCGATATGAGGATATCAGCTATGACTACTGGGTGTTCGAGAGCGACGATTGGTTCCTCGACGATGCCGGACGGACCGACTGAGGGAACCTAAGAAAATCTCTCCATGGGCCGGTGGATTGATAATTGCGTTTCCTATTGTTTGAGAGTCCCAAGAAAGCATCTTGCCAGGGGGGAACCTCCGAGGAGAACTGTTTATGCAGGCGGTCGACGGGGAAAGGTTCGACGTCTTGTGCCAGCATCTCCATGCATTGCAGCATTCACACTCCCACGAAGGATCCAAGCCCGTATTGGGCATTCGCAACGTTAATACAGCAGCTCATAGACTTACAACTATCCCAAGAAGACACGCCGCATGGCTCGAGATATCTACAGTCGGCTCCGACAGTACCTCCACGCCACGACGGGTCAGCCAGTGCACGATCAGCTCGACCGAATTCGAGAACAAGCTAATCGCTTTAAGCAGCCCAGGAGGGCCCACATAAAGGAGAAGGGCCTATGCCGGTGAAGGTGTGTGTCGGCGCGCTTATAGCGATGGCGCTCGCCATCTTGGTCCCCGCGAACTGGAGTTCGGCGTCTAATGTCGAGCTTCCACAGAGCGCCCGAGAGACACGACTCCGGGAGCGGATCACTCTTATCTACTCATATTTCTCGACAGGTAACTTCAAGGCGTACGTGTCAATGTTCAGTGCGCGCGAGCGGCGAGATTTTCGAGAATCGAGAAAAGAGTGGCAAAAGACGAGGCGGGACTGGACGCTCCTCTTGAGCCGCATGCAGCCCACGGCCAAGTTGCTAGAGGTGCAAATATTTGGCCGACGAGCCCGGGCGAAGATGCGAGTCTCGAGCCTCGAACCTGACGGGTCGCGATCCTCCGGCGTCTTCTACGACTACTGGGTGTTGGAGAGTGGGAATTGGTTCCTAGACGACGCTGGCCGGACCGAGTAAGAGACCGAAAGAAATCCCCCGACTAATCTCTTCGGCGACAGGATCTTTCCTTGTTTCCGCACAAAGACATGATTGAACGACGGTCGAGGTCCGCGTCACTCATCCCGGCGCTCCTTCTGGCATCAGGTGTGATTCTATCTGTGGGCGCGCAGCAGCCGGTTATCCACTGTATCTACGATGGCCTAGGGCGGCTGGTGGGTGTGGTGGATCAGGACGAGAATGCGGTGACCTACACATATGATACGGCAGGGAATATTATTGCCATCGGCCGTCGGACCAGGCTGACCCTTCCGAATGGCGTCTCCACCGAGGACCAGTATGATGGGGCGCGCGTCTGACGGCCCTGACCTACCGCAGCGCCACCGGCCTCTTGGGCGATCTCACCTACACCTACGACCCTGCTGGGAACCGCACTGGCGCTGGTGACGCTTTCGCCCGGACGCTCCTCCCCGACCCCGTCGCTGACGCGTCGCCAGTTGAAATATCCGGGCCTGCGGTGTATCCTTTCGAGAGTCGCGCCTTGCCTCACCCGGCGGCGGCTGAACTCCCGCCGCTCAGCGGCTCACATCGCGATCAGTCACGTTGATCGATCTCCCATCGCGGTGTCACGTAGAACATTCCACCGTGGAGATGGCGCCCTATGAATGACCATGAAATCCGGCAAAAGATTGAGCAGTACAAGTTCTACCATATCATTCAGCTCACGGACCAGATTGCAACGCCGGGCAACCCCGTACATCTCTCAACGCAGAAGATGGTGTTAGAGGAGATCAGGAAAATCGACCTGAGAGGCAAACGCGTTCTGGATATTGGCTGTCGCGATGGCTTATTCGCATTCGAGGCGGAGAAACGTGGAAGTGCAGAGGTCATTGGGATAGACAACGACCTCTCCAAACCAGCCGTTGAATTCTTGATCCCGTTCTTGAAATCAGGCGTCAAAATGTTTGAAATGAACCTCTTCGATCTTCGGCCTGACACCTTTGGACGTTTCGACGTGGTCATTTTCGCCGGCGTCTTATATCACTTGCGGTACCCGTTTTGGGCGCTCAAGACTATCCGGGATGTGTTGAGCAACAATGGCAAGCTGATCTTAGAGACAGCCATTTGGAGCGACAAATCTCATCGCGCTCTGTTGTACTGTCCAGTTGAAGAGAGTCCGTATGAACCAACGAGCTGCGCATTCTTCAATGAAAAAGGCCTATGCACCACCCTGCGGTCCTTCGGATTTGAAGTCGAGGCCATCCAATATCTGTCACAGCGGGAATCACTCAAGGGCCTATTGCGGTATGTCGGACACGTCGGGCACACACTGAGGAGGCGCATCAAGGAAGCATTTGTCAAGGCTGACATTGATCGAGGTGTGTTTACTTGCAGCTTCTCGTGCGATGCCGTGAATCAACAGTTGGCACAGTACTGGGAGAAAACTCACACGATTCACACCCAAATAGGCGGGTAGCGATCTAAGGGTGACGTCCTATGCTCGGTGTAAAAATGGAAAAGCGTAGGGTATTTCCGGTAGCACACCGAACCGTCCCGAGCGGACGGAGAAAGGAGCCCACTACGCCATGAAGAAGAGGTGATCAGGAGACGCCTGATCACCTCGCAGCCGGCAGCGTGGCGAGGGGAACCGTCCTCGCCACGGCTTCATCCCTGCCCGTTATGACACAACCCTGAAAATGAACCCCTCGCTCACCGTCGCTTTGGCGTCCGCTCCTACAACGATCGCGATGAACCGATAGAGCTTTCCGGACGTCAACGAAAAAGCAACAAAGATATCGTGGGTACCGTTAGTTAGTGAACTCTCACCGAATTGGTAACCTACAAACGCGCCCTCGATATCGGTGACGATGTAGTGCCGGGTATACACCTGAGTCGAAGGCACAAAGACTTTTATGTAGGCTGAAAATGGATTGTTTACCAGGTTATCCGACCCGCAGTTCACGGCAACAGCAGCACAGGTATGTGCCTTGAGGAAAAAAATATCCGGCAGGTTAGAATCCGGTTGGGCAGCATTCGCCGTTACGTTTTTGACCACAATTTCCTCACCGGCACTTGAGAGACCCGGAACCAGCAAGATACACAACACCACCAGCAACTTTTTCATGGCTTTTCCCTCCGGTTTGACCAGACGTTCATTGTTGGATCGTCCAAAGGTTTGTGAGGAGATAACGGGTAACAATCCGTGTACGTTGCTACTACCTGGACGAGGTCTTGTCAAGACATTTCTATTGTGTGTGTCGTAGCAAAGTCACTCTGTCAGGGGCTCATAGCCATGTGATACTGTCGGCATATTCTCCTGGTACACTATACTCCAGCAGCCATGATTGGCCCGAAGGTTGCAGTCGCTCAGTCACAGGCATGTTCTCCGATCTGGTTGAACTTCCGGGGGTTTCCCTTGTCTAAGCTAGGTAAACGGCTGATCGCTGTTCCATCTGGACGCGGAGACGTCTGCGCTCCCTGTTGAGTTGCAAGGAGGTCGATCATGAAGACCCGTCGCTGGCTTCTGCTGTTCCTCCCGCTCCTGGCTCTTCTCCTCCTGCCTCCCGTCCGCACGATCACGGCTCAGGTCGCCCCGCAATTCGGCGAACCGCTTCCCGGCCTGTCGGATATCGACTTGACGCTCTTTGCGTTCGGCAAGGAGAAATTCACGGCAACGCAGACCCCGGCGACCGGCCTGGGCCCCGTGTTCAACGACAGAAGCTGCGTCGCGTGCCACTCCAACCCGGTCCCCGGCGGGTCGGGAGCGTCCCTGGATAATCGGGTGACCCGGTTCGCCCGGCAGGTGCAGGGGCAACCGTTCGATCCGCTGTTACACCTTGGTGGGCCCAACCTGCAGAAATTCAGCGTGGGGGGCGAGCTGCCGGGCTGCTCCCTGCCTCCCGAGGTGGTGCCCGCGGAGGCGAACCTGACCGGGCTTCGGCAGCCGCCGCAACTGTTCGGGCTCGGCCTGATCCAGGGCATTCCCGATACGGAGATCCTGGTTCGCGCCGATCCGACCGACGAGAACGACGACGGGATCGCCGGGCGGCCCAACATCAGCAATGGGGTGATCGGCCGGTTCGGCTGGAAGGCAGCCGTCCCAACCATCCTGGACTTCACCGGCCTGGCCTTGGTCAACGAGCTGGGCGTCACGAACTACCTCTTTCCACATGAGATGTCGCCACAGGGCAAGCCGATCCCCGTCGGGTGTGACGTCACGGCCGACCCGGAGGACGGAGACGCCTCGCGCCTCTCCGGTCTGTTGTTCTTTACGACGTTCGTCGGCCCGCCGCCCCGCGGACCGATCACCGACGCCGTCCTGAGGGGGGAGACCGTGTTTGCCCAGACCGGCTGCGCCCTGTGCCACACCCCCTCCATGAAGACGGGGCCTAACCCCGTCGAGGCATTGAACGAAAAGGATGTCCCGCTCTACTCCGACCTGCTGACCCACTACATGGGCGGGGCGCTCGACGATCATATTATCGAAGGGGCCGCGGGCGGCGGTCGATGGCGGACGGCGCCGCTCTGGGGGCTGCGCGTGCGGCACTTCTTCCTCCATGACGCGCGGACGACCGATCTGGTCACCGCCATCCGACAGCACGGGGGAGAGGCGAGTCAGGTTCGAAATCGGTTCTTCAACCTGCCGGCCATCCAGAGGGCTGATCTGGTCGCCTTCTTGCGATCGTTGTAGGCGACCCGGAATGCCCGGTGAGCGAGGGAAGGGGGTGGTTGCCGCCCGTTTCACAGAGACGATAGAGATCTGATTCCGCGTAAGGATGTAAACTGGATGGATAGAGCGGGGGCCTTTCGGGCCCCCGCTTCTTTGTTCCGCCTTGGGATCTTGCATGAGAGCCCCCAGTGAGGACCCAAACCTTCTTCTGCAGAGGCGAGAATCTCCTTGACAAGGGGCAATGGGCTACAAGACACTGCACATATGGCCACGCCTCCTTCTCCTCGACCGTCAACCCTCTACCCTAGCCCCTAGACCCTGTTTTTCATGGCTGAAGTGAGGTTCCTCGGCGCGATCCGGAAGGCCGCGGGGATGGCCACGTTCGGGATCGATGCCGCGTCGGTGGAAGAGCTCCTAGAGAGGTTGAGGAGGCTCATGGGCGCCGCTTTCCAGGAGTTCGTGTTTCAGGGGGAAGAGATTCAGCGGGATGTCGAGGTTGCGGTGAACGGCCGTCGCATCTCCTTCCTCGGCGGGCCCACGAGCGCTCTCAGCCCCTTCGACCAGGTGACGTTGTCCATCAACGGGCTCCGGGGGTTCCCCGGCGCATCGTCATCCGCGGATGATGCCGACAGATATGGATGAGGCTGTACACGAGCGCCCCATCGAAGGTCGATGGGAGCATCGCGCGGGCCATGAACAAGTGGGGCGAGGAGGCGCCACATGCACTTCATCGATCTGAAGGACACCCTCAAGAAGCAATTGGGCCCGGGGGTACGATTGAGCCTCGCCTGGGGCGAAAAGCTTATGCTGGCGGTGGTGGAGCTAGAGCCCGGCTCTGTGGTGCCGATGCACAGCCACCCCCACGAGCAGGCTGGCATCGTCCTCGAGGGCGAGTTCGACCTGACCATCGGGGGCCAGACCAAGCGGGTACGGAAGGGCGACATGTACATCATCCCCGGCGGGGTGGACCACGGCGTCGTCACCGGACCAGAACGCGCCGTCGCTCTGGACATCTTCCACCCGATTCGCGAGGAGTATAAGCCGTGATGAAGCTGCAAGCGAACGTCACCGAGGCATTTCGCGCGGCTGAACCGTTTGAGCCGGCCTACCTGAGGAGCTTCGAGTCCGGGGAATTGGCGCGCAAGGCCGAGGAGGCCGTGGCGTCACTTGAGAGGTGCCGAGTCTGTCCCTGGCACTGCGAGATCGACCGTCTGGCCGACCAGACGAAGGTCTGCAAGACCGGACGCTATGCGAGAGTAGGAAGCTCCTTCCCCCATTTCGGTGAGGAGGACTGCCTCCGAGGCTGGAACGGGAGCGGAACCATCTTTTTCTCCTGGTGCAACCTCCGGTGCGTGTTCTGTCAGAACTTCGATCTGAGCCAGCAGGGGGATGGGCAGGAGGTGAGGCCGGAGGGGCTGGCCCGAATGATGCTGACGCTCCAGGCCAAGGGGTGCCATAACATCAACTTCGTGACGCCTGAACATGTGGTCCCCCAGGTCCTCGAGGCGTTGCCGCTGGCCATCCGTGGCGGTCTACGCCTCCCGATCGTCTACAACACCAGCGCCTACGACTCTTTGGAGAGCATTCGCCTGATGGAGGGGATCGTCGATATCTATATGCCCGACTTCAAGTTCTGGGACCCGGAGCTGGCCAAGCGGTACGTCAAGGCCAGGGACTACCCGGAAGCGGCCCGGGCGGCAATAAAGGAAATGCACCGACAGGTGGGGCTCCTCGTCTTCGATGCACACGGCCTCGCCAAGCGCGGCCTCCTCGTGCGCCACCTCGTCATGCCCGAAGGGACGGGCGGGACGCGGGAGATCATGCGATTCCTGGCCACGGAGGTGTCCCCCGACACCTACGTCAATATCATGGCCCAGTACTACCCAGCCGGCAAGGTGAATGCCGAGAGCTACCCAGAGATCAACCGGAGGGTCATGCCGATCGAGTACCAGGAGGCGATTCGGATCGCCCACGACCAGGGCCTCCATCGACTCGACCCGCGGCGCCCCTGGGCGAGTTACGGACTCGAAATGGAGCATGCAAACGCCTCCGAGGGAGAGGAATGGCGCGAGAACTGAAGGGGGCGGTGGTCCTGATCACCGGCGCGTCAGCGGGGATCGGGAGGGCCGCGGCGGTCGCCTTCGCTAGGGAGGGGGCGAGACTCCTGCTGGCGGCGCGGCGGCGCGATCGGCTGGAAGAGGTGGCCGCGACGGCCCGCGCCCTGGGCGGCGAGGCAATCGTTGCCGAGACCGATGTGGCCGACCGGCGCCAGGTTCACGCGGCTGTGGCCAAGGCGGTGTCGGCCTTTGGCCGCCTCGACATCCTGATCAACAACGCCGGGATCGGCTACCACGGCATGCTGGAGGACATGCCGATCGAGGAGATCGAGACGCTCTGGGCCGTCAACGTGATGGGGACGATCTACGCCACTCAGGCCGCCATCCCCCTCATGCGCACGCAGGGTGGCGGCCACATCATCAACATTGCCTCGGTGGCCGGCAAGCGCGGCGGCGCCGGCAGCAGCGTCTACTGCGCCACCAAGTTCGCGATGGTGGGGATGTCGGAGGCCCTGCGGGTGGAGCTGCGCGGGAGCGGCATCGAGGTCAGCGTGATCTGTCCCGTCTCGACCGCCACCGAATTCTTCGATGCGTCATCGGCCCGCTCGAAAAGACACCATCCGCCGATGGGTCCGATCCAGACAGCAGAGAAGGTGGCGAGGGCCATCGTTCGCTGCGCAAAGAAACCCAGGCCGGAGGTGATCGTCTTCCCGCCGGCCAGGATCCTTGTCCTGATCAACGCCCTCTCCCCTCGCCTGGCCGACCTCATCCTTCTGGGGTTCCGCCGCACGATGTTCAGAGAGCAGGGCACCCGTTAGTGAGTCGGGGATGGGTGGAGGTGCTCATTCGCCTTGATCAGAAGGTCCCGGGAATTCTTGAAGGTCAGCCGGGCAAGGGCGGCATCATAGGGGAGCCAGTCGAAGCCGACGTGTTCAGTGGAGAGGGTGACCTCGGACTGTGTCGTTTCCGCAAGAAAGAAGATGACGACCTTGAAGATCCCGATCCCCTTCTGCCGGAAGAAGTAGCGAAGCGCCTGCTTGTAGCCGTCCAGGAGGTGGATCTCGGAGATTCCGGTCTCCTCCTGCAGCTCACGTTTGGCCGTCTCCTCCGGATCTTCGCCTGACTCGATGTGTCCCTTGGGAAAGTCCCAGTGGCCCGACTCGTAATGAAGGAGGAGATAGCTCGGCTCCGGCGTTCGCCGGAACAGAATCATCCCCGCGGAGATCTCACGTGGCATGTCGCCTCATCATCCGTCCCTCTGTCTTGGTCCCAGGTCCGCCGGACCTCTCATCGACTTCACGCTTCACGCAGACAACGGATTATGGTATATAGTACCACATGAGCGAGAAAACGACTTCCGATCGGCCCTTCAAGGTCTATGGAATCAACCTGTTGGTCCGGGTTCTCCGTGAACCACCCGACACCCTCACGCTGCACTGCCCGCGGGGCGCCTCTATCAGATACGGCCAGGTGATCGTGGCCGGCGACGGCTTCGATGAAGGATCCAACTCCTTCCGGGAGATGCCGCCGACTCAAGCGATCATCGCGTTCGAAGAGGCGTCCGAGGGAGTGGAAGGTCATTATTTCTACCGCGACAACGACGAATACCGTATCCTGCCGCTGGATTCGGTCATCATCGCTTTCCCGCAGCCATAGCGTTTGCTCTTCGACCGACACGCGTGTTGTCTCGTCAAGGGGCAGGCGGTTCGCTTGACTTCCCCGATTACAGGCACTAGCATACCACCGTCGTTATCGGTCGGATCTCTGTTGGTCAGCGACTCGCTATTTCTGGCACGCAACCAGGAGTAGGCCCTTGCCGGTCTCAACGCTGAAGCGGAAGCTGATCGGAACGCCGCTCAGGACGTCCGAGGTGCCGCACCAGCGGCTTTCGAACTTCGCCGCCCTTGCCGTCTTCTCCTCCGACAACCTCTCCTCTGTTGCCTACGCGACCGAGGAGATCTTGCTTGTCCTGGTGCTCGCCGGGCCTTCAGGATTGTCCTGGGTCTGGGCGATCTCGCTCGCAATAGCCGCATTGATGCTGGTCGTAGCGACCTCGTACCGCCAGACGATCCATGCCTATCCGTCGGGTGGCGGCGCCTATATCGTGGCGAAGGAAAACCTCGGGGTTTACCCGGGCCTCATGGCAGCCGGCGCCCTCCTGATCGACTATGTCCTAACGGTATCGGTGAGTGTGGCCGCCGGGGTAGCGGCGATCACCTCGGCCGCCCCTTTTCTCTACCCGCACCGGGTCGGCCTGGGCATCCTGTGCATCGGTCTCATCACGCTGGCCAACCTGCGAGGCGTCAGGGAATCGGGGAGGATCTTCGCGATTCCCACCTATCTCTTCATCGCCAGCTTCGCCGGCATGATCCTGGTCGGCCTGGCAAAGCAGCTCTTTGCCGACGCAACGGTGCCGGGCCAGGAGGCATTCGCCGCCCCCGCGCAGCAACTCACTCTCTTCCTCCTTCTCAAGGCCTTCGCCTCCGGCTGCACGGCGCTGACCGGAGTAGAGGCGATCTCGAACGGCGTCCAGGCGTTCAGGTATCCGGAGTCGAGGAACGCAAGCGTCACCCTGACTTGGATGGCGGGTACCTTGCTCTCCCTCTTCATCGGCATCACCATCCTCGCAAGCTACTACGGGGTGCTCCCACGAGACGGGGAAACGCTGGTGTCCCAGATCGCTCGGAACATCTTCGGAACCGGGATCCTCTACTATGTCATCCAGGCAGCCACCGCGATGATCCTGATCCTGGCCGCCAACACCAGCTTTGCTGATTTCCCCCGCCTGTCCTCCATCCTCGCGCGGGACCGGTTCCTGCCGCACCAGCTCGCAAGCCTGGGAGACCGTCTTGTCTACTCCAATGGGATCATCATGCTGGGGGTCGTCTCGTCTGCCTTGATCTGGCTTTTCCAAGGGGACACGCACGCCCTGATCCCGCTCTACGCGGTCGGGGTCTTCTTGTCCTTCACGCTCTCCCAGGCCGGGATGGTGCGACGTTGGCTGAGCCGACGCACGCCTGGGTGGCTCCGCGCAGTGACGATCAACGGGCTGGGTGCCGTCGCGACTGCCGTCGTCCTGGTCGTGATCGCCGCGGCGAAATTCATCCACGGGGCCTGGATCGTTATTGCCTTGACCCCTCTGCTGATGATCATGTTCCGCAAGATCCATGAGCATTATACGGGAATGGCGCAACAGCTTTCACTACAAGGCTTCGAGCCGCAGAAGCCCAAGGAGCAGATTATTCTGGTCCCGGTCTCGGGGATCCACCGGGGGGTGGTGACCGCCCTCCAGTATGCGAAGAGCCTCTCGCCCCATGTGGAGGCGATCTACATCGATCTCGATGTCGAGGCCACGGAGACACTTCGAGTCAAATGGGGGCTATGGGCCGGCGGAACCGATCTGGTAATTCTCGATTCACCCTACCGCTCAGTCGTCGGGCCGCTTATCGAGTACATCGATGGGGTGGAGCGCCAGCACCCCGACGCCCAGATTACGGTCGTCCTGCCTCAGGTTGTCCCGGCCCGGTGGTGGCATAACCTGCTGCACAACCAGACCGCCTGGTTGATTAAGGGCGCGCTCCTCTTCAGAAAACATGTCATCGTGATCACCGACGTTCCGCTTCATCTGAAACAGTAGGAGTGGATCAATGACCAGTCCAACAGCCGCACGATATCCGAAGACGATCAAGCTGAAGGATGGGAGCGAGGTTCTTGTCCGGCTCATGGACCAAGGGGATCAGGATCGGCTCCTGGAGTTCTTCAGAGGCATCCCCGAGGCCGAACGGGTGTTCCTCCGGGAGGATCTGACCCGCCGCGAAGCCATCGAGGCGCGATTCCGCGCCCTCGAACGCGGTCGGTTGATCGCCCTCGTTGCGGAAGTCAATGAGAGGGTGGTCGGGGACGCGACGCTGCAGCGCCGCCCGACCCATTGGCTCCAGCATGTGGCCGAGGTGCACGTCGTCGTTGATGCGGCCCGTCGTCGGATGGGATTGGCCCACAACCTCTTGTATGAGCTATTCGATCTGGCCAGAGAAGGGGGAATCGAGGCGCTCTTGGCGGAGATGATGTCCGAGCAGGAGGCGGCCATCAGGCTTTTCAAACGCCTCGGCTTCAAAGGAGAAGCGGTCTTCCGCGGTTTGGTGAAAGACCTTCACGGTAAGAAGCACGACCTGGTGATCATGACCCGCGATCTGACCGCGAAGCGGCGGTTCTGGTGAACCCGGACACGATCATTCCATGTGATCCCACCACACGATGACTGCACCCCAGAGCGTAACCGCACGAGGGCTGCGTCCCCAGAACGGACCTGTCTTCCCGCCTGAGCAAAGGCGAGGACCTGGATGTGCGGTCGCCCTCGCGTACGCTTACGCCGTGCAGGCCGCTTCCGTGACGCGCACCCCATGACGGAATCCCCGACGCTGCGTGTCTTCATCTTCTTCCTCACGGCCTTTCTCTCGGTTTCCAGCGGGATCATCGCCTCGAGCGACGGGGGCACGATCTTTAAAGTCACGGAGGCCATCGTGGAACGGGGCGAGATCTCGGTCAGCGGTGAGCACCTCCAAATCGGAGTGGGAGGAAGGTCCGTCTCGCATTATGGGATTGCACTCTCAGTGGTTGCCATCCCGCTGTACGTCGCGGGCAAACTCGTCTCCCCCTTCATCCCGGAGCACCTTCGGACCCTTTCTCTGAAAGGGATCGTGTCGCTGACGAATGCGATCGTAAGTGCACTCGCATGCCTGTTCCTCTTCTTGACGGCGCAAAAGCTCGACTACTCAGCGCGGGTGTCACTGCAGCTCACTGCATCACTTGCGTTCAGCACGTTTTTCGCCGTGTATGCCACCAAGTCGTTCCTTACCCAGCCCCTTGAGACCCTCTGTCTTGCCGGCACGCTCTATTGCCTCATCGCGCACAGTCGGGTGCCTGACAAAAGGATGTTGCTGTACGCGGGATGTTTCAGTGGAGCCGGTGTCCTGACAAAATGGGCGTTCGTGATCAATCTCCCCATTCTTGTCGCTTACCTGTTCGCCATACCAGACAACACACGGCGAGCGCGCAACCTCTCCATATTCCTGGCACCCGTGGGAGTATCTCTGGCCTTGGCGCTTTGGTACAACTACGCCAGGTTCGGATCGATCCTCGAGACCAGTGCGAGAGTCTCTGAATTCTCCACGCCGCTTTTTGTGGGCCTGTACGGCCTCTTGTTCAGCTCCGGAAAAAGTCTCTTTCTCTACGCCCCCATTGCACTGCTCGGACTCGCCTCAATGAAAGCCTTCTCAAACAGCCACAAGCGCGAGACGTGGCTGATGCTTGGGCTGTTCGCTGCGAATCTCCTGTTGATCGCAAGGTACCGTTATTGGGGTGGAGAAGGGAGCTGGGGTCCTCGATACCTGACGCTCATACTCCCGTGTCTTGTCTTACCGATCGGTTCACTGCTTAGAACGGGCTCGATCACGGTCAGGCGGACGTTTCTCGCGTTGTCACTGGTGGGACTGCTGGTGCAGGTCGGCGGCGTCTCAGTGTATTACGGGACCTACTATAGGGTCATCGGCGAGTACCCCTATCGGACAGATTTTTCCGATCCACTATTCATGTACAAGACCCGTTACGTGCCAAACTATTCGCCGGCGTCGGGACAGTTGAGAATGGCGCACGAAAACTGGGGCAACTTCCTCTCGGGAAAAAAGCCGTCATTGAAGATCGACCCCGGCCGCCAGCGGATTCCGCTGTCCGAGGCCGACCTGGAAAAACTGCGCGAGACGCTGGACTTATGGTTCGCCTATGTCTATTATGCAGGGGTGCCGTTCGGCCTCTGCCTACTCGGGATGACCACCCTGATGGGCGCGGCCGCGACAATGGGTTGGCGCCTCCATCGATGGTCCAAGGGTCAGGAGGATTGAGACACCCCACGCCTCCCAAGGCTGTTCGAACTCGGCGATGGTGAGACTCGCCAGGCATCAGCCACGCGTTCCTGAGAAACTCGCAGAACATGTCTCATGTCGATCCGATTAGTGGTCTTTCCGGTCCCGGCCGGCCTATGAAGAAGAACCCCTCCCCTTAGACGACTTTGTTGTGTCCGGTCGAAAATCCAGAAACGGGGATTGTAAGTCGAAGACGAGGCCTTCGACCTCGCGTGTGGAGCCTGCAAAACCGGCTCTATCGTTCAGAGAGGTCTGGGACGCAAGGTCATTTCGATCGTCCCACGGAGGGTGCCACACGTGGCCCTCTGTAGTCTTGTGTGGAACCTGCCCGTTCTAGGGGGTCCGCTCCCCCTTATCCCTCATTACGTGCAGGCGTGAGCTACCCACCCATACTGAAGAGCGCCAGATGATCGGATCGCATGCTAGGCTTAGGAGAGAGGATGGGCGAGACGAACAGGCATCAAGAGAGGCCGGAGGTGTCGATCGTCATTCCGTGCCTGAATGAGGCCGAAACGCTCGGAGGGTGCATCCGGAAGGCGCACGAGGTTATTGACACACACAACCTGAGCGCGGAGATCGTGGTGGCCGACAACGGTAGCCACGATGGTTCTCCGGAGATTGCACGGGACCTCGGCGCGCGGGTGGTTCACGCCCCGGTCAAGGGGTACGGGGCAGCGCTCATGGCTGGCATCGAGGCGGCCAGAGGTACCTACGTCGTGATGGCGGACGCGGACGGCAGCTATGACCTCGGCGCGATACTCCCGTTCATCGAGAAGCTGCGTCAGGGGTATAGCCTTGTGATGGGTTGCAGGTTTCCAAGGGGGCATGGCACGATTATGCCGGAGGCGATGCCGTGGAGCCATCGTTGGCTGGGAAACCCCATCTTGACCGGCGTCGGGCGACTCTTTTTTAGGAGCCCGGTGTCGGACTTCAACTGCGGGCTTCGGGCGTTCCGGCGCGACACCATCACGGCCCTCGACCTGCGGACCACGGGGATGGAATTCGCCTCAGAGATGGTTATTAAGGCAACGTTGAAAGGCGTGCCGATCGCAGAGATTCCAATCACGCTGTACAAGGACGGACGGACCCGGCCGCCTCACCTTCGACGCTGGCGAGACGGCTGGCGCCATCTGCGATTCATGCTCTTGTACAGCCCGTCCTGGCTGTTCTTGATCCCGGGCTGCGTGTTCTTCTTCCTTGGAGCAGCTTCTGGTGGAGTCCTGCTTTCCGGCCCTGTGCAGATCTGGGGCATCGGCTTTGATACCAACACCCTGCTCGTCTCCGCCATGGTAATGCTTCTGGGCTTCAAGCTAATCGCCTTCGCGGTGTTTGCAAAGGTCTTTGCGATCTCCGAGGGGCTCCTGCCGGAGGATCCGAGCCTTAGCAGGGTTTTCCGGTTCGTGACGCTCGAGGTGGGTATTGTCATCGGACTGCTCTGCATGCTGGCCGGCTTCGGGTTATTAGGCGAGGGCGTCCTGTATTGGCGGCGTCACGACTTTGGCCCGCTATCCTACCCTGATAGCCTGCGCTTGGTTATCCCAGGTGTGACGGCCCTCACGCTCGGCGTTGAGATCATCTTTTCAAGTTTCTTCATGAGTATGCTGGGTCTCCGGCGGAGATGACGACCCTCGCTTCTTCCCCGGCGTGCCCCAACATGAGACCAGCGACGCTTCAGCCCGCCGGTTGTGGATCATCGCCCCTTCGCGTCGGCATGGTCACCCACTTCATGCCACCGCACATGGGTGGGGTCGAAGTGATGGCCGAGGCGCTCTTTGGCACGTACGCAGCGGCCGGTTGTGAGGTGCGTTGGGTCGCGAGTCGGGAACCGGCGACGGCTGCCCCGCACGAGAGAGGCCGTGTTCGAGTTGGGTGCTGGAATGGGCTTGAGCGAAGGCTTGGCGTACCCTACCCGCTCTGGGGACCGGCCGCGGTGCGAGAGGTGGCCCGGTTGGTCCGCTGGGCCGACGTGCTCCATGTCCACGACTGTCTGTACCCTGGCAGCGCCCTGACCGTTCTGCTCGCACGTCGCGCGCGGAAGCCCGTGCTCCTGTCCCAGCACGTCGGTTTCGTGCGGTACCCTTCAGTCCTCCTCAACGGGCTCGAGCGTCTTGCCTACCAGACCTTGGGGCGCGCTGTGCTCCGGCACGTCTCCCATGTCGTGTTCTGCACGCAGGCGGCAGAGGAGTTCGTTATCGCACTTCTCGGTCGGCAACCCGAGGCGGCCAGCACCATCCTTAACGGGATCGATATTGAGCGCTTCCGGCCGCCCACTCCCGAGGAACGAGTGAAGGCCCGCCGGACCCTGGGACTTCGGGAGTCGGATCCCGTTGTGCTCTTCGTCGGGCGACTGGTGGAAAAGAAGGGCGCAGCCCTGTTTCTGGAGGTGAGCCGGCGGATGCCTTCCTACCACTTCCTCATGGTCGGCGACGGTCCGCTTCGGCCCGTAGGAGCGGACAACCTCACGTGGCTCCCATTCGTTCCGCCGGAGGGCATGACATCGGTGTACCAGGCGGCAGATCTGTTTTTGCTGCCCTCGCACAGCGAGGGATTCCCGTTGGCCATCCAGGAGGCGATGGCCGCAGGGGTGCCAGTGGTATTGCCGAAGGGGGAGGCGTTCACGGCGTTGCTGGAGCGTGAGGGAGCCTGCCTCCTGGCCGAGCGGACGCCCGCGGCGCTCTGTACGGTGCTGGATCGGCTCCGGGAGACACCAGAGCTGGCCGCCGCCGTCGGTGCCCGATCGCGTGAGATCGTAGTCAAGGAATGGAATCTCGAGGCCATGGAGACGCGCTACCTGGCGCTTATCCGCGACCTGGCCCAGAGGCGCTGAAGGATGCACCCACCATCATATGACGTGTTGTGGCGGACGGTCTGGGGTGACATGCAGCACCTCGGCCCCGTGCGGAGCTACTCGGCCGCAGAGTTCCGATGCACGCTCGAACGCGTGGGGCTGGAGGTGCTGAAGACGTGGGGCCGGGGCGATGTGTTGAGTGACCTGGCGAGACCTCGGGGATGACAGACGTCTCAGCCGTAGAGCGGGGGCTCCTTGAGCGCTTTGTCATCTCCGCGCATGACATTCCCACGCGAGACAAGATCCCTGTGATCAGGGAGCTGATGGTGGCTGAGGGCAAGGGCCTTGCGCTTGACATCGGGAGTGGCACCGGGTACACAACCTCCTGTGTTTTCGGGGACCGTCAGACGGTCTGTGTGGATCTCCACGCGCCCAATCTGCATCAATACCTGAGCAGACTGGCCTCAATTCCCAACGCACGCCAGCCGCTCTGTGTCGTCGCGCAGGCCGCAGCGCTCCCGTTCAAGGTGGGGGTGTTCCGGTTCATTCTCTGCAGCGAAGTCATCGAGCACCTTGAGAACGATGATGCCGCAGTGCGGGAGCTTGCCCGCGTGCTCTCGAGCGATGGGAGGGCTGTGATAACCGTCCCGTACACCGGAATGGGCTTCACGAGTTTCCTCGAACTCTGTGGAATCAAGACCGTCCACGACTTCCCCGGTCCTGAGTACCATGTCCGGCCCGGCTACGACGAGGACTCCCTCCGAAGACTTCTTACCCGTCATGGGCTCGAAATCATACACCACACTCACTATCTCCGCTTCTTCACACGGCTCGCGACCGATGTGCAAAACCTTGGCCACTTGCTCTACCAGCGAGTAATCCACCGGCGACGTTCCTTCACCTGGTCGGAGGCGGAGGCCGCCGAAGGGAGCCTTGCTTTCCGTCTCTATACTTGTGTCTTTCCAGTTCTCTGGGCATTTTCCCGGATTGATAGGCTCCTTCGACAGATGCGCGGTTTTGGGCTGATCGTTAGCGTCAGCAATCGATCCGGGGGAGGAACGGCGCAAGGAATTGACAGCGACAAGAGGAGATAGCCGCCATAGACATCTACATAGCAGCGCGCCGCCGCGATTTAACCCAATCGTTGCGGATAGAACACCATCGGGTTGTCCGTTGAACTTTGCTAGTGCCGTTCCAACTATTTTCGCCGAATCAGTCAAGCTTCGCTGAAAGCGACGTATGTGCTGCACAGCTCTCTTCCATTAGCCGCCAAGTTGGAACGGCACTGGCGTGCGGGTAGCACGCCACTCACGCAAACGGCTGTAACGCCGTCCTTCAAATCTCGGTATGGCGCAGGCAACCCAAAGCGGGAGCCGAGGCCCCTCAACGCATCTTGCGTCCTTTGAGCCAGTCGTATCCCTCCCGTCCGGCCAGGTAAAACCCGCCACCGAACACGCCCCAACTGAGAAGCGAGGCGAGCACGGCCAGACCGATCTTCATGCGGTCAGAATACGAAAGGAACAGGATCATGGGATAGGCCGGGTAAACCAGGAAGCTCATGGCCATCAGGGCTATGCCGGTGACGAATCGTATCCGTCTGGCGACGGGTGGGCGTCCACCAGTCCCGTCCAGTCGAGGGGTCACCGTCGAATGTTCTTTCCCATGGGCGCGGAAGGATCGGCCCGGTAGAATCGATGGAAACCCTTCACGTTCTAGAGGCAGGCGCAAATTGAGTATGTCGGCGGGGGTCAGACACCATTGGGGAGAAGCCTACCAGGGTTCCCGATCAGAAAAGATCGCCGAAAACACACGGAATGGTCAACTCCTGTCGAGGTGGATGGTCAACTTCTGTCCGACCTTGAGCGTGGCCCGGTGAGTCAAGTCATTCCACCGACGGAGCTCCTCCGGGGTGACATCGTGGGACCTGGCAATCTCCCACAGCGTATCGCCCCGTTTGACCCTGTACAGGACCGGTCTCGCTGAGACGGTAGAACCGCCGCCGGCCTCTGCAGTCGTCTTCGTGGCGTGAATCGCGACCCGCAGCGACTGCCCCGGTAGCAGCCTGGCGCGGGGCCCCAGGTCGTTCCACCGACGAAGCTCCTCCTGCGTGACGGCATACGCCTTGGCGATCCCCCAGAGGGTGTCACCCCGCTTCACGACGTGGACAGGGGATCGGACGGGGGCGGCTGGCTTCGGAGCCACGGACACGACCGTCCGGGAACGATGAGCTGCGGTTGAGGCGGTTACAGGCTCCGTCGATCGCTTTCCGTGGGGCAGGTCGAGCACGACCCCCACCCTCAATGTGTCCTCAACCGTCATGTGGTTCAGCCTGGCGATGTGGCCTGCCGTCGTTCGATAGCGCGACGCGATTTTTCCGAGGGTATCGCCGTGCCTGACCCGATACCGATTGCCGACCGGTTTGCCGACGACGCGGACCACCTCGCGGCGATAAGTCCTGGGGAGTTGATCGACCTGAGCAAGGAGAAGGTCCTTGGTGCCGGATGGCAGGTTGACCTCATACTCGCGGTAGTTCACTGGTGTGACGCCGTGGCGCAATGCAGGATTCAGGTCGTGGATCTCGTCGGGCGTGGCCTCAATCGCGCGCGCAATGTGGTGGAGCGCGATCGCGCCTGGCACTGCCGCCCGCTCTACCTTCCAGGCCTTCTCGACCGGCGGGGTGAAGCCGTATCGCTCGGGATCCTTGGCGATGACGGTCATCGCCATGAAGGCCGGAACAAAGAGCTGGGTTTCCCTCGGAAGCTTTAGCGACCAGAAATCGTCGGTCCCCTGCCGGACCCTGGCCCGCTGAACCCGTTGCTCTCCCGCGTTGTACGAGGCCAGCGCGAGCGGCCAGGAATCGAACATCCCGAACAGCTCCTTGAGGTAGGCGGCGGCGGCACGGGTCGCCTTCTCCGGGTCCCTCCGCTCATCCAGCCAGTGGCTGACCGCCAGGCTATATCGCTTCCCGGTCGATTTAATAAACTGCCAGATCCCGGCGGCCTTGGCCCTGGAGAAGGCCCGATACTTGAAGCCGCTCTCAATGTATGCCAGATTCACGAGATCCAGCGGGAGTCCCTGCTCCTGGAAGATCTCCCGCATCATCGGAAGGTAGCGGCCCGACCGCTCCAAGGCCTCGCCGATCACCTTCCGCTTCGTGGTCTGGAAGAACACAATGTAGGCCTTGACCTTCTCATTGAGCACTATCGGCACATCGAATTTGCTGAGGTCGGGATCCGAGAGTGCATCGGGTTTGATTTCAGTGGACTCCAAGCCGGGCTCTTCTGCGGGATTCACCAGGTCAGGGCTCTCTTCGGTATCGGCCTCGTCTTCTTGCTCGCTTGCCTGGTTGTCTTCATCTGGAGAGGCAGCAGAGAGCGCCGCCTTGAGGGCTGCCGTCTCCTCGATCAGTTTGAGGCGACGGCCGTCGGTGTTGGCGGTCTCTGGCATCTTCGAGAGGAGATTGATGGAGGCGTCCAGCTCTCGCTGGGCCTGGGCTCGGTCTCCCGCCCCCAGTGCCCGGAGGCCGGAAGAGGAATGGATCAGCGCCTTTTTGACGGCCTGTTCCTCGTCGTTCTGCCTGAGCGATATGCCCTGCCGATCAGCAGTTGGAGGCTGGAGGGTCTGAGTGCCATGAGTGCCATCGGTTGAGATGACAGCGGCCCTTGCCGGATCAACGGCGCCACTCTGAGGCTGAGAGGTGGAGACGGGTCCACTCTGTGGAGCTGGCTCCTTTGGAGGGATGGCGGGGGTGGCAGCGGCCAGGAGAGGGAGGCTGAACGTGACGGCGGCCGAAAGTGCCAGGGGTCTTCGGAAGAACCAAGGACTCATCTTGACCTCCTGTCAGGGTGCCAACCGCTGAGCTGGCAAGAATCAAGAATGGGTAACGATTCGTTCTTTCTGAAGAGCCCCTTTAATAGCGGGCAGATACGGTTGTGTAGCCTTATACCCTTCTTCGATTAATTTGTCAAGCTTTTCGAAACCGAGGATGCTCTCCGCCTCAATCCTGTCAGAGGAGATCTCGAAGACAACCGCCCCTCTCCGCCGGCACTCCCCGGCCTCCCGACGCATCTGGTTCTTTCCAGCCCAATCGATGAGCCGCCACGGCAGCAGCCGCCTTAGATCCCGTCTCCGCTTGAAAAGGAATCCGAGGTTGACCGCCACGATCACCCGGGCTCCCTGCTCCAGGGCGGTAAGGGTCGGCAGATTCCCCGAAAAGGCGCCGTCGAGCAAGAGCTCTCCACGGTAATGGACCGGGAAGCGTGAGGGCAGGGCCGAGCTTGCCATCAATGCCTCCACGACTCGCTCGGCTGGGCCGGCGCCAAGGATGGCTCGGCCCGGCGGGAGAAGCCGGGTCGCGGTGACTCGGAGCGGCGGGCGCAACGATCCGAAACTGACCCCTTTCAGGCCAAGTTCCTGTTCCAACCATCGGCGCCGCTGGCGCCGACTGAAAAGACGAAGAATCCTCGCAAGCTTGATAGGCGCAGGGAGATCGACGAATCGCCCCTGCAACAAGGTCGCGACGTGGCGCAACCTCTGGATCGCCCGCCTATGGTCAGCCTCCATCGCGAAGGCGGCCCCGACGATCGACCCGATGCTCACCCCCACCACGAGGTCTGGAAGCAGTCCCTCCTCGCTCAGGGCGCGAAGGACCCCGATGTGGGCGGCGCCTCTTGCCGCCCCTCCTCCCAGGACCAGCGCGAAGAGCGGGGGCCGAGCAATCATCCGACCGACTCGTCGATCCACGCCAGGTAATCCGAGAAACCGGCAAGGATCGGCAGAGCGATTATCTCCGGCACGGTATAGGAGTGCAATCGTTTGACGGTTTCGAGGATCGACGGCAAGTACTCGCGCCGGCTCTTCACCAGCATGAGCGTCTCTTCCTGCTCCTCGATCGCTCCCTGCCATCGAAAGAGGGAACGCAGCCCTGGAACGATGTTCACGCAGGCCGCAACCCGCTCCTCAACCAGCGCCCTTCCGATCACCTGAGCCTCGTCTATGGAGCTTGTCGTGATGAGCACAACGATGTGACCGGTCTTCTCATCCATCCTGCTCGCCCCCATAGTCACATGAACTTACGACTGGTCTTCGGCCGCTCCTAGTGCCGTTCCAACTTGTTGCGACTACTTGCCGACAGGTATCCCGCTAAGCGGTTGTTCAAATTTCGCCTTCCCTGGTGCCGTTCCAACTATTTGGCCTTGCGACACCATGATGTGTGGGCAACTTCATCGGCCTCTGCATAGCATCATTATCTCTCCGCAAAAGTTGGAACGGCACTGGCCTCACCATTTTGGCGTAAATAGTTGGAACGGCACTGGCGCGATCTCCCCCCCCTGCCTGATCATGGAGTGAGACGCTCCTCTCAACCTCCTCCCCGCCACCTACCGCTAGAGTGCTGGGGGGCTCTTGTCCCGTCTCCCGTCCATCGAGAGCGCGTGATCACACCTCCCCTCACTCCTTCCTTTTCTGACGAGTTACCTGCCATAGCAGGGTCGACAGCGTCCCTTACTCCGAAATTGGGTGACAGACATTGTTCCGCAACGAACTACAATTTAACCTTAAAATTTAATATCTTACATGGAAATTAGCCCAACGCACGTGAGAAGTCAAGCCATTTGTTAGAGGCAGTCTATCCGAAAGCTGAAAAATCTAAAGAAATTCTTATAACTAATCTTGACAAGAGGCCACTCAACTATTATATTGGTCGTTAGAGTCGAGGTCTAGCTAGGAGCGATAAGCCAACTGTTAATCAGGTTAGGAGGATAGGACGTGCCCAAAGTTATCGGTATTGACCTTGGAACCACCAACTCCGTGGTGGCGATCATGGAGGCAGGAGACCCGGTTGTTGTCCCGAACGCAGAGGGAGGTCGCCTGACCCCGTCGGTCGTCGCCTTCACCAAAGAGGGGGAACGACTCGTGGGCCAGGTGGCAAAGCGCCAAGCCACCACCAATCCGGAGAATACCGTTTTCTCCATCAAGCGCTTCATGGGTCGCCGGTATGAGGAAGTGGGCCAGGAGATGAAGCTGGTGCCCTACAAGGTCGTCCGCGCCAGCAACGGGGATGCGTGGGTCGAGGTGAGGGGGAAGCGCCATTCGCCGCCCGAGATCTCCGCCATGATCCTCCAGAAGATGAAAGCCGACACCGAGGCCTATCTTGGGGAGCCGGTCACGCAAGCGGTGATCACCGTCCCCGCCTATTTCAACGACTCCCAGCGCCAGGCCACCAAGGATGCCGGCAAGATCGCCGGCCTTGAGGTGCTCCGGATCGTCAACGAGCCTACTGCTGCGTCCCTCGCGTACGGGCTCGACAAGAAGAAAGATGAGAAGATCGCCGTCTATGACCTGGGAGGCGGCACCTTCGACATCTCAATCCTGGAGTTGGGCGAGGGCGTGTTCGAGGTCAAATCCACGAATGGCGACACTCACCTCGGAGGCGATGACTTTGACGAGCGGATCATCAACTGGCTGGTGGAGGAGTTTAAAAAGGATCAGGGGATCGACCTCCGCAAGGACCGTATGGCGCTCCAGCGCCTGAAGGAGGCTGCAGAGAAGGCCAAGTGCGAACTCAGCACCACCCTGGAGACCGAGGTGAACCTTCCGTTCGTGACGGCCGACGCATCCGGCCCAAAGCATCTGAGCTTGAAACTCACCCGATCGAAACTGGAGCAACTGACGGATGACCTGATTCAACAGACCATCGGCCCGTGTCGTCAGGCCTTGAAGGACGCCGGCGTCGAGCCCGGCGACATTAACGAGGTCGTGCTGGTAGGCGGCCAGACCAGGATGCCGAAGGTCCAGCAAATTGTGAAGGCGTTCTTCGGCAAGGAACCGCACAAGGGGGTCAATCCGGATGAGGTGGTTGCGATCGGCGCGGCGATCCAGGCCGGGGTCCTGGTAGGTGACGTGAAGGACATCGTCCTCCTGGACGTCACGCCCCTGTCCCTGGGCATCGAGACGCTGGGCGGGGTCATGACCCGCCTGATCGAGCGGAACACGACGATCCCCACCCGCAAGGGCGAGATCTTTACCACTGCGGCCGACAGTCAGACCAGCGTGGAGGTTCATGTCCTTCAGGGGGAGCGGCAACTGGCCAAGGACAACCGTGCCTTGGGCCGCTTCCACCTGGTCGGGATCCCGTCGGCGCCTCGCGGAGTTCCGCAGATCGAGGTGACCTTTGACATCGACGCCAACGGCATCCTGAATGTCGCCGCCAAAGACCTGGGCACCAGCAAGGAGCAAAAGATCACGATCACGGCCAGTTCCGGTCTCATCAAAGACGAGATCGATCGGATGGTCAAGGACTCCGAGCGGTATGCCGACGAGGATAAGGCGCGGCGAGAGGAGATCGAGGTCCGCAACCAGCTCGACAGCCTCTGCTACCAGACCGAGAAGATGCTCAATGAGAATCGGGAAAAGTTGCCGATCGCCGAGCTGGGGAACCTGGAGGCGGGCATCGCCGCAGGCAAAGAGGCCCTCAAGAGCGAGGAGGTCACGAAGCAACGGGAGGCGCTGGACCAGCTCACGAAGGCGTCTCACAAGCTGGCGGAACTGCTCTACCAGCAGGCCCAGAGCAAGCAGACTGCCGCGGGGGGACCGGACCAGGGGAGTGGTCAGGCCGAAGGCCAGCCGCAAGGGGCACCCGAAGGCGATGTCGTTGATGCTGAGTTCGAAGACCTCGGCGGCAAAGGCGACAAGAAATAGAAGGGAAGGGGGGTGAATAAAATGGCGATCGTTCGATGGGATCCGTTCCGCGATATGATGACCATCCAGGACCGAATGAATCGACTCTTTGACCAGACCCTGTCCAGGACGAAAGGGGACGAGGAGGAAGGGTTGGCAGTCTCTACATGGGCGCCGGCGGTGGACATCTACGAGACTCCCGACAGCCTCGTCTTGAAGGCAGAGCTGCCGGGCGTGAGCCGGGAGAACATCGACATCCAGGTGCGGGACAACACCCTGACGCTGAAGGGAGAGCGGAGGTTCGAGCGAGAGGTCAAGGATGAGAACTACCTCAGGATCGAGCGCTCGTACGGGTCGTTTCAGCGCGCCTTCAGCCTGCCCACCGTCATTCAGCAGGACAAGATCAAGGCGGTGTTCAAGGACGGCGTGCTGGAGGTGACCTTGCCGAAGGCCGAAGAGGTCAAGCCGAAGCAGGTGAAGATCGAGGTGAAGTAAACTCATGACGCTCACCAACCTGTCTCGATGCCAAGAGACAGGCGGAGGGCTACTGAATGATCAGGAGGGATGACTATGGTTCTCCAAAGTTGTTGGCTACCGAGACTCAGAACACAGTGGGATCCATTTGCCGAGATGCAAGACTTTGAGAGGGAAATGAACCAGGCATTGAAGACTTTCTCCGGGCGGGCGGGCCGCACGGCGGCGCTCCCGGAAGCGGCCTGGACGCCTCCCGCTGACATCTACGAGACAAAAGACGAGATGGTGATGGTCCTCGAGCTGCCGGGCGTCAACCAAAAGGAGGTTGAGATCTCCCTGGTAGGCGATACCCTGAGCTTCAGAGGGGAACGCCGTCCGGCGGTAGAGGTCGAGGAGGAAAACTGCCATCGGGCGGAACGAAGGTTCGGCCCATATTTTCGAGCTCTCGTTCTCCCGTCGGTGGTCGATCCCAGTCGCATCAAAGCCGTCTACAAGGATGGACTGCTGGAGATCCGGCTTCCCAAGCGCGAGGAGGCGAAGCCCAGGGCGATCCCGGTTGAGGGTGCGTGAGCGTTTTCAAGCTCGTGTCCCATCGGGGCAAGAACGGGGGTTCGAGGAAGGGGCGATCGCCCCGCCTGAACCCCCGTCGCCCTTGAGGGCGTAGGCTGAGCGGGGCGAATGCGGCCGGGATAAAGAGAATGAACAAGCGCGACCACTACGAGGTGCTGGGCGTGGGGAAAGGCGCCTCGGAAAAGGAGATCAAGCGGACCTACAGGCGGCTGGCCAGGAAGCACCACCCCGATGTCAACCCCAACAGCAAATCAGCAGAGGCGAAGTTCAAAGAGATCACCGAGG
>JACQQF010000031.1 GCA_016207095.1 Candidatus Methylomirabilota bacterium | reverse complement strand
TAGTTTTTCCCCTCCCCCTTAGATGGGGGAGGGCTTGGGTGGGGGTGAAGACGGCAGATGCCTGATACTCACTCACCCTCCCCCACGCCCCCTCCCGTCGAGGGAGGGGGGATTTCTGAAGCGAACTTTAGACTCAGGGCACTATAGGTTAAGCATGGCCGAATTCTCGGCCTTTCAGTGCGACACCTGCAAGAACCTGTCCGCCCCTCCTCATGTCTCATGTGCGCGCTGTGGGGCGGCGACCCTGCGGTCGGTGACAATCTTGGGTCGAGGCAGACTCCTCTCGTTTACCACGATCCGGGTCCCGCCGGCGAGGTTCAGGGGGCAGGAGCCGTATGACATCGCGGTCATCGATCTGGAGGAGGGGCTGCGTGTCACGGCCCGCCTCAAGGTGCCGATTGGCAGAGAGGCCGCGATCGGCGATTCGGTGGTGTTTGAAGGACTGGTGGAGGAGGGGCCGCTGTACCGGTTGGTCTGACGAGGGGGTGGGGTGAAGGCGATGCTGACGATCGCCGGGATCCAGATGGGCTGCGGCCCGGACCGAAGGGCCAACCTGGAGAAAGCGATAGGGCTTGGGACGATCGCGGCCGAGCGGGGGGCGAAGATCATCTGCTTTCCCGAGTGCTTTGCCTGGCCCTGGTTCCCTCGACAGGCCGATCAGTCGCAGCTCGCGACGGCGGAGCCGGTTCCCGGACCGATGAGCGAGGCCATCGGGGCGTTCGCGCGGGAGCGGGAGGTCGCTGTCGTCGCCCCGGTCTTCGAGCGCGCGAGCAGTCTTGTCTGCTACAGCACGGCGCTCGTGTTCGACGCCGACGGGACCCTGCTTGGCCGATACCGAAAAAACCATATCCCGCAGCTCCCGAACTATCAGGAGCGGTTCTACTTCCAGCCGGGAGACCTGGGGTTTCCCGTCTTCCACACCAGGTTTGGCGCGATCGGCGTCCAGATCTCCTGGGATAATTTCTTTCCCGAGGGGAGCCGCCTACTTGCCTTGATGGGAGCCGACGTGATCTTTGCGCCGATGTCAGCCTCGGTCGAGGCGTCCCACCCAAAGTGGGAGCGGGCCATCGTGGCCAACGCGGTCTGCAACGGGTGTTTTGTCTTTCGGGTGAATCGGGTGGAAGGCCAAGATGACCTTCCCTTCTACGGGAAGAGCTTTTGCGCCGATCCCAACGGCGACTTCGTGGTGGAGCCGAGCGGCGTCAGCGAAGGGGTGATCCTGGCCGAGATCGACACGCGATGGGTGAAGGCCGTCAGAGACGTCTGGCCCTTCCTTCAGGACCGCCGCCCCGGATTGTATAAAGAACTCGCGTAATACCCCCTCCAACGATTTCCTGCTCGCCCCTACCGATTCACCGCTGAATAGATGAGTACAAACGCATCAAGTGGAGTGTCATTACTTCAAACGTCCCCTCACCCGAACCCTCTCCCCGACTGGGGGAGAGGATGAAGGTGAGGGGGTGAAAGACGTTCATGCTCTTGGGCCTGTCCTGAGCCACGTCGAAGGGCGTGCCGCCTGCACATGAGGTACTGCGAGGTGGCCCTCATCGATCGATCGCATATGAGAAAGAAAGCCCTTGCTGCCCGGAGATGCCATCGAGGGTTAAGAGCAACGTGAGGCGGCGCGCGTCCTGGGGCGATTTGGGGAAATAGATGAAGCCCGCGGCGTGGCCGCCGGGAGGGATCGCCTCCGGTGGAAAGGCCAGTCGCTTGATATCGCGAAGGTCGCGATCCCGGTTGAAGTGGAATCCCAGTTCGAGGCCGAAGATGGTCGGCTCCGGGCCGGTGGCCTCAAATCCGATCGACGGGACCAGGGCCGGCAGGCCCCAACCTTCCAAGAGGAGGCTGGCGACCTCCTCGGGACGAAGCGGACGGTGAAGCCTGGCGTGGTCGTCGAGCAGGCGTGCCTCGGCGAGGTGGAGCATCACGGGACCGCGGCTCAAGTTCACAATCTCGACCCGGAACGGCAGGTAATCGTCGGCAATTCGCCGGGGGCGATGGCGCCACGCTTCCACTTCGACGGTGATGGTCGCATCCGACAGCCGTGTCGTGATGGCGTGCTGTCCCTGATCGGACTTCGTGGCCTGGTGGGGCAAGGCCCGAAGCCGAGCGGTTCCGCAGGCTTGAAGCAGCAGCAATGGGACCAGGAGAGATCGTCGGGGCATCACCCGAGGAGGCTAACATACCGGTTTTGACTTGACAATGGTCGTGGGGGTGATAGTGATAAGGGGCCGAAAGGAAAGAGCGGAGTCACGAGACGACGACTGCCGTTCCACGAATCTGCATCGAATTCTTGTCCCGGCACGCGAAGAGGACGATGCTCATAGATAGGCCTGAGAGGAACGATGGCGGTGATCGCACCATTCCGTGGCTTGCGCTATAACCCTGAACTGGTGAAGGACCTGAGCCTGGTCGTGGCCCCGCCCTACGATGTCATTTCGCCGGAGAGTCAGCGGGCCTTTTACGCCCGCCACGATCAGAACGTGATCCGCCTGATCCTGGGCGAGGTGTGTGAGGGAGACGGCGCCGAAAGAAACCGATACCGTCGCGCGGGAGACGACTTCCGACGTTGGCAGGCTGAAAAGGTGCTGGTCCGCGATCCGGCCCCCGCCATCTACCTGTACCAACAGATTTTTCAGGCGCCGGATGGAAGAGAGCTGACGAGACGTGGCCTGATCGCCTTGGTTCGCTTGGAGGAGTTCGGAGGGCGCACCGTCTTTCCGCACGAGCGGACGATGGCAGCGCCGAAAGAGGATCGCCTTCGCCTGATGCAGTCCTGTCATGCGAATTTGAGCCCGATCTTCGGCATTTATCCCGGTCCTTTCCTCGAGGTCGATCGGTTATTCATGACGGAGGAGAAGGTCAATCCGACGATTGACCTCAGCGACTGGGACGGGATCAGACATCGGCTGTGGATCGTCGAGGACCGCGCGGAGATCGAAGCGGTCCGGGGCGCGTTTGAGTCAACCCCGATCTTCATCGCGGACGGGCATCATCGGTACGAGACGGCCCTGGCATTCCGGGAACTCATGAGGGCGACGGATCGGGGGGATCCCTCAGCGAAGAACACACGGCCCTACAATTACATCATGATGACGTTGGTGAGCGCCGACGATCCTGGTCTGGTCATCCTCCCGATCCATCGGCTTCTCCGACAACTTCCAGGCGGCGGCCTGGAGGCCTACCTGGCCCAGGTGTCCCAACAGTTCAGTGTCGAGCGCATGGCTTTCGCCCTCGATCCAGAGGCCGCTGCCACGGCCATCCTGGGCCGCTTGCAGGCGACCGGCTCGGGGATACACCGTTTCGGACTGTATGTTGGCGGGGAGAGCGCGTATCTCTTGACCTTGGCCGACGAACGGAGTGTGGAGGCGGAGGTAGCGGAAGGAAAGCCGGCTGCCTACAAACGATTGGACGTGACTATCCTGCATGCTCTTCTTATCGAGGGGCCGCTCCGCCGTCAGGGGCAGGCCACACTTCCCGATGACGCGTTCCTCTACACACACGACGCCGTCGAGGCCATCCGAATGGTCCAGGCAGGCGCGCGTGGGGCCGCCTTCTTCCTCAACCCGACCAAGATCGCAGAGGTCCAGGCGGTGGCCGCCGCGGACCTCCGGATGCCGCCCAAGTCGACCTTTTTCTACCCCAAGCTCCTCACCGGCCTCGTGATCCATCCCATCGTGCTCGATGAGGTCGTCGAGGCGTAGTGCCGTGGTGAGCACTCAGCGGTCAGCGATCAGCAGTCAGCCAGACAAAACTAAACAACAACTTGTCTCTCTGAACCAGACGATACTCCTGGCATCTATTTGTATTGGCTGAAAGCTGAGGGCTGATCGCTGAAGGCTCAGCGGGAAGGAACGGCTAGTCGTTTTGCCGACTGCGCGAGGGTGGGGAGTGTCCGAACGGAGCAGAAGGGGCTGGCAATTCCTTCCTGAGGGTTTCAACTTCCCTTTCCAGCTCCTGCAGACGCTCCAGGATGCCGCGGATGGCGTGAGCTGCCGGGTCGGGGAGATCGGTCATCTCAAGGTCGATCGCCTGGGGGACCCGCTTGCCATCCCGAAAGGTGACCTGCCCGGGCACGCCAACCACCACCGCGTTTGGCGGGACCTCCTTGACCACCACAGAGCCGGAACCGATTCGGCTGTTATCCCCCACCCTGAATGGGCCGAGTATTTTGGCCCCGGAGCCGATCACGACATTGTTCCCGATGGTCGGATGCCGCTTCTTTTTCTCAAGGCTCGTACCGCCCAGTGTGACGCCTTGATAGATGGTGACGTTCTCGCCGATCTCCGTGGTCTCGCCGATCACCACCCCCATGCCGTGATCGATGAATAGGCCTGGGCCGATTACTGCGCCCGGATGGATCTCAATGCCGGTGAGGAATCGCCCGATGTGCGAGATGAAGCGGCCGGGCGTCTTCAGGTGATGATTCCAGAGCCAGTGGGCGACGCGATGAACGTAAAGGGCGTGAAGACCCGGGTAGCACAGGAGGACTTCGAGGGCGTTGCGGGCCGCTGGGTCACGATCCAGAGCAGCCTGGATGTCCCGCTTGAGGGTTCTGAACACGCGAGGCTCGGACTCAGTTTCTCAGGGAAACGGTTTCGTTTAACTCCCGAAGGAGGCGGTCTAGGTTCACGCCGTGGACCTGGGCGCCAAAGGCGATATCGTCATACTCGGCGCCCGAGCAACCCAAACAGCCCACGGCGTAGCGACTGAAGACCTGGACGGTCTCCGGATACTGGCGCACCACATTATCGATCTTCATCTCCGCGGTGATCCTCATCGCCCTGCCTCCTTTCAGGGGAACCACCGTTTCGGCCTTGCGCCGGACACTCACAACACCATGACAGCAGCAGCGAACAACCGCCGGTCGCGGTTACCTTGTTTGATGATAGAGGCGAGGGGGCGATTATGGCAAGGAAATTTTTCTGGTGAGAGTTAGGCGTTGACTTTCGCCCATCGATCCGGTACCCTCCGTTTACCCACCTCAGACCCACCCCGGGAAGACGACAAGCAGGATGCTCTCAACGACCCTCATCACCAAAATTCATGCGGCCCTTGAGCGATCGTACGGCCTGAAGGGACCTCGCAAGACGCGAGGCAATCCTCTCGACGAACTGATTCTCACGATCCTTTCCCAGAACACAAGCGATATCAACAGCCGTCGGGCATTTCAAATACTCCGCCGGGTCATGCCCACGTGGGAAGAGGCGCACCGCGCATCGGTGCGCAAGGTCGCCGAGTCGATCGATTCGGGAGGCCTGGCCAACCTCAAGGCCGCGCGCATCAAGGCGGTGCTCGGTCGGATCCACCGAGAGCAGGGCCACTTCGATCTGAGTTTCCTTCGAGACCTGAGCGTCGAAGAAGTAAAAGCCTATCTCTCCCGTTTCAAGGGGATCGGCCCAAAGACCGTCGCGTGCGTGTTGCTGTTTTCGCTTGGCAAACCGGCGTTCCCCGTTGACACGCATGTCTATCGCGTCACCAAGCGCCTTGGGCTGGTGAATGACAAGGCCACGCCCGAAAGGGCCCAGAGCCTCCTGGAATCGATGGTCCCGCCCGCTTTCTACTATTCCATGCACATGAACCTTGTGGAGCACGGCCGGAAAACCTGCAAGCCGCGCGCCCCCCTCTGTTCCATCTGTCCACTGTCCAAGCTCTGCGCCTTTGTCCGATGAGGCCGGCGCCCACCCTTTCTCCGGACACCCTCCGGAACGATCCCTATATTCGGACCATCAGCGAGCTCGCGGCCCAAGTAGGCCCCATCTACCTGGTAGGCGGGTACTTGCGTGATCGCTTGCTTGGGCGCGGCCCGATCAGGCGGATTGACCTCGATCTGGTCGTCTGGGGGGAACCTGAGCCATTTGGCCGCACCGTCGCCGGGGTTCTTGGGGCGACCCTCTTTCATCTTGACCAGGAAACTGTCCGTGCCCTCGCCCGTCGCAATGGAACACTTATCCGGATCGACATCAGCAGGCCGAAGGGAGAGACCATCGAGGCAGACTTGGCCGAGCGTGACTTCACGGTCAATGCCCTCGCCGTAAGGCTCGATTCGGGTCTCCGGAACGCGGCCGTGGCCATCATCGATCCGGCGGGGGGTCTGGATGATTTGAGGCGACGGCGCCTTCGCGCCCTTGCCCCATCAACCTTCGATCAGGACCCCCTCCGCCTGCTGCGCGCCGTCCGCCTGGCAGGCGAGCTGAGCTTCACAATCGAGGAGGCAACCCGGCTCGCGATCATCGAGCGCGCCCCACTCCTCGCTATCGCAGCCGGAGAGCGTGTGCGGGAGGAGCTGTTCAGGATCATCGAGTTGGTCCCTGCCGCGCCAGCCATCGAGTCCCTCGACATTTTGCAGCTTCTGAAGGTGCTGGTCCCGGAGGCTGAGGCGCTCAAGGCTGTTCCGGCCAGCCCGCCGCATCGTCTTCCGCTCTGGGAGCACTCCCTGGAGACGCTTCGATCAGTCGAGCTGCTGCTGGCTGATCTTGGGCAGTTCTTTCCCGATGATCATGCCTGGTTGCACGAGCGGCTTGAAGGGGAGATCGAGGCCGGCGTCACCGAAGCGGCGGTCCTCAAGCTGGTCGGGCTGCTGCATGACCTCGGCAAGCCGGAGACCCGAACCGTGCAACCGGATGGACGCATTCGGTTTCTTGGGCACGAAGAGGCTGGACTGCAGATCTTGATGCGCCTCTGCGAACGGCTTCGCCTGGGAAAGCAAGCGACCGCCCTCGTCGCGGATATCGAGCGACATCACCTGCGCCCGTTGCGCCTGTCTCGCGAAGCGACAGTCACCGCGAGGGCGATGTATCGCCTCTTTCGGGGGCTGGGCGACGTTGCACCCGCCGTTCTTCTGCACTCCTGGGCGGATCTCCGGGCCACGATCGGCGACGAGGTCGAGGAGTTCGGTCAGTATCAGATCTTTTTGCGAGAGATGTTCCGGTTCTACAGAACAGAGTTTCGGGCGAGCCAGACGGAGCCTCTCGTCCGCGGGGACGATCTCATGGGGGTCCTCGGCCTTGTGCCGGGCCCGTTCCTGGGCGTGGTCCTCGACCGCGTCCGAGAGGCACAGGCGATGCGACTCATCAACAGCCTCGAGGAAGGGCTGACCTACGTTCGCCAGTTTCTTGAGGCGTGGCGGCGCGACTACGAAGAATCGCACTCATCAGGCCGGGTCTCGCGGGGTGAAAACGATTGACAACCATCACGTCTTTTGTTAGACAGGAGGGGGCGCGGGAGTAATTCAGTGGCAGAATGTCAGCTTCCCAAGCTGAACGTCGCGGGTTCGAGTCCCGTCTCCCGCTCCAGATGGAATCGTTGGGGTCGCGACAATACACCTCATTAGCACACGAGAAGTTCTTCCATAGTAAGCCTCACAAGCAAATCAGCATTTTCATCGTGCATCTATCAGGTATCAAAATGGTACTACCATGATTGACGAGAAGGTGCTATATTATAAGTGCTTCTAATCGTCCTAGAGGGAGAACGAGAAAAACCTGTTGACAAAACATAAGCTAAAGAGATATAGGTTATCAGCCATGAGGAAACAGAAAAAGCTGACTGTCAGTGAAGCGACTGAGAAATTAGCTGATATTCTGAACGATGAGCTAGCAAAGTTCCCAGCCCCAGAGCAGCGGAAACGGGCAAGAGCTTTTCATGAGTTCGTTACTTCCCGCGTTGGATCTGCCGCCAAATCTCGACAGCCTGCTCAAACGCTTCAGTCCCGTCTTGCAGCCCGCGCACGCGGATAGCTTCCAGAAACAATCTCTCGTCGCCGTTCTCTATCAGCTTTCTGAGATCCCGCAGAAACTCTGCACGCTTTCTGCCGATTGAAGCGTCGAGAACCGGATGCCTTCGGCCTCGACTCATGTCTTCCCGGATCACGTTGCCTAGATCGTCGGATCTTCACCCATCTCCCTACCCCTTTCCCGCTAAAGCTCACAATCAATGCCAATTACGGGGCCGTGATCCGTGCGAGCGGGTCACGGCCTCACCGCTTTTTCCTCAGCGTTTTCCCTTCTCCTTTCGCTTCCGGTATTCACGCGTCTTCTGGCGACTCAGACACTGGGTTGAACAGTAGGCTTGATTCTTTCGAGTGGCTACAAAAATTCGACGGCATGTTCGCTCAGGACACTGGCGCAACAAGGGCCCATGCGCTGCGAGCAGCCAGAAGAGGCCCCACATGGCGTCGGTGACCAGATTCTCGGCGCTATGGGTCACACCGACCACCGTCCGCTCAGGATGGTGGCGGTCTGGAATGAACCAGGCGCCGACGGTGACCCTCAGTTCATCTGTTGTAGCGTTATGTTTATTTACCAATCGCGTGATGAAGCGCTGATATGCCTGCTGGACCTCTCTGACCTCATCCTGAGAGAGGCGGGGCCTACCTTTTGAGTATATGAATCTTGGTGGGTGATGGTGTGCAATTGGGGGGAAGGGATAGGTGATGAAGGTCCTCAGCGCTGACAGCAAGTCTGTCCATTCGCCAGGTGTGAGCGCGGTGAGGTCCCGCTGGGCAAACTCCACGACCCAGCGGAGGCGGGCCGGCGCTGTCTCTCCAATGCGTAGCTGCTGGTTCCACCACCGACGTAGGAAAACAGGTCGAGTCACAGAACCTTCCTTGGATGTCTTCACATATCTTCTCCGGATTGGTGGTTATCACTATAGATGCCCCAAAGCTAATATGGGTCATTTCGTATGTCAATGGATTTGTTAATATCACGTGATTTCCATTTTACTGGTAACAGACCTCTCCTGTATAATTCACTCCAAAGGAGGTAGGGAGATGCGTTTGAGTGTCGAACAACTTCAGGAGCGAACAGGGATTTCAAAGCACACGTGGCGGCACTGGGTGAAGCGCGGACTGCTACCTTGCGTTAAACTCGGACGCTTAGTGAAGGTTACAGAAGAAGACCTTCATCGGTTTATTGAAGAGCACCGACAGAGTAGAGGCGAGCGGAAGCAGGACTGAAGCCGAAGTCACAACAGGGTGGTTGGACTGGAAACGCCCCAAAGTCAAAATAGGACACTACCCGCCCGCTGAATGGGTTGACAGCAACGCTTCTTGCTCGTAAACTAATAGCTCGATCTTGTCGTGTGACGTGAAAGTGGAACGATACGTGGGTAACCTCGGCTCCCTTTAATGAGGAGGAACCATGACCTGGGTGATCACGGCACTCTGTCGGGATTGTTTGGATATCTCGTGTGTGGGGGTGTGCCCGGTAAATTGCATCTATAAGTATACGGGCACAGACCCGAAATTTCCGAACCGGCTCTTCATCGACCCACAGGAGTGCATCGATTGTGGAGCCTGCGAGCCGGAGTGTCCCTGGGAGGCGATATTTAAAGATGAGGCCGTGCCGGCCATTTTTGCCGGCGACATCGCGTTAGACGCCGCGATCGTCGGCGCCCCGCGGGAGGTGCCCGAGCGGCCGCCGGATCAGAAGGCTCCCACGCCGGATGAAGTGAAAGCCAATAAGGCAAAGTGGGGCTACAGTTAGCCTCATAGGTGTCAGACACACCTTTTCCTCTCTCGATCGACGCGGCATCCCGTTGCATGATGGCCCGCCCGTATCATCAGAAGCATGCGGCATGCCTCCAGAGCAGTCGCTTGCTTGCAGGCTTTCCTTTCCGCTGTAGGGATTGAATGAACACACTGGCCATTCTTGTTGGAGGCGGCCCCGCGCCAGGGATTAACGGCGTCATTGCGGCCGCGACCATAGAGGCGCGCAAACACGGGGTGCGTGTGCTCGGCTGCTACGATGGATTCAAATGGCTCGCGCGAGGGGATACAAGCCATGTCACGGAGATCGAGATCGCTGAGGTGTCCCGTATTCATTTTGATGGAGGGTCTATCCTACGGACGTCCAGGGAGAATCCGACACGGTCGCCGGAGGCGCTTCGGAATGTGACTGAGGCGCTCGGCAAGCTAGGGGTATCGCACCTGCTGACGATCGGGGGGGATGACACCGCCTTTGCGGCGTCTCGGCTGGCGGAGATTCTGGAGGGTGTGGTCACCCTCGCTCACGTTCCGAAAACCATCGACAACGATCTCCCTCTCCCCCATGAGGTGGCGACATTCGGCTTCACGACGGCGTGCAATCTTGGTAAAGACCTCGTCATGAATCTGATGGAGGACGCCGTCACCACAGACCGATGGTTTTTTGTTCCCGTAATGGGGCGGAGGGCTGGTCATCTGGCGCTTGGAATTGGCGGCGGCGCCGGTGCGACCTTGACGGTTATCGGGGAAGAGTTCCCCGAACCGAAGATTCCCATCCAATTGCTCGCTGACATTCTTGAAGGGGCGATAATCAAGCGGTGTGCCTCTGGAAAAGGGCACGGGGTGGCGATTCTGAGCGAGGGGCTGGCTGAGAAGCTTGGCGGCGCCACGCTCAGCTCCGTTGACCGCGACAGCTATGGAAACGTGCGGCTCTCGGAGCTGGAGCTGGGGCAGGTGCTCAAGGATCAAGTCTCCGCGAGCCTTCGAGCGCGCGGCGTGGATGTCACGATCGTGGCGAAGGATCTCGGCTACGAACTCCGATGCGCTCCACCTGGCGCGTTTGACATCCAGTACTGTCGAAGCCTGGGATACTGGGCGACCCGTTTCCTGCTCAACGGGAGCACCGGGGCGATGGTGACGATTCAAGGGGGGAAGCTGGTCCCGATCCCATTTCGGGAGATGCTGGATGGCCAGACCGGCAAGATCCGTGTCCGTTATGTCGATATCGAGTCGGAGTCGTATCAAACGCTCCGCGCCTACATGATCCGATTGGGGCCTGAGGACTTCGAGTCACAGGGGCAGGTCGAGGCGCTGGCGCACGCCGGACATCTTGACACATCGAGGTTTGTGGAGCGGTTTCGCTATCTCGGCGAGCGTGTTTCTGCGGTCTCGTCAAAGATTGGATAATCGCGTCGTGTGATTCGGGGGCGAGTCACCGGAGGGTTAGCTGATGAACCTTGATAGTCGCGCTGGGTGGGCTGAATACCCCGAGCTACAAGAGGCTGCGGAGTTTGGCCCGATGACCTTTTTCCACTATGTCACGATGAAGGGGGGGGTAGTGACGATTTCGGTCATTCGGCTCGATATCAAGGATGGGAAACCGAATCCGCGTCACGAGTATGTCGCACGCGCGAGTGTCAAATTGAAGGGTCGGCGGGTCGAGGGGTGTGGGCCGACAATTGAGAAGGCCGTGGGCAACTGCATTGCTGATCTGGGGAATCCGGAGCCTGCAGACCTGAAATGACAAACGGGGGGATGCCGCCTGCTCGGCCCTAGGGCCTCTGGGATCGTCGCACCCAACGCGAGGCGTATTGCCAAACACGGTAACTGGGTCTGATCGTGAACAAGACGTCCTGTGATCTTTACAAGAGCGGGCCCTAGCGCGAAGGAGTCATCAGAATGAGAGGATCGTGGCGAGGCGCTCACACCATGATATCGACCCTTATCGTCGCCCTGATCTCTTTGACGGTCTGGAACAGTGTTGTCGATGCGCAAGAGGTTATCTTTCTGAAGTCCCTGGCCGAGGCGGAAAAAGCGATTGGAGTGGCCAGGGATGCGCAGGCGGACCTGTACGCGCCGGACGACTACCTCCTGGCCCTGTCGTATCTAACACAGGCCAAGGATGAAGCGACAGCCTACAAGGCAGCGGAGAAGGATCAAAAGGACACGCGCCTCTTTAGTGCCAGAAGGTCGGGGGAAGCTGTTAATCTTCTTGCCGAGAAAGCGAGATATCAGGCGCATCTGGCCGCAACGAAGGGTACAGAGGTCAAGGTCGAGCGGGAGATCACTGCCATCAAGGCGCAGATCGTCGAGAGCTTCAATACAGACGTGAGCCGAGGGTACACGCCGGGACGAGAGGATCTGCTGGGCGAACTTAGCCTGAAAGAGCTGGAAAGGAAAGATGCCCGAAAGGCCCGGGAACAGGCTCAAGCTGAACTGAAAAGACTGACCCTGGAAGGAGAACCCAAGCCCTCCCCGCAATGAGACGAGGGCCGGAGAGATATACAAGAAATGAAAGGGTTGGCGACACCCTTGGAGGCAAGGTGCCGCGACTGGTGAAGATCGCAACAACTGGCGAGGTGGCGCCCGGTCAGAAAAAGCTTGTGGAGGCCGATGGCTATGAGCTGCTTTTATGTAATGCCTTTGGAGATTACTATGCCATCAGTCCCATCTGTCCGCATGAGGAAGGCCCACTCCAGGATGGCTCCCTGGTCGGAGAGATCGTGACCTGCCCGGTGCATGGATATGACTTCAATGTCCGAACAGGAGAATGCCAGTTCGATACCGATTTTCGCGTGGCGACCTACCCCGTCAGGGTGGAGGGTGTTGATATCTACGTGGAGGTTCCGTAGAGGTTGCACACGGTGATCGAAGATCCCGCCTTCCCCCGTCAAGCGCTGCCGCGACACTTCGTTGCCTGAAACGCAATCTGTTTTCGTGTGACCCGGGATGGCTTGTTGTCGTAAGATAAGATAGGATGAGGTCTCTAGAGAACGCCTATGTGACACGGTGCTCATCCCGAGATGGCTTGAGGGTTCAGTGATTTCGAGTGGATGTGAAAGGAGGCAACGATGATGAGATGGCAACGGTTCCTTCGCCTGACGGCCGTGTTGCTATTCGCCGCGACGGTCATTGTCGGGTTTCAGGTCCAGTGGGCGGAGGCTCGTGGGTTTCGCGGGGGGGCGCACGGAGGTTTCCGCCACCAGGGCTTCCGTCACCACGGCTTCCACCCCCAGCACCACCAATTCCATGGGAGCAGCTTCTTTCTCGGGCTTGGTCTCGGCCTCGTAGGTGTTCCGTACGCCTACTCAGGCTACTCCCAGCCCTACCGTTCCTATCCCGCGTACTCCTACGCTCCGTATCCGGCCTATTATGGCGCCTGCTATGCCTATGACGCCTATGGCCGGTGCCTGGGGTACGCGCCAGCAGGCGGCTACTACTATCCCTACTGAGGTCGAGAGGGGAACCTGCCATTCCGCTCCCGCCATCCATCGGGCCAGCGCCTGCTTACGTGCTGGCCCGATCTGTTGCAGATGCTTGATCGGGCTGTTCCGACAGGAAAACGCATGGCGCGCCGGCGGTGGATGATCCTTATGGCATCCTTTGCCATCGGCATCACCCTCAGTCTCTGGACGATCCGAGCTGACGCGGTTGGCGGCTTCGCCGTGTCCTGGCTCGCTGCCGATCAGGGACCCCGGTCACCCGGCGACCGGCAGCAGCCCGGCGAAGGCGTGCTGCACTTTGAAGTGGAGCCCGATGATGTTGAAATCTACCTGGACGATCAGTATGTGGGTCGGGCCCACGAACTGCGCGGGCGGCCGGTTACGGGAGTCCTTGCGGGGAATCGGCTATTGGAGCTGCGATGGGGCGCCGATCGAACCTTCTTGCAGGTCGTGGTCCCTGTAAACGGAACCAAGACCATCCGACTCAACCTCGCCCCACCTGGCCCGAGAAGCTCCCGCGCCCACCCCCATCTATCCAGCGCGAATCTCCCTCTCCCTTTCCTCACCCATCCTACCTGAACAGATCCTTCTCGGGCGGGCGAAGCAGCATCGAGGTCCAACCTTCCCCCTTCTCGTATTGGTAACCACGTATCAGAACTGCAGGGATTCGCTCGGTCTTGCCCATGACCAACTCGGCCGCGGCTGCCAGTTCGTCGGCGGCAGCGATGATCGTCGCCTGCAGCCGCCGGCCGAAGTCGTCCACAGCGGCGCTGTAATCTTTCATCGGAAGCAGGCCGCTTACGCCGATGGCGACGTTGGTGAGTCCCTCGCGCCAGGGACGGCCGAAGGTATCGGAGATCAGCGCGGCGACTTCGATCCCGCAGAGCGCCAGGATTCGATCGCGAATGGCTTTGGCTGACCCATCCGGGTCGAGCGGGAGGAGGGCGGCGGCATCCTGGTCGGGGAGGTTCGACCGATCGACCCCAGCGTTGGCGCAGATGAAGCCGTGCCGCGTCTCGGCGATCAGAATGCCGCGATCCATCCGGACGATCCGTTTCGCCTCCCGAAGGATCAGCTCGACCAGACGGGGATCCTTGTCGAGGAGGACGGCCCAGGAGCGCGCCAGAGGCGAAGGCGTCGCATCACGGAGGGGGATCACCCTCCCTTCGGCCTTGGAGACGACCTTCTGGGTCACGACCAGGATGTCGCCGGGCCGGAACTCGAGGCCCAGCGAACTGGCCGCCTCGACGATCAACGCGCCCAGGTCGTCTCCCTGGCGGATCTCCGGCAGACCGGTCAGCCCGATGAGGGAGAGCTCAGGCGCCTTGCCTGACATCGAGTCTCCTCTCGATTCCGAGCCGATGGAGCAGTTCGTGCGATCTGGTCCTGCCAGGTCGCTCCAGGAATGCGTGAAGATCTTCGATCTCGTCGATGTCGAGCGCAAGATTCGAAAGCTCGCACACCTCGCAGGGGAGATTCCTGGCCTCGGCCTCGCGCTGATGCGCCCGGAAGCTATCGTACCCGAAACGAAACGGGATCGTGTCGGGCGGCCTGGCCAACAGGGCATTGGTTCCAAGCCTATCGCGTGATGGCACCAGGACGATCCCCGGAGACGCAGTCCCTTTCTCCACGATTCGGGACAGATCGCCGGGCGTGACCTGCGGGACGTCGAGCGGGAGCATCAGCATCGCCTCGGCACCCATCTGTCGGCAGATGGCGGCGGCGGCCTCGACCGACAGGCTCTGTCGGACCTGCCGCGCCTCCTTGATGACCCCCGCGCCGTACTGACGAGCCAATGCGGCGGCTTCACTGTCCGAGGTAATGACGAACGTCCGGTCAAACAGCGGGACCGTGGTGAGGACGGAAAGTACATCCTCAAGCATCGTCTTGGAGAGGAGATGTCGCTCCTCGGCCGACAACAGCGACTGAAGTCGCTGCTTGCCGCGGGCAAGTGCCTTCACGGGAATGAGTGCGACGATCATTGCGATCGGAGGGAGGCGAGGGAGGAGAGGGTCTCTTTGGCCAGGGAGATCTTGGCCTCGAGGTTGTGCATCACTGTATCTGCCGTTCTTGCCTTCACCGGCACGGCCTCGATGGCAGGGAGGAGTTCGGTATCGGATCGATCCACAATGAACAGGTCGAGCAGGTCCCGGTAGAGTCGCGCCACCGAGAGGGCCGACACCTCATGCCCGAGCCCGGCCAGGAACTTGTCGGTCGGGCCTTTTAGCGACCGGCCGCAGACGACCGGACTGATCGCCACGATCGGCGCCTCGGTCGTTGTCAGCGCACGGCGGATGCCCGGGACGGCAAGGATCGGTCCTATACTGATCACCGGATTGCTGGGGCAGATGATGATCCCATCGGCGGCCTCGATCGCCTCGAGAACCCCGGGCGCGGGCCGCGATCGCTCCACGCCCTCGAACCTGACCCCTCGCACGGCGTGACGCGCGCCATCGCGGACGAGGTACTCCTGGAACGGTCGCGGCCCTTGGTCGGTAAGGACGATCGTCGATATTCTCTCGTTGGTCATCGGCAGGATACGGGTCCGGACCCCAAGAGACCGCCGGACAAGATCGGTGACTTCGGCAAGCGTCAGTCCTTGCCGGAGCAGGGCGGTGCGGTGGAGGTGTGTGGCAAGGTCGCGGTCCCCAAGATTGAACCAGGCCTCGCGGCCGTAGCGATCGAGCCAACTGAGGGCGTTGAAGCTGTCGCCCTCGATCCCCCATCCCCTTTCCTGGTCGGAGAAGCCGGCCAGGGTGTAGGCGACGGTATCCAGATCAGGGCAGATGGTGAGGCCGTGTAGGAGAAAATCGTCACCGGTGTTGACGATGACCGTCAGTTCGGGCGGGTCGATCACCTGGCACACCCCTAGGAGCAGCTTCGAGGCGCCGATCCCTCCGCCCAGGGCGACGATCATCGCTCCTTCTCCGGCAGGCCGGTGATCCTGATCCCGGCCTCCTTGGCTTTGTAACGGCGATTCAACTCCAGTAGCAGCGGGGTCAGCGCCTCGACGGTCCTGGCGAAGTGAGCCGCGCCGGCATCGAGAGCGCGAAGGCCGGTCTTCTCCACAAGCGCCATCGCGAGCTGCCTCGACTGAGGGTCGTCCCCGCATACCAGCACGTCGCAGTCGATCCTCCTGTTCGGCTCTCGTAGCAGGCGATGCGAGATATTCTGAAAGGCCGCCACCACATTCGTCCTCGGCCCCAAAAACGCCTGCGCCTCCTCGATAGCCGATCGGTGGTTCGGGGGCGAGAGTCGCCCGGGCGCATCCGGATCGAGCGAGACAGTGGCATCGATCAGGAGTTTGCCCTGCAAGGCTTCTCTCACCTCTGCGAGAATGGCGAGGTGAGCGGTGGCAGGAACTGTCAGCACCACGACGTCGGCCTCTTCCGCGGCTTGCCTGTTCGACGCCCCACGGATGGTGGTCTTCCCCAACGCCCGGTTCAGGTCGTCGGCGGCCGCAACCGCTCGGGTCTCGTCTCTCGACCCGATGATGACATCCTCGCCGGACGCCGCCCAGCGGAGCGCGAGGGCCGCCCCCTCTCGCCCAGTCCCTCCAAGAATTGCGATCTTCATGGCAACCCCAAAGGTGTCCACGGTTCACAGTTGACAGTTCACAGTTCACAGATGGATCTGTTCTGGACTGTCAGCCGTCAACCGTGAACTGTGAACTCCGGCCGTGTATCGGAACCGGTCGGATGCGGTCAGCGTTCGGTAGGAGCCGAATCGTTCCTCCGCGTCATCGATCCGGTCGAGAGGGTGCTCCTCCTCTTCTCCGCCATCGAACACCCGGAGGAGTTGGTATGTTGTGCTCCGCTGCGCGGGGAGGCGCCCCAGATCACGGATCATGCGGCGGAGTTCGGCGGGCGACACAAGCTGACCGTGAGATGCACCGGCCGATGTTGAGATGCTCTCGTTGATCAGGGTTCCGCCCAGATCATTGGCTCCGGCTGTCAGAAGGTACTGGGCCATCTTGGGCCCCTCCTTGACCCAGGATGATTGGATGTTCTTGAACGTCGGGCCTAACATCAGGCGCGCCAGGGCATGCATCTTGACCACCTCGCTGCCGGTTGCCCCGGGGCGAACCCCCTTCACGAGCTGGCGTCGATACATCGGCGCCTCATGGTGGATCAGGCTCAGCGGCACGAATTCGGTGAATCCGCCCGTCTCCCTCTGGATGTCGCGCAGGAGGGCCATGTGCTTCACCCAGTGGATTGGCTGCTCGACGTGGCCGTACATGATCGTCGAAGTGGTCGGGATCCCCAGCGAGTGGGCGGTGGTGACTACCTCGATCCACTGGCGGGTGGTGATACGACCCCGGGAGATGGTGTCGCGGATCTCATCGTCCAGGATCTCGGCCGAGGTCCCAGGCAGCGTGCCGAGCCCCGCCTCCTTGAGGGCCATGAGATAATCCGGGAGGGGGATCCCGGATCGCGTGGACCCGTACAGGATCTCCTCCGGTGAGAAGGCGTGGATGTGGATGTCCGGCAATTCCTGCTTGATGGCCCGGCAGATCTCGATGTAGAACCGGCCATCCAGTTTCGGCGGGAGGCCGGCCTGAATGCACACCTCGGTTGCGCCCATCTCCCGGGCCTCTTTCGCCCGCCTGACCACCTCCTCGACAGGCAGGAAGTACCCCTCTTCCTCGCGGTGGTCCCGGCTGAAGGCGCAGAAGGTGCAATGTTTTATGCAGACGTTGGTGAAGTTGATGTTGCGGTTGACCACATAGGTGACGGTCTCTCCCACCTGACGCCGTCGCATCTCATCGGCCACCATGACCAGCGCGTGGAGATCCGGGCCCTGTGCGTCGGTCAGGCGAAGGCCCGCCTCCACGGATAGCTCTCGACCTTCGAGCGTCCGCTCAAACAGACGCGAGATGGTCGGCTCGGTCCGGGAAAGAAGGCGCTCAAGCTCGTTGTCTTGATCTTGAGTGGAAGGCTGCCCGGGTCTCATCGTGTCCCTCCTCTCTGGGATATCCGCTGTCGTCGACCAAGGACATGATCCTGGGGGCCAGGGAAGGAGGGATGAACCCCTCCTTGCGGAAGATATATTCAGGGTAGATCGCGAGCCGCTCCCTCAAGTGGTAGCCGAGAGATGCGGTTTCCTCGCGGAGGACGGCGATCTGTGGCCAGGAGGCCTCGGGATTGATGAAGTCCTCGGTCAGCGGCGAGATCCCACCCCAGTCGTTGACCCCCGATAGCAACAGCATGGGGTAGGCCTCGGGGGTTAGGTTCGGCGGGGCCTGAAGGTTCATCTCCGGGCCCAGGATCAGCCGCGCCACGGCGAGGGTTCTGAGCATGCCGAGGAGCGTCGGTTCGGGAAAGGCCCGCATCGGGATCGTCGACTTGGCACGGAAGTTCTGGACGATCACCTCTTGCACGTGACCGTACGCCGAGTTGAGCGCCTTGATGGCAAACAGGGAGTCGATCCGCTCCTGGAGGGTCTCGCCGATCCCGATCAGGATCCCGGTGGTGAACGCGATTCGAAGCCGCCCGGCCCCCTCGATGGTCTTGAGGCGAAGCCGGGGGTGCTTGTCCGGGGCCGGGTGATGTGGTCCGCCCGGCTGCATCAGCCGCGCGCTCACCGATTCCAGCATCAGGCCCATGCTGGCGTTGGCTTCGCGCAGCATCGCCATCTCCTCGATGGTCATCGTCCCTGGGTTGGCGTGCGGAAGCAGCCCTGTCTCCGCCAGCGTGAGCCGGCACATCCTCGCCAGATATTCGATCGTGGTCCGGTGTCCGCGCTCGGTGAGGAAGCGCCTGGCCTCCGGGAAGGCCAGTTCGGGCTTCTCTCCAAGGCTGAACAGGGCCTCCTTGCACCCGAGCCTCGCCCCGGCGGAGGCGATGGCCAGGACCTCCTCGGCGGTCATAAACCCATCGCCTGGCTCTCCAGGGTCACGGCGGAAGGCGCAGTAACCGCAGCGATCGCGGCAAAGCCTCGTGAGAGGGATGAAGACCTTTTTCGAGAAGGTGACTGTCCGCCCTTTTCCGGTATCTCGAAGGGTGGCCGCGAGATCCAGCAGTCGGAGGAGATGGCGACCTGAAGCCCTCATCAAGGCGAGAGCGGTCTCTTGCGTGAGGGGCCTGCCGGAGGTGGCCTCATCGAGCGCGGCCTCAACGCCCACAACGCTTGGCTCAGATTCAGGGTCCCGATCTAGTGCTGTTCCAACTATTTTCGCCGAATCAGTCAAGCTTCGCTGAAGGCGACGTATGTGCTGCATAGCTCTCTTCCATTAGCCGCAACAAGTTGGAACGGCACTAGTGCGGCGGCGGCGGCAGAATCAGACATCCGGACTCCATTGGTTCACGGTATACTGTTGACAGTTGATAGTAATCTCTTACGCTGATCTCTGAACTGTGAACCGTGAACTGTCAACTATGATCGCTCTTTTTCAAAATGTGCCCCACGAGACGATCTTCGTGGGCGTAATGGCGATGACCGGGTTGCGCTTTTCAGTAAGGACCATGGTCCGGTACTGGGGATACTTCTTGCGAAGCAAATCGAGCGCGTGGGCGTGCTCCGACCCGGCGAGCGCGATCTCGGCGGTCCCATGAATGATCACAAAGCGGAGGCGATTCCAGTCCTCGTCATACTCGTCGACAATCAGGCAAATCGTGGGGTTATTTCGGATGTTGACGAGCCGCCGGAGCGCGTTGGGGGCGAAGCGCTTGGGCTTTTCGTCCACCGCCGAATAGAGTCGGGACCCGTCGTACACATAACAGATTGGAACGACGTGAGGGTGCCCGCTCGCATCAACTGTGGCCATCCTGGCCACGCGGCGGGTCTCGACAAACGCCCGAACCTCCTCCGAGGCCATCACGGAATTGCTCCAATCTGGCGGGATCGCACGATAGGGGCCGAGGTCGCGCAGACGTTGACTTTATAGCATCAGGAGTGTAAAGTCGTCAACACGAATCCCGGAACGAAGAGCGCGAGTCAAAGGGTGATGCCTGACGTGGATGGGATCATCGCGGGCTGCCCTCGCTGTGGCGGCCCGCTGAATGTGAAAGAACATGATCTCAAGCCGGAGCTCTGCACCCTTTACGTGAGGAGCGGACCGGGGGCAAAGGCGTATCGTCGCCCGCTCATCGCGTACTGCGAAAACGAAGTGATCATCACCTGCCCTGCCTGCTCGTACTGGGCCTCCTTCCAGATCTGCTAGTGCCGCTCCAATTAACTTCGCCTAGCGGCGTTGCTGGCCCCCAGGGCGCTCCCTGCGACGTACCAGACTGTACGCCGGGTACCCGCAGTGGGTGCGGCCCTGGGGTCCGCGCCTTGCTATGCTCGTTTCTTGGTCTGGCATGGAGCCGAACAGGCCAAGACGACAGCCTCGCAATGACAACAGAGAAGGTGGGTTGAATGCGACGACACGCCATCGCGGTGATGGCCAAGGCGCCAAAGGCCGGGCATGTGAAAACCCGCCTGGTCCCGCCTTTGAGCCAGGAGGAGGCCGCCGAACTGTACCGGTGCCTTCTGTTGGATAAGATCCTTCAGGTCGGCACACTCTCCGGGGTCGATCCGTACCTGGCCTATACCCCTCCCGAAGCGCGGGCACAGATGGCGTCACTGGCCACACAAGACTTCACCCTGATCCCCCAGACTGGATCAGACCTTGGAGACCGTCTTCACCGCCTCTCCGCGATACTCTTAGAAAAAGGCCACCCCGGCGTCATCATCATCGACAGCGACACACCTACCCTGCCCTCAACCTATCTGCTGGACGCCGTTGATCGGCTTCAGAACAGGAGCACGGACCTGGTGCTCGGGCCCGCAGAGGACGGCGGGTACTATCTCATAGGGCTCAAGCGCCCATGCCGGTCACTCTTTGACGGCATTCCCTGGAGCAGCGGCGCAGTGTTGAGCGAGACGCTTCGGCGCGCCTCGGCGCAACGGTTAGAGGTGGCGACCCTTCCCTCCTGGTTCGATGTGGACACGCCGAACGACCTCGTCCGGCTGCGCAACGATCTGGCGACGAATGGAAGCAGCCTCGCTCTTCACACGCGGGCGTTCTTATTCGAGCGGCAGGCAGGTTGAGATGCAGACACCATTCCTCGGAACGGGGGCGCGGGAACAACGGATGGCAGGGATCACTCTGGCACTCCTGAGGATGGGGTACGGCCTCTTATGGCTGAAGGAGGCGGCCTGGAAGAAACCTCCCGACTTCGGGATCCGGGCGGGTGATGGCCTGTGGTATTGGACCAACGAGATGCTCAAGTATTCCGTCGCGGCGCCCCACAAGTATTTCGTCGAGCACGTCGTGATCCCCAACTTCATCTTCTTCGGCTACATGACCTTGGCCACCGAGCTATTCATCGGTATGTCGATGCTCCTTGGAGCGTTCACCCGACTCGGTGCCGTGGCCGCCCTCCTGATGTCCCTGAATATCACGACGGGCCTCATCCGACATCCGGCTGAATGGCCGTCGGCTTACCTGATGTTGATTGGCTACAGCCTCCTGTTTCTCAGCTTCAGGGCCGGACGACGCCTTGGCGTTGACGCACTCTTGGCCCGGCGATTCGAAGGGGCTCAACCCCGCGGCTTGGTCGCGAGAACCCTGGCCCTCCTGGTGTAGTCTTCTATGCGCCCGGAGCCACTCCCCACTGGCGCGGACACCCGGTTCGACAGCATGGCGGGGCCCCGACGCAGAGCATTCGGCAGCACGCTGATCCTCATCGGCCTCGGAGTCCTCTCCTTACTCCTCTATCTCTCCTTTGCCCTGGCGACAAAAGGGAATCCAGCCGCCCTTCCGCTCTTCCTTCTCAGAAAGGGAGTCGTTCCCGGCTTCCTCATCCATTTCGCTCCACTGTTCGCGCTCTACCTTGTGTCGGTGTGGTGTGTACTTCGCGGGGGCCTCGATGGTCGCGTGATGACAACCACCCTCATCGGCTTCTCGGTCGCGTTCCGCATCGCCCTGCTCTGGACCCAGCCGGTCCTGTCAGATGATATCTATCGGTATGTCTGGGATGGCAGGGTCCAGGCCGCCGGGATCAATCCGTACCTGTACCCCCCTGAGGCGCCTGAACTCTCTCACCTCAGAGACGACGCGATCTATCCTCGAATCAACCGTCCATGGGCGCGCACCATCTATCCGCCCGGCGCCCAGTGGCTCTTTCGAGGCGTCTATGCGGCCAGGCCCGACAGCGTCGGCTTCGTGAAAGCCACGATCGTCGCCTGCGACCTCCTGACCATCCTGTTGCTCACGCGGCTGCTACGCGTGGCGGGACTTCCGCCCGGCCGCGCCATCGTGTATGCCTGGCACCCGCTGGCGATCTTCGAGCTGGCAGGGTCAGGGCACCTGGATGGGTTGATGCTCCCATTCGTGCTTCTGTGCCTGCTCCTCTTGGAGCGGCGCCGCGATGTGGGGGCCGGCGCCGCGCTGGGGATGGCGACGGCCATCAAGCTGTACCCTGCTCTCCTGATCCCGGCCGTCGTCCGCCGGCACGGACCTCGACTCTTGCTTCCCGCCGCAGCCCTGGTGGGCCTGCTGTACCTCTCATACGTCTGGACAGTCGGCCAACGCGTGCTGGGCTTCCTGCCGCAGTACCTCTCCGATCCTGGCGAACGATTCAACTCGGGACCTGGGGCCCTGCTTGCGTTCGGGGTTGGCCTGCTCACCTCTCAACCCACACGGTTTGCCTCCGGGGTCCTCGTCCTAGCACTCCTCGCCGTCATCTTCCGGGGAACGAGGCCGGGGGAGAAGGGGCTTGACGCGACGGTGGCAGAGATACTCCTGCTGTTCGGGACCTTCGTCACCTTCGCCCAGATCGTTCACCCCTGGTATCTCCTGTGGGTCCTTCCGTTCCTCGCGATCCGGCCGAGCGCCGGCTGGCTCTACCTGTCCGGGACCATCGCCATCTCCTATCTGAAGTACACCGATGACCACCTGCGCATGCCGTTGTGGGCCGGCATCCTGGAGTACCTCCCCTTCTACCTCCTCGCACTCTGGGCCTGGCAGGTCGAAAGGCTCCGCGGGGTTGGGTCAGGCCTGCTCGGTCAAT
>JACQQF010000027.1 GCA_016207095.1 Candidatus Methylomirabilota bacterium | reverse complement strand
GTCGATCGCGTCCTTGGCCTCGGGCAGCCCGGCGAAGATCCAGTCTTTCCTGGGCAGCTTGTCCAGATTGAAGTTGCAGAAGTCACAACCGGCGTTACAGGCGTTATTGATGGCGAACTGGCAGAACCCCGGTCCCCCTTCGAGGAGGGCCTGCTTGACCACGCGCAATCGGCCCTTGAACTGACCGTTCATCGTGGCCAGGTCTTGGGGGGACGGAACGACGCGAAGCGTCCCGGTATCGCTCATGCCGGCGAACTCTTATGCGTCATCATAAAGCCGAGAAACTCTCGGCCCTCCCGGAGTCGCCGGACCATCACCTCGCGGTCCTTCAACATGTCCTTGACGATGCGGAGAATCGGCTTCGGGCGGAAGTAGAAGCGTCTATAGAATCGCTCCATCGCCTCGAAGATCGCCTCGCGGGAAAGGCCCGGGTATTCCAGCGTCGCCTCTTGAACGCCCGAATCGTTGACGAGGCTGCCCTTGGCCAGCCACCCGTTCTGAACGGCCTGCTCGTACAGCGCCGTGCCGGGGTACGGAGCCGAGAGCGACACCTGGATGCTGTAGACATCCAGGTCGCAGGCGTAGCGGATCGTCTGCTCGATGGTCTCCGGCGTCTCCCCCGGAAGACCAACGATGAATGTGCCATGGATGAGGATCCCGAGCGACTTGCAGTCCTGCGTGAACTTCCTGGCCTGTTCTATGCGGATACCCTTCTTGATGTTGTTGAGGATCTGCTGGTTGCCCGATTCGTATCCCACCAGGAGCAGACGCAATCCGCCGTCCTTCAGCGCCTTCAGGGCCTCATACGGGACATTGGCTTTGGCGTTGCAGGACCAGGTGAGGCCAAGTGTCTTCAGTCGCCTGGCAATCTCAATGGCGCGGGGGATGTGGTCGGTAAAGGTGTCGTCGTCGAAGAAGAACTCTCTGACCTGCGGAAAATACTGCTTGGCCAGCTTCATCTCCTCGTAGACGTTCTCCGGGCTGCGCACCCGGTAGACGTGCCCGCCGATGGTCTGGGGCCAGAGGCAGAACGTGCACCTCGACCGGCAACCGCGCCCGGTGTAGAGCGAGACGTACGGGTGGAAAAGATAACCTATGGAATAGTTCTCAATGGTCAAATCCCGCTTGTATACGTCGGTGACGAAGGCAAGCTCATCCATGTTCTGGATGAGTGGACGGTCGGGCGTGTGGGCGATGCTGCCGTTCCTCCGGTAGCTGATGCCGCTCACGTCCTCCCACCTGTCCCGGCTCGCGACGTCCCTGATGGTGTAGTCGAACTCGTCGCGGGTCACAAAGTCGATCGCCGTGGAGGCCTTGAGGGTCTCGTCCGGCAGGACAGAGGTGTGCGCTCCCACGAAGCCGATCAGCGCGCCCGGACGCTCATGCTTGAGGCGCTCCGCCACCTTGACGTCGTTGCGCAGTGAGGGGGTGCTGGTATGAATGACGATAAGATCGTACTCCGCGGCCTGCCGGACCACGTCCTCGACGGTGAGCCCATCAGGGGGCGCGTCGATCAACCTGCTCCCTTCCACCATGGCTGCGGGCTGCGCCAGCCAGGTGGGATACCAGAACGACCGGATCTCACGCCGCGCCTGATATCGGGAGCCGGCCCCGCCGTCAAATCCGGAATACGAAGGGGGATTCAGAAACAGCGTCTTCCGCATCTAGCTTACTCCTTCGGTGACAGCACAACCCCGGCAGTCGGGGGATCAGAAGTCATGTACTTGCGCTTCTCCCGCATCATCTCCTCGCGGGGCATACGTATGACAGGTGGGAGAGAGGGGGAGGTTACCCCGCTAGAGTAAACCCACCCCTCCTCGAAAAGCAAGGCACAGAATTGTACTCCATCCGGGACCGGATGGGAAGGAAAAATCTGCACATCCTGATGGGTGAGACCCTATGGGAGGTGCTGCCTGTATCGGCGGCGTTGGAAGTTCAACCACAATCCCTCTCCCCCAACGGGGGAGAGGAGAGAGGTGGGGGGGGCGCCAACGGCGTACATGCACCACTGGTTTCTGTATGATGGGATCGCGAGATCGGTAACGGGGATCACGCCTTACGGAACGAATTGCCCTTGCCGACCAGACCATAGGGTCTAATGAGAACCCTCCGTTCCGGATCGCCCACCACATGCCCGATCCGCATCGCTTCGCGGCCATGACGCGTGACGATCGCTCGGAACGATTCAGCATCGCGCTCGGACACAACGGCGCAGAATCCGATCCCCATGTTGAAGACTCGAAACATCTCCTCATCGGGGAGATTTCCCGATCTCTGAATCAAAGAAAATATCGGTGGTATAGGTGGGAGCCGGTCAATGACGTATCCGACCTCAGTCCGCCCCGTGTCGAATCGCAACAGGTTCAGCAGGCCGTCGCTCGTGATGTGGGCGAGCCCCTTGATGGCAAGCGGTCTCTCGATCGCCTCTACGACCTCCGGCACGTAAATGGATGTCGGCTCGAGCAATTCTTCTCCAAGTGTTCGCCCGAGTTCTTCGAACCTGGTGTCCGCTGAGTAGTTGTTCTGTCTGAACAGGACACGTCTGGCCAGGGTCAGCCCGTTACTGTGAATCCCGCTACTTCCAATTCCAATAATGACGTCGCCTGGAGTAATTGATCTGCCAGTGATCAGTTGATCGAGCCGAACGTGGCCGACACACATCCCCACCAGATCGAAACCCCATCCCTCCCGCTCGGATGCGATCATCTCGCGCACCTGGGCGATCTCGCCGCCGCAGATGGCGACGCCTGCGAGGCGGGCGCCCTCTTTGAGGCCGCGCATCAGTTGTTCGAGGAGGTCCGGGTTGGCTTCCTGAACGGCGATGTAGTCCAGAAAAGAAATAGGACGAGCGCCAACGCACAGCACGTCGTTGGCATTCATGGCGACACAGTCGATGCCCAGCGTGTCGTATTTCTGCATCATTTGAGCGACGAGGATCTTTGTGCCGACCCCGTCTGTTGAGAGCGCCAGCCCGATCCCGTGACCGAGATCGATCACGTTGGCAAAGAACCCGATCGGCAGGACCGGTTTGCCGATATCTCGCACGAATGCGAATGTCTGGCTTGCGGTATGGATCAGCCTCGAGAGTACCCGCTCCTCCCGCTCCGTATCGACGCCGGCCTTCAGGTAGTTCGTTGGGCCCGACGGGTGGCTCATACTCTCCTCCCCGTGACTCTCCATCGGTTTCGTTTCCTCGGCACGTCAGCGAGACACCGTTTCCCCCTTCCCGGCTCCCCTCCGGGCGAACGGCGTGACGGAGGACGAGAGACATTTCTTGGGTCACATGCCCGCGCACGCTTGGGGTTCGCTATTCTAATCCCACCCTGGGAAGCCGGTCAACATCCTTCCCGTATTCCTCCAAGGCTTTGCTTTTTTCGCTTCGATGAGGATATACTTAGATACGAGGCCCTCGGACCGCCGGGCCGTGGCGCGGGGGTCAGCCAGAGCGAAGGGGGAGTTCAGCGTGACCGTGAAATGGCTGATGACGGCTTTCGCCGCGGCGATCGTTGCCGCGGGCGCTATCGGGAGCGTGTCCGGCGCCACACAGTCGGAACTGCTGGTTTCCGGCGCGGTCAGCCTCAGAGAATCACTGCAGCAGATAGGGGCCCTCTTTGAACGAGGCCACCCACAGGCAAAGGTTGTGTTCAACTTTGGCGCGTCGGGGGTGCTGCAACAACAGATCGAGCGAGGCGCGCCGGTGGACGTCTTCGTCTCAGCCGCACCGAAACAGATGGACAACCTGCAGGCCAAGGGCCTCATACTCGACGACACGCGCCGAACGCTGACGGCCAATCAGGTCGTATTGATCAAGCCGTCTAATGTCCGCTTTGATCTTGCCTCTTTCAAGGACTTGATGAGACCGGAGGTCAAGCGGATCGCCATCGGTAACCCGCGGACGGTTCCAGCAGGGGAGTATGCGCGGGAGGTGCTGACGAGTCTGAAGATCTGGGACACGCTGGAGCCGAATTTGATTCTCACGGAAAACGTCCGCCAGGCCCTGGTCTATGTCATCCGAGGTGAGGTCGAGGCCGGGCTGGTCTATGGCACCGATGCGCAAAGTGCCGGTCGAGAGGTCGAGGTGGTCGCCGCCGCGCCCAAGGGCAGCCACCGCCCCGTGATCTATCCGATCGCAGTGGTTGCCGCGTCGAAGGTGCCAGCCTTGGCGCGCGCTTTCGTTGATCTCGCACTCAGCGACGAGGGACAGGAGGTGTTGAGAGCCCACGGGTTTCGTTCGGCAACGAAGGAAACCGCTCGATGATCATCGCTCTTCGAACGACCAGGCCTCCCACGGAATAAACGGGACACGATGGCCTCGATTCCCCTCTCTCCCCTTCTCCTCTCCTTAAAGGTGGCCAGCTTGGCCACGGTCATGGCGCTTCTCCTAGGCACGCCGATCGCCTTGTTGCTGGCCCGTGGCCGTTTTCCTGGGAGGGCGGTCCTGGAGTCGCTGGTGGTGATCCCCTTGATCCTCCCGCCCACCGTCACGGGGTACTATCTCCTGCTGTTGGTGGGGCGGCGCGCGCCCCTGGGCCGCTTTCTGGAGGAGACTTTCGACATCGCCTTCATCTTCACCTGGCAGGGGGCGGTCCTTGCCTCGACCATCGCCGCACTGCCGTTGTTCATCAAGGCGACCCAAGGGGCATTCGAGGGGATCGACCGTCGGATCGAGGATGCGGGCCGGACCTTCAAGCCTGCCCTGATTGTGTTCGCCACCATCACCCTTCCGCTGGCATGGCGAGGCCTCCTGGCAGGGGCGATCCTGGCCTTGGCGAGGGCCATGGGAGAGTTCGGTATCACCCTGATGATCGCCGGCAGTATCCCGGGCCGGACCCAAACGGTAGCTCTCGCGATCTACGATGCCGTGCAGGCGAACCAGCCACAGGAGGCGAACGCATTGGCCATCCTGGCGACGGCCAGCGTCCTGATGATCCTCGTGCTCGTCGGTCGCATGACGAGGGTGAGGTACTAATGCTTGAGCTCGTGGTTGACAGGCGCCTCAAGGGTTTCCGGCTGCAGAGTCGGTTGACGGTCGGCGACGAGATCGCCGCGTTGTGCGGCCCGTCAGGTGCGGGCAAGAGCCTCACGCTCCTGGCGATCGCCGGCCTCATCAGGCCGACTTCAGGGACGATCCGGATCAATGGCCGGACCGTCTTCGACTCGAAGGGTCGCATCGACCTTCCCCCCCATCGGCGACGCGTTGGCCTTGTCTTTCAGGAGTACGCCCTCTTCCCTCATAAGACCGTGACAGGGAATCTCTCGTATGCGTTGCCCCGGGGGATGCGCGGAGGTGAAGCGGCTGGACGAGTCGAAGAAATGCTCCACCTCCTTCGATTGGAGGCAGTAGCGAACCACTATCCCCATCAGCTCTCGGGCGGACAGCGGCAGCGGGTGGCACTGGGACGGGCGCTGATCGGACGCCCAGAGGTCCTGCTCCTTGATGAGCCGTTCTCGGCGCTCGACCTTGGCGTGCGCGAGACGCTCCGGCAGGAGCTGCTGGAAGTCTTGGCCGATTACCGCGGCACGATCCTCCTTGTGACACACAATTTGCAGGAGGCCTATCTCATGGCCTCGACGATCGCCATCATCGACGCGGGCAAGATCCTCCAGGTGGGCAGCCGCGAGGAGGTGCTCCACCGGCCACGGACGAGGCGGGTGGCCGAGCATACGGCGGCGAAGAATATCTTACGAGGGGTGGCGGTTCGAGACGCGAGCGGTGGCTGGGATATCGTCTGGCGCGGACATCATCTGCGGGTTGATGGCCAGGTTCCGGTCGGTCCTGGAGAGGTGGAGCTATGCATCCGGCCGGAGGATATCAGGCTGGTCTGGCCAGAAAAGGCGGCAGCGCGTGCGAACGTCCTTCGGGGCCGGATCGTGCGCGAGCTGGAGCGCGGCCTTGACTATGTTCTCTACGTGGGCATCGGCGACGGAAACGATCCCAAGAAGTACGATTTGGAAATCCAGGTGCCGGACCATCTGCACCACCTGATGGCGCTGCATGTTGGGAAGGAGATCTTTTTGTCGCTGCCCCCCGACCGTCTCCACCTGCTGGCCCCGGATGAGTGATGGTTAATCGTCACGAGTAAGCCTCTAATTTTGGACCGGTACTAGTGAGGGGGAGATGGAGCTGATTTGGCAAGGCACCAAACAGGCCATCCTGCTGCTCCTTCGCGGCGACCCGGAGGTGCTGGGCATCGCGCTACTCTCACTGCAGGTCTCCGGGACCGCCACGCTGCTCAGTCTCCTGGTGGGCATCCCCCTCGGAACGGTCTTGGCACTGACCCGCTTTCCGGGGCGGAACTTCGCCATGAGCCTGGTCAATACTGGAATGGGGCTCCCGCCGGTCGTCGTTGGTCTTTTCGTCACCATTTTCCTCTGGCGGAGTGGCCCTCTCGGTTTGCTGGAGCTGCTCTACACGCCAACGGCAATCGTCATCGCCCAGCTCGTGATCGCCGCCCCGATCGTCACGGGACTCACCGTGGCTGCGGTCCAGCAGTTGAACCCAAGGCTCCGTCTGCAACTGGTCGGGCTCGGCGCGTCGAGGCTCCAGGTCGTCTGGCTGCTCCTCAAGGAGGCGCGCCTGCCGCTCTTGGCGGCGGTGATGGCCGGCTTCGGCGCCGTCATCTCCGAGATCGGCGCCGCCATCATGGTGGGCGGGAATATCTATCGACAGACCCGTGTCCTCACGACCGCCACCGTCCTCGAGACCAGCAAGGGAAACTTCGATATGGCGATCGCGCTCAGCCTCCTCTTGTTGTTCCTCGCCTTCGCGGTGAACTGGGCGCTGACATGGATCCAGCAGCGAGGGAGGGCATCTTGACCGCACCGATCCTGGCCCTTGAGGGGGTGAAGGTCACATATCATGGCGCGCTGGTTCTGGACGTTCCGTCGTTTGAACTCCAGGAGGGTCGGACACTGGCCATCATCGGGCCGAACGGGGCCGGGAAATCGACGTTCCTCCGACTGCTTGGACTGCTGGAGGCCCCCACCGAAGGGCGCGTGCTCTTCCGAGGTCGGCCGGTTGCGCCGCGCGGCGATCTCCTCTCGCTCCGCCGTCGCATGGCCAGCGTCTTTCAGGAGCCGTTGCTCATCGATGGGACGGTGAAGGACAATGTCTCGCTTGGGCTGAGGCTCCGGCAGACCGATCGGGCGGAGGTCAGCAGGCGCCTCCAGGATTGGATGGGCACTCTTGGTATCAGAGATCTGGCCAAACGGCGCTCCCGCACCCTTTCCGGCGGCGAAGCCCAGCGGGTGAGTCTCGCCAGGGCCCTTGTCCTCGAGCCCGAGGTGTTGCTGCTGGATGAGCCGTTCGCCGCCCTGGACCCTCCGACCCGCGAAGGACTGCTCGCCGATCTGAAGGTGATCCTCTGTAAGACCCGGATCACCACGATCCTTGTGACGCACGACCGGGATGAGGCCCTTGCGCTCGGAGATCAGGTCGCCGTCATGATCGACGGTCGGATCCTCCAAATGGACGCGCCCGAGCGCGTCTTTGTCACTCCCGTCAACGAGGTGGTGGCCCGTTTCGTCGGCGTCGAAACGATCCTCCCCGGTCATGTTCGGGGGGTGAGCGACGGACTTGCCGACGTGGAGGTTCAGGGCTGGACACTGCAAGTGGCGGCGACACTGACTCCAGGAGAACGCGTCCTGGTCTGTCTCCGGCCGGAAGAGGTCACCCTTTTCCCGAAGGGAACGACCGCTGCGCTGTCGAGCGCGCGAAACCAGCTTCACGGGCGGGTGGTCCGTCACCTGCCGACCGGGCCGATCTATCGGGTGACGATCGACTGCGGCGTCCTGCTCGTGGCGGCCGTCACCCGGCAGTCGTGGGAGGAGCTCGACCTCGCCGACGGGGCCGAAGTCGTGGCCTCGTTCAAGGCGACCGCCCCTCACGTCATCCACCGCGCCTGATCCTTTTTCTCCTTGACTTTCATCGCACCCTTGAGTAGTCTGAACTCGAATTGGGTGTCTATCCTCACAGCGTATGCCTGCCTTCATCAAGAAGCTACCAGTCCCTTCAGCGCTCAGAGACGAACGTCACTGTGAGCGTCCTACGGTTGACCGTCATTCAGCGACAAGCGTCCAATCATTGCGGTTGCAATCCGTCCGAGAGGAGGTAACAGATGGAGGAAACGGAGGCACAACTCTTTGCTCGTCTCAGGGAGGCGGATCCGGAGTTCCGAAGGCTTGCTGAGAAACACCGGGACTTCGATGTCAAGATCAGCGAGTTCGACCGGATCTACTACCTCACGAGCGAGCAGGAGCGAAAACGGAAGGAGCTGCAGAAGTTAAAGCTGAGAATCAAGGACGAGATGTACGTCATCATGCGGCAGTACCGAGTCAGGCACGTCACGACCGCCAACGAAAAATGAAACGGCTCAGCCACGTCGATCGGCACGGCCGGGCCCGCATGGTTGATATCAGCGACAAGGGCGAGACCAAGCGGGAGGCCATTGCGCGAGGCGTGATCACCATGCAACGCGAGACCCTCCACATGATCCAGCAGGGGTCGCTCCCTAAGGGCGATGTCCTGGCAGCCGCCAGGCTCGCCGGGGTCATGGCGGCGAAGCGAGTCCCCGATCTTATTCCCCTGTGCCATCCTCTTCTTCTCACCAGCGCTGAGATCCAGTTCACCCCTGTTGAGCGGGCTGGTCGCCTCGACATCGAATCACGGGTCAGGATGACAGGACGGACCGGCGCGGAGATGGAGGCGCTCACTGCCGTGGCTGTGGCGGCACTGACTGTGTACGACATGTGTAAGGCCGTGGACAAGGCGATGGTCATCGGCTCGATTCGTCTGGTCGTAAAAAAAGGCGGGAAGAGCGGGACATATCGTCGGCCCGGCGAGAATGGGGCCGGGTCCTGACAGGCCCCACTGGAGAATCGGGGGGGTCCGCCGCCCAGCCGGGTGATTCAGGATGTCTTTGGGGCCAGCGACCGCATTCATCTATACTCCACGGTACCTGGAGTTCGACTATGGACCGGGGCATCCTCTTCGCAATCGTCGGTTAGAATTGACCTATGACCTGATCAGCGCATCCGGCCTCCTTGCCCTTCCCTCTGCCCGCTGTCTCGCACCAGAACCCGCCACCGATGAGGAACTCCTGCTGTTCGTCCAGCCCGACTACCTGACGATGCTCAAGGCGGCTGATGCCGGTCAGGCTTCCGCTACGGCATTCCGCTACGGCCTCGGCACGGGCGATAACCCGATCGTGCCGGGGATCTATGGCTGGTCCGCGCTGGTGGCCGGCGCCTCGCTGCTGGCGACGCGCCTCGTGGAGTCGGGTGAGGTCGGCCGGGCCTTCAATATATCCGGTGGGCTCCACCACGCCGGGCCGGCAAAGGCCTCCGGGTTTTGCTACATTAATGATGCCGCGTTGATCATCGCGGACCTCTGCCGGCGAGGGCATCGAGTCGCGTACGTGGACATCGACGTCCATCACGGCGACGGGGTCCAGTGGGCCTTCTACGACACCGACCAGGTACTGACACTTTCGATTCACGAGAGCGGCAGCACGCTGTTCCCCGGCACCGGGTTCGTCCATGAGCTTGGGGAAGGGAAGGGGGAGGGTTACTCGGTAAATGTGCCGCTGCCCTCCACCGCCGACGACGAGATCTTCCTCTGGGGTTTCAATGAGGTGATCCCGCCGCTCGTGGAGGCGTTCCGGCCCGACATCCTGGTCACACAGCTCGGGATCGACACTCACCGGACCGATCCACTCTCCCACATCGGGATCAGCCTCACGGCATTCGCTCAGGCGGTCCGCAGTCTCAAAGGACTGTGCCCGCGCTGGATTGCGCTTGGCGGCGGCGGGTATGACCTGACGAACGTCGCTCGCGCCTGGACGGCGGCTTGGGCGATCATGAACGATCGTGAGCCGCCGGCCGTGCTCCCGGAACCTTTCCTGGCAAGGCACAGGGGGAACGGGTTCAGCGACGGGGCGTTCATGGATGGGCCTGCGGTCATCAATGGGCCGACAAAGGGGCACGCGTGGAAGGCGGTGCGAAGCGAGGTGGAGCGCCTGAAGCGGATGGTGTTTCCGCGGCATGGCATATGACAGTGCGCGATTACAGCGGAGTGCCTATGACGAGATGGGACGTGGGAAGTGCGAGGGGGATGGAACGCGGCAGAAACGGGTTTCGGGCTGGCGGGGAGGCAAGCGATGGCATTCCAGGATAAGACATTGACGTGTGTCGATTGCGGGCAGCAGTTCGTGTTCACTGCGGGAGAACAGGAGTTTTATGCGCAGAAGGGATTCATGAATGAGCCAAAGCGGTGTAAGAGTTGCAAGGCGACTCGAAAGGGGATGGGTGGTCCGGGAGGCTCCCGTGAGGAGCACGAGGTGGTGTGCTCCGCTTGCGGGCAGATGACCACTGTGCCCTTCAAGCCGATACTGGACAAACCGGTTTTCTGCAAGCCGTGTTTCCTGGCCAAACGGTCGGTGGCCCCCAGAGATATCCGCATCTGAAGACGCTGCCGTTCAAGCCGTGTCTGGAGGGCCGGGCTGCCACATGGCGGTCCGGCCCTTCGTCTTTTGGTTCAACGCGATCTTGGAACCTGCTACTTCGACAGGCTCAGTACGCAGCCTGAGCCCTGAGCTTGTCGAAGGGCCGAAAGGCCTGTCCTGAGTAGAGCTTGCCCTGAGCACAGCCGAAGGGTCGAAGGAGTTGAATCGACTGCTGAACTATGATACCGTCACGGGCAGCAGGTCATTGAATGGATTCCGGCTCTCGAGGGCCGATGGGGGAGATGGATTCCTTGGATAGCCGAGCCCGATTGCTGCTCAGGCAGCTCCCTTCGGTGGACGAGTTGTTGCAGGAGCCATCGATCCGGGGGTTGATGGAGAGCGTCCCGCGCTGGGCGGTGGTTGAGGCGGTTCGGGAGGTATTGGATCGGTGGCGGCGAATTGTGGCCGCCGGGCCGTCCGGATCATCCCAGACCGATCCACCACCCAGGGCTGCTCTGATCGCCGAGGCGCGGGAGGCCGCGCGGCGCCGGGATCGACCGGCCCTGCGACGGCTGATCAACGCAACCGGGGTCATCGTGCACACCAACCTGGGTCGTGCCCCGCTACCGGAGGCCGCCATCGAGCGCGTCGTCGAGGTGGCGCGGGGCTACTCCAACCTGGAGTACGACCTTGAGCGTGGCACTCGGCGCTCCAGGCAAGCCCATGTGGAATGGCTCCTGTGTCGGCTGACTGGCGCCGAGGCTGCGCTCGCGGTGAACAACAACGCGGCGGCGGTGCTGCTGGCCATCAACACGCTGGCTGAGGGGAAGGAGGTCATCGTCTCTCGCGGGGAGCTGGTGGAGATCGGGGATTCGTTCCGGATTCCAGACATCATGCGTCGGGCCGGCGGGATCCTGAAGGAAGTCGGGACGACGAACCGGACCTACCTCAGGGACTACGAGGCGGCCATCGGTGGGGCGACCGCCATGCTCCTGAAGGTTCACACCAGCAACTTCCGGATTCTGGGCTTCGCCGCAGAGGTCCCCGTGAGCGAGCTCGCCGCGCTGGGCCAGCAACGCGGTCTGCCGGTCGTGGAAGATGTGGGGAGCGGTGCCCTCTTGGATCTCACGCAGATCGGGCTACCGAAGGAGCCGCTGCCTTCAGAGAGCGTCCGCGCCGGCGCGGAGCTTGTGACCTTCAGCGGGGACAAGCTGCTTGGAGGGCCGCAAGCGGGCTTGATCGTTGGCAAGCGGTCGCTGGTCGAGAGGCTTCGCCTCAATCCGCTGGCCCGGGCCGTGCGGATCGACAAGCTGACGCTGGCCGCGCTGGAGGCCACCCTCCGCCTCTGCCTTGACGAGGGGCGGGCCTTTTCAGATATCCCGGTGCTCCGGGCGCTGGCCATGCCGCTCCGGGAGGTCGATCGACGGGCCAGCCGGCTCTGCGGTCAAATCGCGACACTCGCCTCCGGTCATCTCGAGGTGTCGGTGATCAGTGGGACGTCGGAGGTTGGCGGCGGGGCGCTGCCGCTCGAGGCGATTCCGACGCGCCTCGTTGCGGTGCGGGCGGCCCACCTGACCTCCCAGGTCATTGAAGAGCGGCTGCGACGAACCGACCCACCGGTCATGGTCCGGATTAAAGACGGCCAAGTCCTCCTCGACCCCCGCACCGTGCTGGAGGAGGAGCTGGAGGAATTGGCCAAAGTGGTTGCCTCGGTTGCAGCGCCGTAGAAGGTGCGAGGTGCGAAGTGCGGGGTGCGAAGTGCGGGTTGTGGCAGCCTGAGGGCGTGACACCGAGGTGGAGTGACAGGTGAAAGGGGTCTTTGTCACGTTCGAGGGTGGCGAGGGGTCAGGGAAGACCACTCACCTGAAACGTCTCGCTCACTATCTTCGCGACCTCGGCGACGAGGTCGTCGAAACCCGGGATCCAGGCGGGACGACCATCGGCAAAGAGATCCGGACGCTGTTGCTGAGCCCGGAATCGGCTGCCATCTCGGATTCAGCAGAATTGCTTCTGTACGAGGCCAGCCGGGCTCAACTTGTCCGGGAGGTGATCACCCCCGCCATCGCTCGGGGCGCGGTGGTGTTGTGCGACCGGTTCACCGATTCTACGCTGGCGTACCAGGGGTTTGGAAGGGGCCTCGATCTGAACCTGATCCGACAGTTGAACCTTTTTACCACCGGTGGGCTTGCCCCGAACCTCACCATTCTCCTGGATCTCAACCCGAGAATCGGACTTGAGCGATGCACAAGGGGTTCACGTCCTGGGCTAACCTCCCGTGACAGGCTTGAGGCGGAACCACTCTCGTTTCACCAGCGGATCAGAGAGGGGTACCTCGCGCTCGCACGCGAGGAGCCCGAGCGGATTCGAGTGATGAACGCTGCGATGAGTATGCATGAGATCGAAGCGGCCGTGAGGGATGAGGTCGGTCGTCTCAAAGGTTCGCGGTTCTGAGATCAGTTCACAGTCCATGGTTGACAGTTCACAGAAAAGACCGTCAATGCCGTCGGCCAACCGTCAACAGCCAACCGTCAACAGCCAGACGTCAAGCCCCGGCGGATTTCGTGGCCTGATCGGCCAGGAGCGGGCCGCCCGGGTGCTTCAACGGGGCCTCAAGACCGGGCGAACTGCCCACGCCTATCTTTTTGCCGGCCCTGAAGGTGTCGGCAAGCGGACCGCTGCACTCGCCCTGGCGCAGGCGCTCAACTGTCAGCGGGGCGACGCCGTCGATGATGGATGCAGCGCCTGCCAGTCTTGCCGCAAGATCGCCAGAGGACTTCATCCCGACGTGCAGGTGGTCGAGCCGGACGGCGCCACCCTGAAGATCGATCAGGTCCGGGCCCTCGGGGCCGACGCCGCCCTGCGCCCGTATGAGGGGAAGCGAAAGGTCTTCATCCTGCAGGGCGCGGAGAAGATGACGGAACAGGCCGCCAACGCTCTGCTCAAGACCTTGGAAGAACCGCCCGGCTGGACTGTTGTGGTTCTCCTGACCATCACCCCGTCCGCCCTTCCGCTCACGATCGTCTCGAGATGCCAGACGGTCATCTTCTCCGCCATCGCGTCCGACGCATTGCAGGCCTATCTGGTGGCAACGGGCATTGACCACACGCAAGCCCGGCTGATTGTCTCCTGCAGCGGCGGGAGCATCGGTCGGGCCCTAAGCCCGGAGGTCGTGTCCCTGGGCTCGTCGAGGGATCTCTTCCTCGAAGAACTCGGGCGGGGGCTTCGCGACGGACCCGCTGCCCTCATCGACCTTGCCGAAAGGCTGGCGAAGGATCGAGAAGGGCTACGTCAAAACCTGGAGTTCCTTTCAGCCTGGCTCCGGGATCTGATGGTTGCGAAGGTGTCCCGGCGCCAGGAGTGGCTCATCAACCAAGATCGGGGCGAGGAGGTCGCCCAACAGGCGGAGGGATTGCCCTTGAACGCCATCCTGGACTCACTTCGCGTCGTGAACGGCACCATGGATGGCTTGACCCGCAACGCGAACCCGCGCCTGTCGCTGGAAGACCTGCTGCTCCAGCTTCGCGCGAGCGTATCCACTGGCCTCTTGCAGGTGTCAGCATGAAAACGGTGCGAGTCAGTTTGGGGGAGACCGAACACCAGGAGCAACACTACAATCCCCGGGGGATGGATCTGCAGCCGGGCGAACAGGTGGTCGTCGAGACCGCGTGGGGACAGGGCTTGGCGCGGGTGCTTGCCACGTTCCCGGCCTACCCAGCGAGAACGAAGGGGTCGCTCAAGAACGTCCTGCGGAGGGCGACCCCGGAGGACCTCGCCAACGGCGCGCAGATGAGGATGCTGGAACTGGAGGCCAAGGCATTCTGCTCCCGGAAGATCAAAGAGTGGGAGATCCCGATGAAGCTGGTTGATGTGAAGGCCAGCTTCGACCGAAGCAAGGTCACGTTCCACTTCCATGCTGAGGCACGGGTCGATTTCCGGAACCTGGTGAAGGACCTGGCCCAGCAGTTCCACACCAGAATCGAGATGCGGCAGATCGGGGCCAGGGACGTCGCCAGCAAGCTGGGCAACGTCGGCCCATGCGGCCGCCAGCTCTGCTGCAAGACCTTCTTGAAGGAGTACGAGCCGATCTCGGTCCGGATGGCCAAGGACCAGAACCTCTCCCTCGGTCCGAGCAGGTTGGCCGGGATGTGCGGCCGGCTGAAGTGTTGCCTCCGCTATGAACACTCGATGTACGAAGAGTTGAAACGGAACCTGCCAAAGGTTGGGTCGATCGTCGAAGCGCGTGAGGGATTGGGGATCGTAAAGGCCCACGACATCCTGGCCGAGTCGATCGTGATCCAACTGGAAGAGGGACGGCAGCTCAAGGTGAAGGCGGCCGATCTGATCCACATCGGCCCCCCCCTTGACGATGACTCGCCCCGGAAGGGTTGCGGCGGCGGGGGAGCCTGCAGCAGTGGCGGATGCGGGACCGCCGAAGCCCAAGACCACGACGACGAATGAGCGGCGAGACCTACTACCTTACCACGCCCATCTACTACGTCAACGCCACCCCGCATCTCGGACACGCCTACACCACCATTCTGGCTGACACCATGGCCCGGTTCCAACGGCTTCGGCTGGGTCCGGAACGGGTCTATTTCCTGACCGGCACAGACGAGCATGGCGATAAAGTCGCCCAGGCCGCCGCCAAGGCCGGCGAAAGCCCGCAGGCGTATGCCGACCGGATCAGCGGCATCTTCCAGGAGACCTGGAAGCGGCTGGGACTCACACCCAACCAGTTCATCCGCACCACCAGCGACCACCACAAGCGGACCGTCCAGCGGTTCCTACAGCAGATCTACGACTCCGGCGATATCTACTTCGGGGAATACGGCGGCCACTACTGCTTTGGTTGCGAGCGGTTCTACACCGAGAAGGAGCTGCAGGACGGAAAGTGCCCGGACCACCAAACGGCCCCGACCTTTATCAAGGAAGAGAATTATTTCTTCCGGATGGGGAAGTACCAGAGCTGGCTCATCGACCATATCCACGGCCACCCCGATTTCATCAGGCCCGATCGCTACAAGAACGAGGTCCTGTCTTTCCTGAAGGATCCGCTGGAGGACCTTTGCATCTCCCGGCCTCGGGCGCGCCTTGAGTGGGGGATTCCGATCCCCTTCGACGAACAGTTTGTCACCTATGTGTGGTTCGATGCCCTCATCAACTATATCTCCGCCTTGGGCTGGCCTGAGGGGGAGGAGTTCAGACGTTTTTGGCCAGCCGCCCAGCATCTCATCGCTAAAGACATCCTCAAGCCTCACGCCATCTACTGGCCGATCATGCTCAAGGCGGCAGGCATCGAGCCCTACGGGCACCTGAACGTCCACGGCTATTGGAAGATCGAAGAGGCCAAGATGTCCAAGAGCCTGGGCAAGGTCGTGCGCCCACTTGACCTGGCAGGCGCGTACGGCCGGGATGCCTTCCGCTACTTCCTGCTGCGAGAGATGACGTTCGGTCTCGATGCCAGCTTTAGCGAGGAGGCGCTTGTGGCGCGGCTGAACGCAGACCTGGCGAACGACCTTGGGAATCTCTACAGCCGCGTCCTCAAGCTGATCGAGCGATACTACAACGGAGCGCTGTCCGATCGGCCTGATGGAGGGGGGCTCTCTGGCGCGACCGGCGCGGCCGTTGCAGAGATCGGGGCCGCGATGAAGCGCTTCGCGTTCAGCGAGGCGTTGGGGGCAATCTGGGATCTGGTCTCGGCCACGAACAAATACCTGGTGACCAATGAGCCGTGGAAGCAGGACCCGGGGGATGCTCGAACGAAGACGGTCCTTTTCACAGCAGCCGAGACACTCCGAAAAATGGCGGTTTTGCTGATGCCGTTCCTGCCTGATACGGCGGAGCGCATGCTGCAAGGTCTCGGCATTGACGCGATGCCCACATCGATCGGCCTCGAAGAAGCACTCGCGTCGGAGGTGGTCGGCAGTCCGCGCGAAAGGCGGGTACGAGAGGTGCGAGCTCTGTTCCCCCGCATCGAAACGACCTCCCCGAAACCGTCCAGAGGGACGAAGGAGGTGCCTGCCTTCCCCGAGGCTCCCCCGGACCAGATCACGATCGAGGAGTTCCGGCGACTTGACCTCCGCGTCGGCGAGGTGGTCGAGGCCGAGGCGGTGCCTGGCTCGAAGAAGTTGGTCCGCCTGCGGGTCCGTTTGAAAGACGAGGAGCGGACCGTCGTGGCTGGCCTTCGAGAGCAGTACCCTCCCGAGACCTGGCCTGGGAAACAGGTCATCTTGGTGGCCAACCTGAAGCCCACCACCTTGATGGGGATCCAATCCCAGGGAATGGTGCTTGCCGCGGAGGATGACGCGGGAAGGATCGTTCTCCTGAAACCCGAACAACCAATACCCCCCGGCTCCAAGATCCGCTAGTGTTGATCGACACGCACGCCCACATCCAAATGACCGAGTTTGATGCCGACCGGGAAGAGACGTTGGCGCGAGCCAAGTCTGCGGGGATCGAGTTGATGGTGACGGTTGGGTACCATCTCGAGGCCAGCCAACGGGCGGTGGAGGCGGCGCAGCGCTATTCGCAGGTCTACGCCAGTGTCGGGATTCATCCGCATGATGCCAGGCACTACGATGAGAAGACGGAGCAGACCCTTCGAGAGCTGGCGGGGAGTCCAAAGGTCGTCGCCATCGGAGAGGCCGGCCTCGACTTCTACCGCGACCGTTCACCACGTCCCGCTCAGATCGATGTCTTTCGCCGCCAGATCCGTCTCGCCAAAGAGCGGGGGTTGCCGTTGATTGTCCATGACCGCGAGGCCCACCAGGAGACGATGCAGATCCTGAAGGAAGAGCAGGCCAAGGTCGTCGTCCTGCACTGCTTCTCCGGTGACCTGGCCATGGCCGAGGAAGCGTGGGCTCGAGGCTACTATACGTCGATCGCCGGGCCGGTGACCTATCCCAAAAACGGGGCCCTTCGGGAGGTCGTGCGGAGGGCGCGACCGGATCGCCTCGTCCTGGAGACCGACTGTCCGTACCTGCCGCCCCAGGCGTTCCGGGGCCAGCGAAACGAGCCGGCCCATCTCCTTAGCACCGCCCACGAGGTCGCGGGACTGTTGCGAATGTCCCTGGACGCGCTGGGTCTCCTCACCACCGAGAACACCCGCCGCCTGTTCGGGCTGCCCCCTTCCTGATATCAGTCACCACGCGAAAGCAATGTAGGGGCGCTGCTTGCTGCGCCCTCTTCGGGCAGGGCAAGCCCGCTTCGACGGGACTCAGCGCAGGCTTCACACCCCAGCCGTTCATCCTGAGTCCTTCGACAAAGCTCAGGACAGGCGCGTCGAAGGAAACGTCTGGGGTGCTCAGGACAGGCCCTGCCCCTACGCTGTCACTCCGAATTCTTTTGCTTACTGCGGCCAGCATCTTGCTCAACTAGTGGAATGAAAATTTTGCTTGACAATACACCCACAAACCGTACAATGACGCCTCGGATCACCACGGCCCACCGAAGCAGTTAGCCCGCCAGGCTCGTCCTTCGGTACTGCCGGACAACCCCAAATCGATTGTGTAACGCCAAGAAAGGGGTCCGTTTGCGCCTAGAAGGCGCCGGCAATGGTTGCGCGCTGGCGGCGGCTTGCGTTGTTCGGGAGATGGCAGAAAATCAACGATTCTATCTTGAACGGAGGGAGAAGCTGACATGGCGGAGGAGGCGAAAACAGCAAAGCTCGCCAGCCGCAACAAGGCACAGACGGCCAAGAAGGCCGGTCATTGCACCTGCGGCGGCGACATGGTCTGGAGCATGGTCTTTAACCCACGAGGCCGCATGATGCGGGTCTGCGAGAAGTGCGGCACGGCCCTGGCGAAGATCGGCTAAGCGGCGCGGGAGATTCGCGGCTCACGAAGAGAGGGCTCTCGGCATGATGCCGAGAGCCCTTGTGTTTTGACGCACGCTTCTGTATTACTATGCAGCTACAATCGGTATCCCTGCTGAAAGCGTTCTGTGAGTCGGACATCGCTCGATGATGCTTTCTAAGCGACTGCGCTGTTCGCTGGTCAGGTCACCGATCAATGTGACCGACTGCACGATCCGGTGTCCTTCACTGCCGGAAAGCCCCGAAGGTCCGGGCTCGTAGCGCACCTTCACATTGACGTCCTTCAGTGGCCATCCTTTCCGCTGCGCATACATGCGCAGTGTGATAGCCGTTCAGGCGCCCAAGGCCGCCGTGAGCAGGCCGAACGGACTGGGCCCGGCATCCTGTCCTCCATTCTCCGGCGGCTCGTCGGCCACCAATCGGTGGGGGCCGATGACGATCTCTTGTTGCAGGCCACCGATCGATCGTACAACGGTCTCGATTTTCATCTCTCCCTCCGACCGGACACGAGCCGGGCCCGGTTCCGGGACTCAGGCCTGCCGGCCATTGCCGAAACAGGCTTTTTCGGGGTTTGTTGCTCACCGGAGCACAATTACACAGCCAGCATATCCGTTTTTGGCCTCGAACGCTACCCCATTCAAGTTTCAAGTACGGTTCTTGTGAGCGGGGGTCTGCGTCTGGGCAAGATCAATGTCGCTCTCCAGGTTGGCGAGGGTCGGAAAAAATGCTTGGCAGTGACCGATCCGAACAGTATGATACGTTCGCACAATCCAAGGTATGCATGACGAGCCCGTAGAACGCCCATCGGGGCCAATCTTGATTTGGTCTATGAGAAGAGTGGGCTTGGTGCATAGGGCTTGAGATGGAGGAGGCAACGGAGGGTTGATCGGATCTGCGACTAAGAAGATCGTGCGGATTCTGGGGTGCAACCCGGGATTAACCACCGGGTCGGGCACCAATACCTATCTCCTTGCCGGGGATGCCCCGGTCTTGATCGACACCGGGGCCGGTGTGCCGGCGTATGAGACGGCTTTCCGGTCAGCCCTCGCAGAGTGCGGGCTGAATCGCTTAGGGGCCGTGCTGGTCACCCATGGCCATCAGGACCATGTGGGTGGCGTAGAGCAGATTCGGCATATCTTTCCCGAGGCCAGGGTCCGGAAGATGCCGCGGCCCGCTGCGGAACCGTTGCGGGCATTCGACCCGCTCCAGGACGGGGAGAGGGTGGTGGCGAATGGCTTTGCCATTCAGGCTATTTTTACGCCGGGCCACGCCATCGACCACCTATGCTACTATCTCGAGGGGGAACGGATCCTCTTCTCGGGAGATCTCATCCTCGGGATCGGTACCACCGTCATTCCGGTGGACGGTGGCGACATGATGGCATATCTGGCGTCGCTGCGGCGACTGCTCGAACTGGATATCCGGGAGATCTATCCCGGTCACGGCCCCGTCATCGATCGTCCACGAGAGTACATCCTGGCCATTATTCGTCACCGTGAGATGCGAGAGGAGCAGATCCTGGCGCTCCTGAAACAGGGGGTTCGCGACGTTTCAACGATGGTGAAGCGGATCTATGCCGATGCCCCGCAGGCTGTCCATGGCCTCGCCCAGCAATCGGTCCTCTCGCATCTGATCAAGTTGGAGCGAGAGGGGATCGTGGTGCGGGAGGAGGAGGCCGGCATGAGCCTCTTCAGGGTCCGATGAGCCGAATGACTGGTTCCGCTGCTCTTCTCGATCGCCTCTCCAGCAAGGTCTTGATCCTGGATGGGGGGATAGGGACATCGCTTCAAGCCAGAGGGCTTCCGCGAGGCCACCCACCAGATCTCTGGTCAGTCGAGCGACCTGAGGAGGTTCGGCGGGTCCACGAGGCGTTCGTCGATGCCGGAGCCGATATTATCTTTGCGAATACCTTTGGCGCGAGCCGGCTTCGCCTTGACCGATATGGGTGGAGCGATCGCGTGCTCGAGCTCAACCGGGCAGCGGTCGGCCTGGCGCGGGCAGCCTCGCAGGGGAGGGCTCTTGTGGCCGGGAATATAGGGCCGTGTGGGCCGGTTGCCGCAACATTCCGCAGCCTCTCAGGGCCAGAGGCCACCTCGATATTCGCCGAGCAGATCGAGACCCTCGCCTCCTCCGGGGTCGATCTACTCGTCATGGAGACGATCTCGGATTTGGAAGAGATGGAGGTGACTGTCACAGCAGCGCGATCGGTGGCTCCTGACTTGCCAGTTCTCGCGTCGCTGACCTTCACCAGAGATGGGATCTTGCGGAGCGGTGAGGGACCGGCGGCAGCCGCCCGCGCCCTCGAAGCAATGGGTGTGGAGATCGTCGGCGCCAACTGCTCCTTCGGCTTCGCGTCGCTCCTCCCGATCTGTGAGGAGATGGCGAAGGCGACCTCGCTGCCGTTGGCGATCAAACCGAGCGCTGGAGTCCCCCCTGTGCCCCCCCATTCAGTTAATGAGGCAGCGGTCTATGTGCGGCAATTTGTCGAAGCAGGAGCGTCCTTGGTGGGCGGCTGCTGCGGAGTGGATTCAGCGATGCTTCGGGCCATCGCCCAGGCAGTCAAAGGAATGGCCCCAGTCCGCCGCTCCCAAGTTGCCTCGTCCTCAACAAATGGTTGATCACGCTATCGAGTTCCTCGGAGGATCACATGGAATTGTTGCTTGCGAATCATGGTAGCTACCCCCGCATAGGTGATAGTCCGGGCCAACAGCGGCTACGGCGCGCCTACGGCCAGCACGAGCGCGGGGAGATCACCTCGAAGGAGTTTGACGCGATCCAGACATCGGTGGTTCAGGAGATCGTCCAGGAGCAGGCCGAGGCCGGGCTCGATCTGGTGACCGATGGGCAGATCCGTTGGTACGATCCGATCTCCCATTTCACCGGGCGGCTTGACGGGGTCAAGATCAACGGGCTGCTCCGATTCTTCGACACGAACTTCTACATCCGCCAGCCCGTGGTGGTCGATCAAGTGGTGTGGAAGGGGCCGGTCCTGGTGGAGGAGTTCCGAGCCGCTCAAGCGGTCTCGCCCAAGCCGGTCAAGGTGGTCGTGACCGGGCCGTACACGCTGGGACGATTCTCGATATTGGAAAGCTCGCGCTATCGCGATCTCCCGGAGCTGGTTGCCGCCTACACCGAGGCCCTCACGAAGGAGGTAGAGGCGCTGGCCGCGGCCGGGGCGACCCTGATCCAGATCGATGAGCCGGCGATCCTTCAGCACCCGGGAGACGCGGGACTGGCGAAGGTAGCGCTGACCCGGATCGCAAGCCGGAAGGGTCGAACTCGATTGCTTCTCGCCACCTACTTCGGCGATGCCGCGCCGCTCTACGAGGCCTTGCAGGCGTTCCCGGTTGATGCGTTGGGATTCGATTTCACGTACAGCCGCGAGCTCGGCGATCTCATCGCGCGACTCGGCTCCGACAAGGCCATCGCCTTTGGACTGATCGATGGCCGGAACACCAGGATGGATCGGACGGAGGAGATCCTGCCGATCCTGCGCAGGGCCCTGCCGAAGGTGAAGGGCGCCACTTCGTACTTGACCTCCTCTTGCGGCTTGGAGTACCTGCCCAGAGACAAGGCCCAACTCAAGCTGAAGAAGATGGCGGCCGTCAGAGCCGAATTTGCAGGGAGGGGATAGGATGAGCCGAGCGAAGCTGAAGGACCTGGGGATCGACCTGCCGATCTTTCCCACCAGCACCGTTGGGAGCTTCCCCAAGCCCGACTACCTGGTGGAGGCCCGGGCGAAATTCGCCAAGGCGAAGATCGATCGGAAGGAGTTGGAGGAGCTGGAACGACGGGCCACCGCATTCTGGATCAAGACCCAGGAAGAGATCGGCCTGGACGTGCTGGTGGACGGCGAGATGTATCGTGGCGACATGGTCGCCCATTTTTCCGAGCTGATGCCGGGCTTTGAGCAGAGCGGTCTCGTCCGCTCCTACGGCAACCGGTACTATCACAAGCCGATCATCGTGGGCGAGGTGCAGTGGCCGGGCCCGATGACGATCGGGTGGTGGCGCTATGCCCAGGGCCTGACGAAGCGACCGGTCAAGGGGATGCTGACGGGGCCCTACACGGTCATGGACTGGTCGTTCAATGAATACTATCCGGACCGGCGGTCGGCCTGTCTGGCCCTGGCCCGTGCAATCCGGCGCGAGGTCGAGGTCTTGCTGGAGGCGGGGGCGAAGATCATTCAGATCGATGAGCCGGCCCTCTCGGTCCGACCGGAAGAGCTCCCCTTCGCCATCGAGGCGATGCATCTCGTGACCGACGGGCTGCCGGCCTACTTCATCATTCATGCCTGCTACGGCGCCTTCGATGCGATCTATTCCCAGATGCTGAAGCTGCCGGTGCACAATCTCGACCTGGCGATCTCCCATAGCACGCTGAACCTGATGGCGATGTTCCGTCGGGATCCCTTCACCAAGGACCTCTCCCTCGGGGTCCTCGACGTCCACTCGCACCAAGTGGAGACGCCCGAGACGGTCAGGTCCAGGATCGAAAAGGCGCTGAAGCTTCTGCCCAAAGAGTCGATCTGGATCGACCCGGACTGCGGGTTGAAGACCAGGACGGTCGAGGAGGCGCGAGGGAAGCTGGTGAATATGCTCGCCGCGGTCAAAGCCTTACGGGCCGAGTCCGCCGTCAACTGAGGGAGAGCGGGATGGAGCTGTGCGGCCGGGCGGCGCTGGTCACCGGCGCGGCCAAACGCGTGGGACGGGCGATCGCCCTAGCGCTTGCGGGCCGGGGCGCGGACGTCGTCCTTCATTATAGAAGCAGCGCATCCGAGGCCCGTGCCACAGCCGAGGCGGTGGAGCGTCTTGGTCGGCGGGCCGTAGCGATCCATGCCGACCTAGCCAAGCTGGAGGAGGTTGAGGCGCTGGCTGATCGGGCGGTCCAGGCGTTCGGTACGATCGACGTCCTGGTGAACAGCGCCGCACTCTTTTACCGAACGCCGCTGGAGAAGCTCACCGGAGAGGAGTGGGAGCAGTTTCTCCGCGTGAATCTCACGGGGCCGTTCCTGCTGGCCAGGCGCCTTGGCCTGCTGATGAAGCGGCGAGGGGAAGGGAAAATCGTCAACGTTGCTGACATCGCCGGGATGAGGCCATGGGCTGAGTTTCTCCCCTATTGTGTCTCAAAAGGCGCGCTGATCACACTGACCCAAGGCCTCGCCAAGGCGCTGGCGCCCGAGGTTCAGGTCAATGCCGTCGCGCCAGGGTCTGTGTTGCTTCCGGAGGAGTACGGCGACAGAGAGCGGGAGGCGATCGTGCGGGCCACCCCCCTCAGACGGATCGGCGATCCTACCGATGTGGCCAAGACTGTCCTCTTCCTTGTGGAGGGGCCGGATTTCGTCACCGGGCAAGTGGTCGTCGTGGATGGCGGGCGGTCGATCGTTTGACATGAGCTGCATTGTCCCGCAACGGATTGTCTCGCTCACCTGCAGCAACACCGAAATCTTGTTCGCGCTGGGGCTCGGAGCGCGGGTTGTTGGAGTGGACGATTGGTCTGACTTTCCCCGGGAGGTCAAGGCCCTTCCAAAGGTCGGACCGGACCTGAAGATCGACATGATCAAGGTGGCTGCCCTCAAGCCGGACTTAGTCTTGGCCTCTCTCAGTGTTCCAGGGATGGAGCGAAACCTTCCGGGTCTCGAACGGCTGGGCGTGCCGTTTCTGGTCCTTGAGCCGAAAAGCCTTGATGACGTCTTCGAAGATATCGAGACGATCAGCGCGGCAACCGGGGTTTCGCAGGCCGGTCGCCGCCTCATCGCAGATCTTCAGGCTCGGATCGAGGCCGTCCGGGCGCGGACGCGCGAGGCGCTCGACCGTCCGACGCTGTATTGGGAGTGGTGGCCAAAGCCCCTGATCAGTCCTGGCCGATTGAGCTGGATCCTCCAGATGAGCGAGCTGGCCGCAGCCGATCTCCTCTTCAAGGATGTGGAGGCCACCAGCTTTGTGGTTCAGGAATCACAGGTATTTGAGCAAGACCCAGACCTTGTGATGCTCTGTTGGTGTGGGACGCTTCAAGAGAAGATGAGGGTGTCGAAGGTTCGCGAGAGGCCGGGCTGGGAGCGGCTGCGGGCGGTGAAGCAGGGCCAGATTCATTGCTTCCCAGAGGATCTCTTCGGCCGCCCCGGACCCCGCCTCGTCGAAGGCCTGGAGCGGTTGGCGCGGGTCGTCCACCCAGAAGTGTTTGTCGAGGCGCCAACTGGTCGAGCACATTGAGCGCAGCTTTTCACTTTGACGTGTCAGTCCTCCAGGTTATGATTGTCCAAGTCCTACGATGGATATTGGCTCTGCCAACTGCTCATACTTGGTAGGGTGCCCTTCATTGCCTCGGGCGAAAGCTGGCCTGGGTCCTATCCCATCGGAATTCTAGATCCGTACCTTTTCAAAATAGGGTCGAAGGCTACCTTTGGATATGAGATAGAGGACACCGTGCCACGGATATTCCAGTTAGTAAGGCATATCGATGGCTGACTGGCCGCGATTTCTTAATGCCCCGATCACAGAGGCCTTGCTCGATATTAAGGCCAAGCTTTCGGCTGGGGTTGATCTCACCCGACTGGCCGCTTTCCAGGAAGGGGTGAAAGATCGCTATCCAGCTAGGCGTGAACGATCTTCCTGGCAGGGTGGCTTTCAGGTCAAACCAGGAGAACTTCCTGAGGTCTTTCCCCCATCTGGTGGGCCTGACGGTTACCTATTTACTTCGAAGGACGGCAAGCAGATTGTCCAGGCACGACTAGATGGGTTTACCTTTAACAGGCTAAAGCCCTATGATAAGTGGGAATCGTTCCGCGACGAGGCCAGGCAACAGTGGGAGCGATATCGGGAGATCGCGACTCCAGAGATTGTGTCCCGCGTCGCCTTGAGATACATCAATCGAATAGAGATTCCGTTGCCGATGAAAGACTTCCGAGAATTTATTCTTACGACGCCTGAGATTGCTCCGAAGGTTCCTCAGGGACTGGCAGGTTTCTTCATGCGACTTGTGATACCGGATGAGAAGTCGAGGTCTGTAGCAATAGTAACGCAGACGATGGAGGATATACAGGAGCAAGTGCTCCCATTGATATTCGATATCGACGTGTCCCGGGAGGGCGCATTCGCCGCTAACGGTGCAGAGATGTGGGAGGTGCTGGAGCAGTTGAGAGACTACAAGAACGAGATCTTTTTTAACAGCATCACTGAGAAGACCAAGGAGTTATTCAAATGAGCTATGCAGTTCCAGGACGTCGAACTGACTATCGGCTGCTAGCTGAGGAGCCGTATGTACCCGCTGATCCTCAAAGCCCAAACAAGCCGTTGTTCACAGGTTCATCCAGGCTTCTAGAAGCACGATCGCACTACTACTTGCCCCTGAGTCGCCAGCGACAGAGCGTCGCTGAGCGCTTTCGAGAGCTTGTTCAAACATGGAAAGCAGACATTGGTCCACTCTCATCGGCAACTCAGATGGCCATGCACCCTGCCTACCAGCGGATTATCGGACTTGGTCTTGAGGCAGTCCCGCTGATCTTGAGAGAGCTTACAAGGGAGCCCGACCATTGGTTCTGGGCACTAAAGGCCATTACCGGTGTAGATCCGGTCGAGTCAAGCCAGAGAGGGCGGGTCAGGGAAATGACCAAAGCGTGGCTCCAGTGGGGCGAGGAACAGGAGATGCTCTCGTGAACCACCGCATTGAGGATCTCTTTCCAAACCTTAGGCCTGCCGAATACGAGATAACTAGCCCCCCAAGCAATGAGTATAACTGCATTGCGTGGGCGGCAGGTCACTCCGACGCTTGGTGGGAACCGGACCCTGCCAATCTTTACTATTGGCCACCAGGACAACCTCGGCGCCTGGAGCTGGACACATATGTTAGAGCCTTTGCCGCCTTGGGCTATGCCCACTGCCATACCGGGGACCTGGAGCCTGGGGTTGAAAAGGTCGCTCTCTATGCTGACGCGATGGGAACGCCCACGCACGCAGCCAGGCAATTACGTAACGGCAGGTGGACAAGCAAGCTTGGACAGCTTGAGGATATTGAGCATGAGACCCTTGATTGTGTGAGTGGACCTGACTATGGAGCTGTTGCTATCTTTCTGAGGCGGGCAATCCACGAGCATCCGAAGTAACTTTCCGCGTGCTGGTGGAGCATTGCAAATTCATCTCAGGTGAAGCTCAGTTTCTGGCAGCTAAGGCCTTGAGAATATGACTTGCTTAGTTGATCTGAATTCACATTGAGGTCAAGGGATGGCGGAATCCAGCCTGTACCTGAAGCAGGTTGAGTTGGGCCAGATGGCCAACTACGTCTATCTCATCGGCTCTACCAAGACCAAGGAGGTGGCCGTCGTCGATCCAGCCTGGGAGATCGATCGGATCGTGGAACTCGCCCAGGCTGATGGCATGAAAATCACGCACATCCTCGTCACACACACCCACCCGGATCATGTGGGCGGGAAGCTGTTCGGTCTGGAGATCCCGGGGATCGAGGAGTTGCTGAAGAAGGTGGACGCGAAGGTGGTCATTAACGAGGCCGAGGCCGACCGTCTCATCCCGCTCTCCGGATCGAACATTGTGCGGGCCGGCAACGGGCACACGCTGAATCTGGGAGGCGTTGCTATCACCCTGATCCATACCCCCGGGCACACGCCGGGGTCTCAATGTTTCCTGGTCCAAGACCGGCTGGTCTCAGGAGATACCTTGTTCATCGGGTCGTGCGGCCGGGTCGATCTGCCGGGAAGCAATCCGGAGCAGATGTACGAGTCGCTGGTCAATAGATTGATGAAGCTGGACGACAAGACTGTGGTCTTGCCCGGCCACAACTACGCCGGCGGTCGGACCTCCACGACTATCGGCGACGAGCGGAGGCAGAACCCCTACGTCCAGTTCCGCTCCGTCTCTGAGTTCCTGCGCGCCATGGGATATGGATAGGCCAGGCGCGCTGCCAACCTACTCGCCATCCAGGATTTCCACGTACGAGTCCTGCCCGCGCCAGTACAAGTACCGCTACATTGATCGAATCCCTCGCGACGAGGAGTCGATCGAGGCGTTCCTTGGCTCACGCGTCCACGAGGCGCTGAACAAGCTCTATCGGGACCTGCAGCTCGACAAGGATCCGAGCCTGCCCGGTCTCTTGGACTACTACGAATGGGACTGGGGGCGGCGCTGGCATGACCAAGTCAGGATCGTCAAGCAGGACTACTCAATCGATCATTACAAGCGACTCGGCAAGCGATGTCTGGTGAACTACTACCAGGCCCATAAGCCGTTCGACCGTGGGCAGACGGTCGGTTTGGAGCACAGGGTGACATCCTCTCTTGACCAAGCCGGCCGCTACCGAATTCAGGGGTATGTCGATCGTCTTGTACGTGTACGGCCCGGACACTACGAGGTCCACGACTATAAGACCTCCGGTCGGCTCCCACCCCAGGACCAGATCGACACCGATCGACAACTGGCTCTCTATCAGCTCGGGGTGGTAGGGATGTGGCCCGACGCCGAAGAGATCGAGCTGGTCTGGCACTATCTGGCCTTCGGGAAGGAGCTTCGGTCGAGGCGGACGCCGGAGGCGCTGGAGCGTCTGAAGACGGCAACAATAGCCCTGATCGATCGGATCGAAGCCGATACCGAGTTCACACCGATTAAGAGTCTCCTGTGCCAATGGTGCGCTTACCTGAGCATCTGCCCCATCTGGACCGGGCGAACTGCTGAAACGGCAGCGCTGCCGGTCGGCGTCACTGGCGACGGAGGATCAAAGGGAATCTCTGCTTCGGGCGATGGGATGTCCATCGATCTGCGGTCTTTCTTGCGCGAAGCGCTCGTGGAGGCGATCAGGGCGGCGGCCGAGACCGAAGCGGGGGAGGTTCGCGTGAGTGAAGACGGCCGGCTTTGGGTCCATCTTGATGAGCCGACGGAGCCGGATGCGTCGAATGGGAGAGCAGACGGGTGGATCCAACTATCCGAGGAGAGTCTGTCCCTGCTCCTTAGACAGGTCGAACGCGGGCGATGGAGCGCCGAGATCGTCGAGAAGCTCGAACGGTATCTTGCCACTGACTCACTCGGAGATATCACGTGAGGTGACCCCGGCGGCTCGAGCTGTCCAGGCAGCCGGGTAGGAGACGCCGATGAAAGCGGTCAAAGACGCTCTCAACAACGTGCGATACGCGCAGGTTTCCACGCCACTTGGACAGCTCTATGTGGCCTATCGAGACCGGAAGATCTGCCATGCGGTGGTTGCGACGACCGATGATGCCTTCGAGCGGGCGTGCGTGAAACGCCTCGGGGCCCGCCCGATGCGAGATGCTCGCCCGCCAGGAGAGATGGCCAAGCAGGTGATGGATCATGTGACACGAAGACGGCGCTTCCAGGGGGGACTAGACCTGAACGGCCTCACACCCTTCCAACGGCTGGTCTTGGAGAAGACCCGGGAGATCCCCTCCGGCGAGGTACGGTCATATCAGTGGGTGGCCCGGGAGATCGGGGCCAAGCGGGCCGTCCGGGCCGTGGGGACGGCATTAGCCAAGAACCCTATCCCCGTCTTGATTCCGTGTCACCGTGTTGTCCGGACCGACGGCCGGATCGGGCACTACTCTGCGGGCGGCTCAACGATGAAGTCGAAGATATTGGCCTTCGAGGGGGTCGATGTCGAGTGGCTCGCCCGACTGGCCAGGCGGCGGATCCGGTTTGTGGGGAACGACGCCAGCAGGATCTTCTGTCTCCCTACCTGTCAGGTTGCCTGTCGCGCCCGAGAATCACAGGCGGTATATTTCGCCACCCAACGGGACGCTGCGCGCCGGGGCTATCGTCCTTGTCAGTATTGCCGCCCCGTCTAGTGCCGTTCCAACCTGCTATGGAACTGGTGCAGCGGACGGGATAGAACCGCTGCAGCTTCCACCTCCCGGTACTCTCTCCCGGGATGCGACTCGCCCTCTCGTGTCGGAAGGCCTTGCGGGAGCGGTTGGCAGCCGTTCATCCTTCTCCTGGCGGGATATGGCGATTCGTTCTTGGCGCCCGGTTGATATCCCTGTCCTTCTCTCTTCGCTCTCCTACCTCACGAAGGTAACCTATCCTGACCGCATCCAGAGTGGCCAGCACCTCGTCACGGCGCTTCTTCAGGAGGGGGATGAGTCGGCGCTTCTTCAGGTGAAGCCTGGCGTAAAACAGATCGCGGCGATACACTTTGAGCCGCTCAGAGTACCTGAGGGCGAAGAAACCGGAGGGTGGGAGGCTCAACACGTAGATGATTGCTGCGGGGTTGTCAAAGAAGAACCACACCAGGAATCCCTGGATCGGATAGAAAATGAGGAAGGCCACTGCGCCCGCCAGAAGACTGTAGATCGAGATCTTGGTCTTGTCGAGGCGGTCACGATAATAGGGGTTCCGCATGCCGGCCAACCTCGCCAGTCTGTACGGGATATAATTGTTGATGGTCCCATAGAGAGCGATGGGGAAGCCCAATATCCCCAGGACGGCTAGTTTGGCTGAGGTGGACCAGAGTGCCGCCCAGCGTGGGCGCTGTCCCAGCAGCTCGTTGTTCAGGCGCATCCGACGTGCCACGCGATAATACCGCTGCACCTGCGAGCCGACCACTCGGACCCTGTCCGGGTCATGCTTGGCATAGTAGTTCACGCAATCGGCGATCATCTTGCGCCAGGTGAACGTCTCGGCTATTCCTTTTCGTCTCCCATTGGGATCCGCAGTTTCCCGAACCCGTTCCAGGAAGATCTCCTCGAGGGCGCGTTGGAGGCGCTTCAACCCCGCCTCTTCGAGATTGACGATCAAGGATTCCAGCCGGCGCTGGAGTTCCTTGGTCATGGCTTTTATCGCTGCCTGCGGGTCTCTTCGGTAGGCCTCCTCATATGTCTTGGCCTCGATCGGCTCGCCCACATTGATCAGCAGATGGCTTCGGAAACGGGTCTTGTCCATGTAATTGAGACCGACCGGGATCACCCGGACCGCCAGGCGAAAGTCGTTCCGTGCCTCGGCTTCCAGGGAGATTCGTGCCGCGCCCGTCTTGATCTTCTTGATCTGGGGATCGTCGTGCGTCTCACCTTCGGGAAAGATCCCGATCGCTTCCTGGGCCTCCAGCGCTCGAGAGGCCGCCGCAAACGAGCTGACATTCTGATCCATCCTGGTCGGGTCATCCTGTAGGCGGTGGATCGGAATCACCCCGCACCGACTGAGGAACCAGGCGACAGGCTTCTTCTCGAAAAAGCTGCTCATCGCCATGAAGTTGAGTTTGCGACCCACCAGGTTGCCGAGGACGAACGGGTCAATCGTGGAATTGGGGTGGTTGGAAGCAAAGATGGCGGGGCCCGCACTCGGGATCCGCTCTCTACCCGTCGCCTCGATCGACCGAAAGTAAACCTTCAGCATCAGATGCACCAGGACGGCGGCACATCGATAGGGGAGAGGGATATTCTCGATTGCAGGCATATCGGGCAGCTCGCGTGCCGTCAGGGGCCTGCGCGGTCCATCCGGAGCAGCTCAGACCCTCTGCGGAGGATGCTGTCGGGAAAGCCCAGGGCCTGCTTGATCAGACAGTCCCGGTCAATGGGGCTGGCGACGTGACTCAGGCGCACGATCTCTCGGAAGGGAAGGCTGCGAAGGAACAGCCAGGGGATGATGGGGAGTGGAACATCGCTTCCGTGAACGAGCTTCGGGTAGAGCTCGGGGTGGCGCAGGAACCGTCGTAGGAAGAGGGACCGGTTCGGTTGGGTAAACGCGGAGGTGTCGGCGTACAGGTTGGCGTATTTCAACAGCATGTCGGCAGCGGTGTGGAAGGCGCGACCCAAGTTCAGGATGTCGGCGCCGCCACCGTGGGCGGCGATGACGGTCACCCCTTCATCCAGGGCCAGCCGCAGGCTCTCAAGCCGGCCGGGCTTCCGATCAGCCGTGGTCAGGGCATACTCCGGCCCGGTGTGGCACAGCAGCGGGAGGCGGGCCTGGGCCATTCGACGGTAGAACGGGACGAGTGAGGGATCCATCGGGTCAATTCCCTGGGAGTTAGGGAGCCACTTCAGCAGGACGGCGCCCAGCTCAAGGCACCGATCAAGCTCGTCGAGCGCGTCTCGCCGCCTGGGGTTCACTGAGGCACCCGGCAGGAAACGGTCGTCGGCCTTGGCCAGCTTGAACACGTAGTCGTTTGCGACGTAGAAATGGGTTCGCTGACTGTCCCTCCTGCCCACATCGTCATAGACCGCATCCAAGGCCAATGCGACGACCCGATCGACGGTTCGCATGTCGGCGACGGCTCGGGCGAGATGGCGCCGTATGATCCCGTTGCCGCCGACCGCTTCCTGCCGCTTGAGTCGATGGCGCAAGCGCATCAAGAGAAATGGCGGCCAGTTCCACTGCTTGGTTGACACGTATGCCTGATTGCTGCAGGCGTCCGGCGGCAAGACGTGGACATGGATGTCAATGATCGGGCGTGTCGTCGTGGGCTGTCTCATGATGACCGTCGTGCGCCGGCAGGGGTCCGTTAGTGGGTGACCTCCTTATCGGAGGCCGTGCGGCTTGAGAAGACATGCGAGGCGTGGTGGTGGACCATCTGCCAGATACCGTTGGTTTTCTCATAAATGTTGGTGGCGAGGATCGAGGTCGCGGTCACATCTTGCTGAACCTGGGAGAGGAGGTTCTCGGTTAAGACCACCCAGGCTATCGTGCCACGAATCTGCACGCGGACGTCGGTGAGAGTAAAGCGAATCTCCTTGGTGTTGGAGAAGATCAGATCCCAGCTCGCTTTCACAGCCTCCCACCCTGAGAGGAGCGACCACCCCGGGTGTACGCATCGGACGTGGTCTGCCCTCGCCCACACGACTGCCATTCGCTGGATATCCAGGCTTTCGAAGGCCCGATAGAAGTTGGCATTGACCTCCAACACCTGTGTCAGGTCCTGATCGGGTGTGGCCATCATCGTATTCCTTTTCTCGCCCCGATGTCGACCGCCTGAGTCCGCCGCCTCCTAGGGCGGGGTCAGGGGCGGACAGGCGACAAATATGGTTCCCTCCACCACCCTCAGTAATAATCGCTCGAGATACTCCCCGGGACATGGCCCAGCCACGCATTCGCCGGTGGCCGGATCATACGTCGCGCCGTGGGTGGCACATATGATGAAGCGGGCATCTTCTGACAAGAACTGGTTCTCGAACCAGTCCATTGGCATCGGTATATGGCAGCAGCGGTTCACGTAGGCATGGAAGCTTCCGCGATAGTTGACGACGAATCCCTCCACCCGTTGACCGTTGCAGGTGAGGATGAACTTTTTCGAGGAGCCCTGAGGAAGCTCCTGAGTGTGGGCGACTCGCTGTTCGCTCAGATCGCGTTGCATCTCCCTCCGCATCGGTTGTGGCTTCAAAGTAGGCGTATTATACTGGTCCCGATTGAAAAAGAAAAGGTCGCCGTGCCTTGACAGCCCAGAGGCCCTTAGCTATAGTAACCCCGCCTAGCCGCCGGCGTAGCTCAGTTGGCAGAGCAGCTGATTCGTAATCAGCAGGTCGAGGGTTCAAGTCCCCCCGCCGGCTCCAGCATGTCACCGCTGAGAGTTGGCACGGTGGGTGCCCTCACAACGCCGACTCCCATGTCATGATTGACCCTGTCTTACCTCTATTCTCGTCATTTGATCTGTGACGCTATGCCGAAACCGTCCCTCGTGAAGTCGATCTCATTCGACGCTACCTTTGACGACGCGCTGCGTAATTTCTTGACATTCAGAGTAAAGGCTGGTAAGCTAACCTACTTAGAGTAGAGGCGAGCGGCTCACCGGTCGAACAGGTACCATACCCCGTCAGTTTGAGGGAGGAATAGCGTTCTCGATCGGGCACACGTTCCCCTGGAAGGGACAATCGGGCCACATATTCTCTTCAGCAATTTGCCAGGTCAGATCCCTGGCTTGGAATCGGTTTCACGCTGGCACCGTATGCTTCTGGCCCCCAGAGCTCCGGTGCTTTTTTGCGAAGGGAGGTGAGCGACCAGAGGATGGGTAATTCGATTAGTTGGTTTGGCGGCACACGGTTCACCGGGTTCAGCGACGACGAAATCCGAACGATCCAGGAAGGCGCTGCGATAAGAGCGCGTCAGGCGGGTGTCGGCCTGCGCCAGCGAACTTTGCGCGCAACGTCGCCGCGGAGCAAGCGAAGCCTGAGGCGCAAAGCCGCGTAGTCAGATCGAGCCTCTTGGCGTGTGAGGTAGATGGGAGGCTGTGGACGGCGAATCTCGCTCGGAGAGGGGGACTGTCGCCACGATGGTACTGAGCGGACCCATGAGAAGGTATGGGTGGTGGCGTCTCCGAGGTCCCGTTGTGGGGCTGGTTCTGCTGACTCTCACAGGGTCGGCGCTTGGCGTTGAGCGAAAAACGCCAGCAGTAGAGCGGAAGCTGCCTGCTGATCGGACGACCGCAGCCGAGGCGCATTACGAGCTCGGAATCTTTTATCATGAACGGATGTTTTCCGATCTGGACCAGGCGATTGCCGAGTACGAGCAGGCGGTGAAGCTGAAGGATGACTTTGCCGATGCACACTACCATCTGGGGCTATCCTACCACACAAAGGCGAAGCTGGGCGTGGACGATAAGGCGCTCTACCGCAAGGCGCTGAGAGAGTACAAGCTGTACCTAAAATATCTGCCAAAGGGCCAACTGGCGGAAAAGGCCAGGCAGAACATCAAGGCAGTGGAGTCACGCCTTCGATAGGTCAGCGGGCAGAGGATCTGGAACATGGAATTTGGTTGCAGAATCGCGCGGCGCACGTTCCTTTTGCTTGCCGTGGCAGCCCTGGTTGGGCTTCCCATCCCTCGTCGCGCGTCAGGATTCACCATCATCTCTGAAGCCGAGGAGAACGAGATCGGCAAGAAGGCCGATGAAGAGATCCTCAGGCGATTTGGACGCTACCGCGATCAGGAGCTACAGGCGTATGTGGAATCGATCGGCCAGCGATTGCTCGAAGGCATTGGCCCGACCAGTTTCCGCTACAGCTTCAAGATCGTTGACGTCCCCGAGGTGAACGCCATGGCCCTACCTGGTGGCTACATCTATGTCACCCGGGGGATGCTGGCGATGCTGAACAGCGAGGCCCAGCTCGCCGGGGTCCTCGGTCATGAGATCGGCCATGCCAGCGCCCGCCACGCAGCCAAGCAGCTTACCAAGGCGCTCGGTGCTCAGATCCTGTCGCTTGGTCTCATGGCCCTTAGCCCTGGCGGCCGCGAGAATGCCGGGAATTGGGCGAGGGTCTCGGGTGCCATCTCCGATCACATCCTGCTCGGATATGGCCGCGAGGCGGAACTAGAGGCAGATGAGTTGGGGCTCCGCGCGGCCTATCGCACCGGGTATGATCCGCTGGAGATGGTGGCTTTTCTCAGGGCGATGAAGCTGAAGGAGCGACTGGAGGCACTCGGCTATCATGGGTTTCAGGGGACTCATCCGGAGACGACCGATCGCATTGTGAAGGCCGAGACCATAGCCACCATCCTGAACGCGCAGGGGGGCGGCAGCCTCGAGGTGAAGGCGAACGAATACAAAGCGCGCCTTGCGGGCTTGGTGTACGGGGCGAAGCAGGATAATCGGCGCCTGAGGATCTATGCCGCCAAGGGTGGGGAGACTCCAAGCAGCGTGGCCAGGGATGTCCTGGGCGATCAGCATTTGGCGTGGCAGGTTGCTACGCTCAATGGGATCAAGGAAGCAACAGTCTTCCGAGAAGGAGATCGCGTGAAGCTTCTTCCGTCTTCCTCGGAGGATGTGCAGGGCGGCCAGCGCTTGAGGCTCTCTCCGAACTGAACATTGGTTCAAACAACAAGGAGGGTGAAGGTGTTGCAAAGACACCCATGATTCTCTCGTAGCGTTATCGTGATGCAATTCTTCGCACCATCCAGAGGGTCCGGTAGGGTAAGAACACGGAGGCGCTTCAGATGTTCCCCTGATAGTGGTTGTGTCGTCAAGGTCATTGCGGAGGAAAGACCGGAACGTCGGGCCCTCTGGAGCAAAACACCAGGGGGTTATTCTTTTTTGCCACTTGTCCGCGAGATTCATTCAACCCCCTGCCTGAGTTAGAAGAGGGAAGGTCCGGTGGGTCTGGGGCCTCCCGTTCAATGAAGGAGGGCATAAGATGTACGAGACTGTGCACGTGATTCCACAGAGACAGCTTCTTCGGCTGCCCGAGAAGGTACGGCGTCGATATCAGACCTGGATCGCGCTCCTCGCTGTTGCCGCCCTGGCTCTGGGCGCCTCTACCTTAGCGCTGCACGGGCGGTTGCAACTGGCCGACGCGGACGGCTACGACCCCGTCTACGACAGTGTGATGAGAGAGTATGATGCGGTCAGAGACGACCCCCACTTGCGTCGCTACCTGATCGCCAAGATCACGAGCCTCGCGGCGGAGCACGAGGTGAACCCTGACCTTCTGTTCTCAGTGGTCGCCGTCGAGTCTTCCTTCAGGGTGGTGGCCAAGTCTCCAAAGAACGCCAGGGGCCTGGGTCAACTGATGTTCGCCACCGCCAGGGCGTTCAATCCCGGCGCGGTAAGCCGACCCGACGACCTGTACGACGTTCACCTGAACCTGGAAACGGCCCTGAAATATCTGAAGGCCAACCTGGTTCAAAACCGGGACGATATGAGGACGTCGTTAATGGTTTACTATTACGGCGATACGGCCCGCAAGTCCGGGTTCCAGGACACAGACCAATACGTCCGAAAGGTGATGGATTTTTACACCCGCCTCGAAGAGCGTCGGCAGGCTCTAGACGTCACGGCGGCCCTGAACCTTGGGGCGAGCCACTACCCTTCCGGTTAAACGACCTCGTGGCGGAAGGGCGTATCGCATGGAGGCGGATGGGGGAGGACACAGGGACGCCATCCGCCGGATGTTTGCCGGGATCGCGCCCCGCTACGACCTCCTGAACCGCCTCCTGAGTGCTGGCCGGGACCGCTACTGGCGACGGCGGGCGGTTGCTCACGCGGAACTGCCTCCGGGCGGGCTGGCGCTGGATATCTGCACCGGGACCGCTGACGTGGCCCTCCAGTTGGCCAAGCAATTCCCCTCGGCCAAATCCATTGTCGGGGTGGACTTCTGTCTGCCGATGCTGCGTTTGGGCGCGGACAAGGTCGCCCGGCTCGGCCTGGCACACCGAATCCAACTGCACGCCGCCTCCGCAGAGGCCCTCCCATTTAATGCCGACACGTTCGATGCGGCCACCATCGCCTTCGGCATTCGCAATGTGATGGATCGAAAGCAGGGGCTGGCAGAGCTGAATAGAGTGCTGCGACCCGGGGGCCGCGGGATCATCCTGGAGTTCGCGACGCCACAGGGGCCACTCTTCGGGCGACTCTACCACTTCTATTTCCATCGGGTGCTCCCGTGGCTGGGCGGTCTGATCTCGGGGGACCGCGATGCCTACAGTTATCTTCCGGCTTCTGTCTCCCGCTTTCCGTCCCCGCGGGAACTGGTCAGACTGATGGAGGAGGTTGGCTTCCGCGACATCCAATTCCACGCCTTGACCGGCGGGATCGTGACGCTTCACGTGGGAAGGAAGTCGGGGTGAAGCTCCTCCGGCTGGCCATCCGCAAGACAGTCCTGTTCCTCGACCTAGTGAAGTTCTCGCACACGGTCTTCGCCCTTCCCTTCGCGTTTATGGGCGCAGTCCTGGCGGCCCGTGGGATTCCGTCCGTTCCAACCCTGCTGTGGATTCTGCTGGCCATGATCGGTGCGAGGACCGGGGCGATGGCCATCAATCGTCTCGCGGACCAGGAGTTCGACGCCCATAATCCCAGAACGCGGGACCGGGCCTTGCCGAAGGGACTGGTCGGGCGCGGTGAGGTCACCGTGTTCGCCGTCAGCTCCTTTGCGCTCTTCCTGTTCGCAGCCTCCCGCCTCAATCCCCTCTGTCTGAAGTTGGCCCCGTTCGCGATAGCGATTGTGATTGTGTACCCTTATACCAAGCGGTTCACCTTTCTCTCTCACCTGATCCTGGGGCTTGCCCTGGCGATGGCCCCTCTTGGCGCGTGGATCGCCGTAACAGGTCGGGTGGAGACAACCCCCGCGGTGCTCGGCTTGGCCGTCCTCCTCTGGGTGGCCGGGTTCGATATCCTCTACGCGCTGGCCGACATCGACTATGATCGGACCACCGGGCTCACCTCGATTCCGGCCCGGTTCGGAGCCGCTGCCGGCATGGCCGTCTCCCGAGTTCTCCATGCGTTGACGCTCGTGCTCTTCTTCCTCCTGATCCCCCTCTCGGGTCTGCGCTACTTTTACCTTACGGGCGTTATCCTCGCATCCGTCCTCCTCCTGTACGAGCATCTCCTCCTCATCCGATACGGACTGAAGCGGCTCGACGCTGCCTTCTTCACCGCAAACGGTATCCTCAGTATCGCCCTGTTCTGCTTCACCCTCCTCGATGTCCTTCTCCTGTAACGTGTGATCTTGAGGGAACACCCGTCCCGCTTCACCCCCCCGCCATGGCGGTGATCATAGGAGGACTGCGATCCGGCGTGAGGCAGGGGATTGGCCCGACTGCTCGTCAAGACTCAGGCTAAGGGTGATTGCGACTCAGGGGAAACGTTCGGGGGCCTTCCCTAGGGGGGCGGATGCTGTATTGCCACGGAAGGCGTGCCAACAGCGGTAAAGATGGCTCGCTGAACGAGTCGGGGTTCATGGTGGGATTCCCTAGATCGAGAAGGCGGTAGCTCAGCGGGTCTGTGCGCAGCCGATCCCGGGGGAAATCTGATCTCTCGGCTACTAGTGCCGTTCCAACTTGTTGCGGCTAGTGCCGTTCCAACTCTTCTCGCCTAATCGCCAACAAATATTCTTTTGCCCAAACGGTTGGAACGGCACTAACTGTCGACAGGTGTTGTGCCAAGAACTATCGCTTTCCCCAGCGTTACCTTCTAGGCGTAAATAGTTGGAACGGCACTAGTTCAAGAAATTGGTGGAGCTGACGGGATTCGAACCCGTGGCCTCCTGACTGCCAGTCAGGCGCGCTCCCAACTGCGCCACAGCCCCACTTCGATAGGCAGACCGACAGTGATGATTTAAACGGACAGAAAGAACGATGTCAAGGGAAATCCCAGCCCGTACTGCGTCTGCTCGTGCAAGAAGTCCCGGCAACGTCGAGTGAGTCTACTCAGCGCAATACAATCAGGGCTGCGCCAGAGGGGCTTCCATGTGTGTTGGTGGTCGCCGGTTGACGTCATCGGGCGGTTCGGGTAAGCTTCGTGTTGACGGCCCATACAAGTGGAAGGGTCGTGTGTGATACCGGGTAGCGACGTGGGTCTGAAGACCACCGGAAGGGGTAATGAAGGAGACTCTTCGTCACTGCGTGATCTGTGGCAAGGCGACCAAGCCCTTGGAAACCTATCTCCTCGCCGAGGGGCCGACGTCGGATATCGTCCGGAATGTCTGTCGCGCCTGTTATCTTCGCAAGGGTCGGGAGATTCGTCAAACAGTCAAGCAGGAGAGCGAAGAAGGGTTCGTCCCTTGACCACAGTTCGCTTGACTTTGCCCATCGCGCCCCGTAGACTCGCGTGTATCTCCTAGCGTGTTCGACCACGGAGGGAACAGATGTTGAAGGAAGTAATTGTCTACAGTGCTACCGGGTGAGGGTCCTGCTACCAGGTGAAAGCGTGGCTTTCACAACGACAGATCCCCTTCACCGAAAAGAACGTTCGCGAGGATCAGGTCGCGCTGGACGAGTTGAAGCGGATGGGGTTCAACAGCGTTCCTGTCACCGTGATTGACGGACAGCGAATTGTTGGATTCGACCAGGACCGTCTGGCGGAGGCGCTCGCATCGTAAGGCCCTCGATCCTGTAAGGTCTGGACTTGGGACCCGCCGGGGGCGTGAGTCTCTCCCGAGTTCCGTCCCATCGGCTGATGAACATGGCGACGTAGTCTGATTCTCGCGCCGCTCGGTTCGGCTGCCATCGGATCAATCTCTTCGCTTGCTCCGCCCATCGTTCTGCTCTTCCCCTTGAGGTTTTTTCTGCAATAATCCCATCGGAAAATGCCCATCCAACCTCTTAGACCGCTTAAACGACAACCTCTCAGGATCGATGGCCTGACCGTGGCCTGCGTGATAGCCGGCAAGCGGTGGCCGCTTCGACGGGAGCGGCTTGTCCTGGTCCACGGCAGCGGCTGCAGCGCCGATTCCTGGCGGTATCAGGTAGATGGGCTTTCTCGCGAGTATGAGATGGTGGCCCCAGATCTTCCGGGCCGCGGTGGGTCCGATCCGGCGGGTGAACCTTCCATCGAGGGATACGCTGCGACGGTGAGGAGGGTGATTCAGCGAAGTGGAAGACGCAGGGTGTTTCTGGCGGGACACTCGATGGGTGGTGCTGTCGCGCTCCAGGTGGCCTTGGCCTATCCGGAGCTGCTGAAGGGCTTGATCCTCGTTGGGACCTCGGCCTACCTCGACGCGCTGGCGCTGACCCCCGACATCCTCCTGTGGGCCGTTGCCGTGATGCCTCACAAGTTCAAGGGGATGTTCTTCTCGTCTCAGGTCACAGGGGAGGCGCTGGCCATCGCGAGGGGCGATGTGCGACGGTGCAGCCTGGAGACGGTCTTGGGCGATTTCGCCGCCTGCCGGACGTACGACTTCAGGGGGCGCCTCAAAGGGCTCAGTCTGCCGACCCTCATCCTTTGCGGCGATGAGGACCTGATCACGCCGGTGCGCCACTCAAAGCGACTGCACAAGGAGATGCCTGGATCAACGCTGGAAGTGATCGAGAAAGCCGGCCATATGGTGACCCTTGAGTCGCCCCAGCGGGTCAATGCCGCCATCCGGAAGTTCATCCGTGAGATCTGAGTGTGGCCGGGCGTGGCGGCGTGTTCAAGCCGTCTTGAGCTGGGCCATCAGCAACACGCCAAGGGCGGCGGCAACCAACAGGCCGCCCAGCATGAAGTGATTTCCCAGGGCGCCGAGAATCCCCGCGGCTGCGCCGCCGGCGAAGCTGCCGAGGAACTGCAGCGTATTGAATGTTCCCAGGGCTGTCCCGTACACAGCCTTGGGTGAAACCTTAGTGACGAGGCTGGGGAGGATCGGCTCGAGACTGGAGAAACCCGCGAAAAAGAGGATGCCCGCGATGGTGAGCGCCAGAAGCGGATGGGCCTGAAGGCCCCAGTCAGCGCTGCGAAAGAGGAGTAACCCGCTGATGGATAGGACCGCAAATGCCGCGACCCCTGTCGCCTTCGCCCAGCCCCGATCGGCCGCCCCCGATGCGCAAAACATGACCACCGCTGCCATGATGACCATGGGGCCCAGCAAGACGTAGTAACTTCCTAGCGGGAGGTAGCGTCGAGCCAGCAATGGAAAATGGAAGAAGAAACTGCTCATGAAGAACGACATGACGAACCCGCAGGCGTCCAGTTTGAGGATGTCGCCGATCTTGAGGATCGCCGCGACCGAGGGTCGGTCGGCAGCCGCTGCGGATTTCAGCCGGTCTCTTTCTGGCTCCGTCACAGCGACGGCCAGGTAGATGGTGGCGAGCGCGCTGAGGAGACCGGAAAGCCAGAAAAGCGATGCATACCCGGCGACGCTGGCGATGGCCGGCCCGGCCAATATGCCGCCGACGAAGGAGAGGCCGATCGGGATTCCGAGGAAGGCCATCGCGGTGGCACGGCTCCCCTCCTCTACCGAATCGGCCACCAGGGCGAAGGCCACGGAGCTAATGGCGCCCGCCCCCTGAATCAGTCGAGCGGTAATGAGAGCGAAGATGTTGGTAGGGATGGCGGCGAGAATCGACCCAACGCTGTGAAGCGCCAGACCGATCAGCAGGAGCGGTTTCCGCCCGAACCGATCCGACAGACGGCCGAACGGGATCTGGAGCAGGGCATTGGTCAGACCATAGGCACCGAAGGCAAGGCCAATCAGCGGTTTGGAGTTGGTAAATTGCTCCCCGTACAGCGTGAACACTGGAAGAACCAGAAAGATCCCGAGCATCCGGATCGCAATGGAGGTGCTCAGGGCCGCGATGGTTCGCTTCTGATCGGGGGAGAATTTAGCAGGCATCGACCAGCTTCGTTCCTCCACAAGCGGGTGGAGCCGCCTGTTCATAGCAGGTATCCGAAGGGATGTCAACGGCATTCGGGCCAAATCTTCTTGTCTTGTCGAAGATCATCGACTATACGTAATGGCTGAAGGCTGCGCACTGACACCAATGAATGTCCCGAGTTCCGGCTTCGAAATTCCAGGTTCCGACGTCACATCCAACATCCCAGCGCGACTTGGCGGATCAACCACAGCACCGGGTTGGCACAGCATATTGAAAGGTGGGGCGGGGACATAGACCCAATGACGAGTGTGGCGATCAGGGGTGCGCTGTTTGATTTGGATGGTGTGGTGGTCGCGCAATGCCTTGACTTCATGGCTATCAAGCAGGAGATCTTCGGCTCGACGGAGGGGTTCATCCTCGAACGAATCCAGGGGCTCTCCGGCGCGGAGCGCGTCCGGGCGGAGGCGATCCTCGAGCACCACGAGACAGGAGCGGCAACCCGGTGTCAGCCTCTGGACGGCATCGTTCCGCTCCTTCGTCAGCTCGATCACTATGGGGTGCGCCTCGGCTTGGTCACCCGCAATAGCCGCAAGAGCGTTGATCTCATCCAGGCGCGGCTGCGCCTCCCCTTCTCGGCGATCGTGACCCGGGAGGATGCCCCGCCAAAGCCCGCGCCCGACCCGATCCTGCTGGCGTGTCAGCGACTGGCGGTGGCAGCCCACGAGGCGCTGTTCGTCGGCGACTTCGAATTTGACATGCTGGCCGGCCGTCGCGCGGGCGTCCGGACCGTATTGCTGTGTAACCCCCTCCAGCCTTTCTCGCGCAACGCTGACCACCTGATCGCTTCCCTGGCTGAGATTCCGCGGCTACTGGGGCTGCCGGACCGAGGGGTGCCAGCGTGAGAGTGGACATTGCGTTGAGCCGGCGGGATCTGGGCCGACGCTCGGCGGCCGGACGAGCGGCCGTGGTGATCGACGTCATCAGGGCTTCCACCACGATCACCATCGCGTTGCACCATGGTTGTGCCGGCATCGTCCCTGTCCGAACGTTGCGCGAGGCCAGGGCCATGGCGCTGACGCTCGGCGACGGCGTCCTGCTTGGGGGGGAACGGGCGGCCGCCAAGATGGCAGGGGTAGACCTCGGCAATTCCCCAGGCGAATACGCACGGGAACGGATCGAGGGGAAGATCGTCGTTCTCACCACGACCAACGGAACGCGCGCGTTTCGAGCGATCGAGGGCGCTCGGGAGGTGATCGCGTGCGCCTTCCTGAACGTGTCCGCTAGTGCTCGCTGGCTGCGACGTGCCGGCCTCGACGTCCTGATCGTCTGCGCGGGCCGAAACGGCCACTTCTGCTTTGAAGATGCTGTTGGGGGCGGGATGTTGATCGATCGCCTTTCCCGCATCTCCGATCGCTCCCTTGAGCTCAGCGATGCCGCCAGGGCAGCGCACCTGCTCTATTCAACAAACCGAGGAGACCTTCTCGAGGTGCTCCAAGGCTGCGAATGGGGACGCGGCATCACCCGGAAAGGGTTTGGGGCGGACCTCGAGATCTGCGCACAGGTGGATCTGACCGACGTCGTGCCGGTCATGCGGGAGGGCCGCCTCGTAGCGGAGCGGGTCTAACGATTGCGACCAGTCGATGGTTTCCCGTTGCTCCGAGCGGTCTTTTCTGTTATGGTGTTTGCCCCGCGGTTATAGGGTGCAAGCTTGAGGCAAGCGATTCGAGCGGATACAGTAGAACGACTGACCGGCAGAAGCCTGTCGGCGGTAATGGCCGTCTCGGCGGCGGCCCAGTCGTCTGCCCTCGACCAGCTCTTGGATACCGCCCTGCGGGAGCTCCTGTCTGCGATTGATGAGGGGATCCTCGGGTGGATCTACCTCTCCCAGGATCCGCCTGGCGACGTGGTCTGGCCTGCGGTCCGTGTGTCTCCGGATCGCACGGTGTACCTTGCCGCGGTGCGACATGCAGCGCATGAGGAGCCAGTATCCGCTGGCTCGCTGACCCGCCCCAACTGTCCCTGCCTCAGTTCCTTTGCTGTCGAAGATCCACTTCCCCGGTGTAGTGTCATCGATCACTGCCCCCAACCGGCCCTTTCGGGGCGAGCGGCCGCCTCCCATGCATGCGTCCCTCTCGTCGTACAGGATCAGCAAATCGGCGTGCTGAACCTGGCCAAGGAGGACCCAGCATCTTTCTCGAGCATTGAGCTGCTGTTGCTCCAGACCGTCGCGGGACAGCTCAGCATCGCGCTTGAGAACGCCCGTCTGATCGGTGAGACCCAGACCAGATTGAGCGAAACCCAGACGCTGCTGGAGGTCAGCGACTCCGTCAATTCCACACTTGATCTGCAGGAGACCGTCCGGCGGATCGCGCGAGCGGTCGCCCACGTCGTCGGGGCTGATACCGCAGGCGCCTACCTGGTGGATGCGGACGGAGGGTGTCTCATCCCATTTGCAGGGTACCGTCTGCCGAAAGACCTCCTGGAAGCGTTTATACGGACGCCGCTCCCCATCGCGGGATTTCGATTCGTCGAGGAGGCGTTTGCAGCAAAAACCGCGGTTCATACTAACAATCCCGACAGCGACAGCAGGCTCAATCACCCGGTGTTTCGCTCGTTTGCGCATAGATCAGCGCTGTTTGTTCCGATGCTGGCGAAGGACAAGATCATCGGGGGGCTCTACGTCATCTGGTGGACAAGCGAACACCGCTTCACCAGGGAGGAGGTAAGTCTGGTGAATGGTATCGCCCGCCAGGCTGCCATCGCCATCGAGAACGCGGAGCTCTTTCGGGCGGTTCAAGCCCAGGCGGAGGCGGTCAAGGCCTCGGAGGAGAAATACCGGCTGCTGGCCGAGCACGTCCGCGACGTCATCTACGCCCTGGACCCCGAGGGCCGGTTCACCTATGTGAATCCGAAGGTGGAAGAGATGCTCGGCTACACTCCCGAGGAGCTTCAGGGTCGTTACTCCACCGACATTCTGACCCCCCCGAGCCAGCGCCGGGCTCAGGAGATCTTTGCCAGAGCGGTGAGGGGAGAAGACCCATTCCGCCTCTATGAGCTGGATATGCTGAAGAAGGACGGCTCCGGCGTCGTCCCGGTCGAGATCGGGACGGTGACTATTCGGGATGCTGCGGGTCAGGTGATCGGCTGGCAGGGGATCGCGCGAGATATCAGGGAACGGAAGCAACTCGCGGAGCAGCTCATCCGCACCGAACGACTCCGCGCGCTGGGCGAGATGGCATCTGGGGTGGCTCACGACTTCAACAACATCTTGGGCGCGATCCTTGGGCGTGCCCAGCTCCTGCACCGGGGCGTCCGGGGCGACGAGATACGACGAGGCCTCGAGGCGATCGAAAAGGCGGCCCTGGACGGGGCCAATACTGTCCGCCGACTGCAACACTTCACCCGGAGACGACGGGAGGAAGATTTCTTCCCGGTGGACCTCAACCAGGCCATCAAGGATGCCCTGGCCATCACCGAGGCCAGGTGGAAGGATGAGTCGAACCTTGCCGGCGCGACCATCGAGGTGACAACCGACCTTGGGACGATCTCCCCCGTGATGGGGAATATCTCGGAACTCCGAGAGGTACTGACGAATATCATCTTCAATGCAGTGGAGGCGATGCCAAAAGGGGGAAGGCTCACCTTCACGACTGAAGAGGGAGAGGAGTGGGTCAGCGCTAGCGTGTCCGATACGGGGATCGGAATGAGTGAGGACGTGCGGGCCAGGGTCTTCGATCCCTTCTTCACGACCAAGGGTGTCAAGGGGACAGGGCTCGGGCTGAGCGTGTCCTATGGAATCATCAAGGCCCACAAGGGCGAGATCAACGTGAACAGCCATCCCGGGCAGGGCACCACCATGCTGATCCGACTACCGATCCCGTCCAAACTCCGCCCTGTCCCTCAACCAAAGACGGTGCCGTCCGCGAAGCCCGGGCGCATCCTGATCGTTGACGACGATGGAGTGGTCCGTGACCTCCTCTCCGATATCCTCCGGGCGGAAGGCCACACCGTGGTCCCGGCTTCGAGCGGCCGCGAAGGACTCCGCCTGTTCCGCCAGGGCGCCTTCGATCTCGTCCTCACTGACCTTGGGATGCCGGAGTTCTCAGGATGGGAGGTCGCGGCGGCTATCAAGGCGATCGCGCCCAGGACCCCCGTTGCCCTCGTCACCGGGTGGGGGATCACCCTTGACCGGGCGAAGCTGAAGGAAGCTGGAATTGATCTGGTGTTGAATAAGCCGTTCCAGTACCGCGACGTTATGGCAATCGTGGGAGAGGGGATGGAACTGCTCGAAAAGATCTAGTGCCGTTCCAACTTGTTGCGGCTAATCGCCGACAGCAGCTCTGCTAAGAACCATCGCTTTCCCTAGCCTCACCATTTTGGCGTAAATAGTTGGAACGGCACTAGGGTCGCGTTGACGCCCTTCGGGTGTCGATGGTAAGCCCTTCTCCGAAGCGGTCCCCGGCCAAGATCCTGGAAAAAGCTCCCGGACCCAGACAGGACGGCCAAGAATGCTCCTCGAGCGACCGCCTCAGAGGCCTGCTTCCACAAGAGGCCACCCGGCTTGAGATTCGCCGCGGCTCCTCTGGACTTCAGCCCAAGCAAGAGCCTTCGTGACCGACGCTACGCACGCTTGAGGAGCCACTCCGAGATGATGGGCCAGATTTCTTGCTGTGCCCTCCGGCTGGCGATGATCCGTGCGTGGCTGTAATCCTCCGCATACCCTTCGGATTTGGCGCAGAACGCCATTCGCTTGTCGAGGCTTCCCAAGGCATTGTACAGCCGGCGACAGCCTTGATGGGGGGCAATAAACCGATCTCCCCCTCCGGCCAAGCAGAGGGCCGGTACCTCAATCCGCTCGAGAGCCTGCAGGTAGTCAAAGCCGTCCTTGCCGGTCCACCGGCCGCTCCAGTTCCATCGAAACCATTGGTTCATCACGCCACGGAATTCGTCCTGAGGCCCGAGCCCCAGCATCTTCCCGGGGGCCCGGCCTAAGGCGTTCGTCGCCAGTGCACCCAGGATGATCTTTGTCCTTCCGCTCCAGGTGGCGCCCGCGTCGGTCGCCTGACTTGCCAGGGTCACGATGCCCCTGATCTGTCCAGAGGCCTCGGGGTACCGCGCGAGATGCATCAGGAGCGCGAGCCCGCCGCCGCTATGTCCGACCCAGAAGACGTTTTCTCGTCGAGTTCTCCGCCGGACTGCGTCCAAGGCCGTCGGGACATCGAAGAAACCAAAGCGTTCGAAGTCAGGATGAACCGGTCCCGACTTGCTCTGGCCATGGCCTCGCAAGTCTAGAATCCAGCAATCGAAACCCTCTCGCGCCAGGTAGCGGGCCAGCAGCCTGCAGACCTGTGCGTTCGAGAAGGTTCCGTGGGTGAGAAGGACGGGCGGGTCGTGACGGATCTCACCCTGTACTCTATGGAGGGCAAGCTCCACCCCATCCTGCGTGTTCTCCAGGAACGTTTCCTCTTCCAGGCGCGTCTCGCCTTTCGTATCGACCAATGGAGACGCAAGGGCCTGTGTGGCCACCGAATCTACCGACTTCGCCGCCAGATCCTCGCTCGCAACCTGCACGATCTCCAAAGGCGCGGTTGTGCCGGGTGCCTGCTGGGGCTTTGGCTCCGCCTCCAAGAGGGCCGACCCCGTGGACCTGGACTTTCGGATTTCCTCCATCCTGTCGTGTGCGAGGAGGCCCTGGATTAACGGCGTGTAGAACACGCCATCCCCAACGAGCGTCACCTTCTGGGGGGTGATCTCCGCCCACCCTCTCTCGGACAGCGCCTGCCAGATCGGCTCGTATTCATCGAGCAGATCCACCCCGAAGATCGACCTGTACGCCCCGGCGTCGGCCTCCATCGCCTGCAGGGTCTGAAACATCCAGGTCAAGCGCAAATCTTTCTGCTCGTAGTGAAAGCCGCGTTCGACCGGGAAACGGCTCTCGTCAATCGCCGCGAAATAGTCGTTGGCCCTTGTGGAGTTCATATACACCCAGCCGGGAGAATCGGGGGTCCCGAAGAAATAAGAGACACCGGCAAACCCCCATCCCCACATGTCGTACCCGACGGTCCGTTGTGTCTCGTCTTGAGTGAAGAACTTCCGCATCTGGTCTTCATACTGGTACTCGCTTGGCCGATCGTCAGCCGGCTTCTCCCAGTCGTACGTCGTCGCCTGTTGATACCCGTGGCTCTCCAGGAACTGCTTGGAGACCCGGTACATCTCGAGGTTCTGGTCGATCGACGGGAGCTCATCTCGGTGATTGCGTGCGAAATCGGTCCGACCGGCCACGTTCAGTTCATAGTGCGTGAGGTGGCGGACACCTGTTCGGACGATCGCATCCAGGTCCTTCAGCATGTGATCGACCGTCTGCCGTGGCCAACCGAAGATGAGATCGACGCTGCTTCGAAGTCCCAGCTCCTGGCACCACTCGAGTGTCTGGAAGACATGCTTGGCCTTCTGCTTTCGGCCGCTCAGCTTGATCATCTCGTCGTCGAGCTGCTGCACCCCCATGCTGATCCGGTTGAACCCCGCTGTTTTCATCGCGACTAGTTTTTCCCGGGTGAAGAGCTGAGGAATCCCTTCCAAGGTGATCTCGATGTCTGGCGGGATGTGCGGAAAGACCCCCCTCACGATCTCCAGAAGTCTCGCGTACGTATCGGGCCTATAGAGGTTTGAGGTCCCCCCGCCGAAATAGATGCTGGCCAGCTCATCGCCATCGAAGAACTCCTGATAGCGCCGCCCTTCCCACTCGAGATACTTGAGATATTTCTCTAACTGGTGCTGTCCCATGAAGACCTCGCTTGGGAACAGGCAGAAGCCGCACCGGTCGGGGTTGGTGGGGAGGCAGTAGGGGGTGCCCACATACAGGTTGATCCGCTTTGAGATGGCAGGGCTCGCCAATTTCCGCCGGATCATCACCTCCTTCACAGGGACATCGCGATCGGACCAAAAGAGTGGGGAGGGGTGGGCATGGAGGACTTTGTTGCTTTGTCGCCGCTGTCGCTGTTTCTCAATGTACTCGTGCACTTCCTTAACTCGATCCAGGTTCGTGCCGTTTCCATTCGCGCCGATCATGGTCCTCGCCTCCTTCCAGATGGCCCGGCGTCCGGCATGGAGCGCCGGGGATGGCTGGCAACGCTGTGTTTCAACAAGGAACAGAGTGTGCCAGATCTTGTCAGAGTTTGGTAATATTTAATATCTTTTAAAGGTAACCAGCATCTTTTATTACTTAAAGATATCAAACAATATGAATCTATCGTTAAATACTGTTAAGCAGTATAAAATGCTGTCGTTCTCTACATTTACAGAGAGAAATTCAAAGTGACAGACAGTAACATACGATAAAGCATTGTCAAGAAAAAAGAGGCACGTCAAGTGAACAATGGAGAGGGGAGCGTGGAAGGGAGAGAACCTTCTGTCCGACAGGTCACTGGGACGGCGCGGCGATACATCTGGCGCGTGATCTATCGAATCGAGGAAATATTGAAATGCAGCAGGCGGGACGTTTAGCCGGAAAGAAACTCCGGGCGGACCCGTTTCGGGATCAATCGCCGCTCCCACGCCATGTCCAGGAGCCGCTCGAGCCCCAGTCTGCTCTCCGGGTTCCATGCGCGGGTGTCGTCGTTGACGTACATCCCGACGAACCGATCGGCAAGCGAAGTGTCCACCCCGCGCCCGAACTCCATGGCGTACCGTAGGGCCTCCTCGCGGTGGGCCAGCCCATAGTCGATGCTGGTCCGAAGCAGTCGAGAGACCTCCAAACAGATTGGCTCACCCATATCCTTGCGAATGACGTTGGCCCCGAGCGGCAGCGGCAGTCCGGTTGTCTCTTGCCACCAGGTTCCGAGATCCAGCAATCTCGCGAAACCGCGACCGCTATACGTCAACTGTCCCTCATGGATGACTAGGCCCGCCTCGGCCTTTCCCTGCTCGATCGAGTCGAAGATCCGGTCAAAGGGGACCTCCAGAGCGTCGAACTCGCCCAGGCAGAGGCGCAACGCGAGGAATGCAGTGGTCAGCTTCCCGGGGACGGCAATTCGCTTATGGCGAAGCTCGGAGGGGTCGAACCCGTGTCTCGCCACGACGATCGGACCATAGTTCCGACCGACACTCGCGCCGTGGGGCAGGAGGAGGTAGCGGTCCGACACGTACGCATAGGCGTGGGCCGAAATGGCCGTCACCTCGAGTCTGCCTTCCAACGCCCAGCCGTTCAGGGTCTCGATCCCTTCGAGGAGGTGTTGGAACCGAAGCCTGCCGGTGTCCAATCGCTCCTTGGCGAGGGCGTAGAACATGAACGCATCGTCCGGGTCCGGACTGTGTCCGATCCGGACGAGCCGCGACTCCAGCATCGCTCGCTCTCTAGCCCAGGTCGTCCAAGGTCTCGTGAATCGGTTTTCGAATGCAGGTGATGATCGGTGTGTCGCGAAGGGTGAAGCGGCTTCCCTCGGTCTCCCGAAGCGCCATGACGAGATCCACAAAGTCGCCCGGCTTGTCGCTCTCAAACGCCACCACGAACTCCTGGTCGTCGAGGCCGAAGGAGTAGGTGGTATTGAGCTTGACCGACGGAAACTGATGGCCGACCTTGATGTGAACGTCCATCATCTCCTGTCGCTGCTCGATCGGCAGCAGGAACCAGTCCCGGGTCTTCACGAACGGATAGACAAACAGGTAGCGGTACTCACCGGGGACGATCGCTGCCCGCCGGCCCTCCTGGCCCGGGTGGACATGCTTGTCCACATAGATAGAGCGCTTGGTCATGGCCACAAAGGAGTACGGCGTTGTCAGATAGGCGCCGAGCGCCGTCCTATTAAGCGCTCGACTCATCTCCTGGAGGAGATCCAGGGAGTCAGCGACCCGCCAGAGCATGAAATCGGTCTCGGGGCGCAGCCCGACCGTGGAGTAGGGGATGAGCAGCATCCGCTGGCGCCACTCCTCCACCGTGGCACCGAACTCCTTCTTACTTGCCTCTCGCTCTTCCTTCGGAAGGCGCCGCCAGGCCGGGTCAACCTTGTAGAAGGCGAAATTCACCGATTGTCGATTCACCGTACTCGCCATAGTATCCTCCCACTTTCTGGTGGGCTGCCGCCGAGACCGGCAATCCTGTGTCCCCGCTTCTACGCCTCTTATACCTTATACATTAGAATCGAAAAGGGTGCAAGGACCGGTTGAGGACTCGAAAAACATCGCCTGAATATATCCTTGACAACATGCATAGGCGCCGTTATACTGGGTTGTTTTCGGTTCTGACGGCTTCGTCCACGTTTCCTGAAAACGCCGCGAGGACCACGGTCCCGTGGCTTTTTTCGTTTGTAAGGCCCTGCATCGTGCTCGGTAAAGACGACACCTTGACTGAGGGGGATCATGGTTTCTGACACTGGGAGAGAAGAGGGCAGGTGGAGCTCAAGGTCCGACAACGGAAGTCGGCACCGCCCCCTCGAGGTGAAGGTGGACGACCGCGGAGTCGAATCCGCCATCCGTCTCTTCAAGAAACTGGTCCTACGCGATGGCATCTTGAAGGAGTTGAAGCGAAGGGCACACTACGAGAAGCCGGGGGAGAAGCGTCGCCGAAAGGTCCGCGAGGCCGCACGGAGACTGCGCCGCCAAGCCGCTCGCGCGTCCCGCCGCGATCAACGGGAGTTCTGAGTCCCCCGCAGTGTGTCGGGCGACTGCGGGCAGGCATTGGAGACGGGGCCGTGGCGCCCGGCGTCGATATAACACCTCGTCAGGCATCCGCCGGAAGGGGACGAAAGGAGCTTCGAGATCATGGGAACTCGGGTATACGTGGGGAACCTCTCGTTTGACACAGACGCAGCCCAGCTCCGCGCGCTCTTCGAGGAGGGGGGTCGGGAGGTCTCCGATGTGAAGATCATCACCGATCGTGAAACCGGAAGACCAAGGGGCTTTGCCTTCGTGGAAATGGGAAGTCAGGACGATGCCCGGGCCGCCATCACGGCGTTGAACGGTCGAGAGATTGGTGGCCGCGCCCTGACCGTCAACGAGGCGAAAGAACAGGCCCCTCGTCGCGGTGGCGGCGGCGGGGGCGGAGGTGGATTCGGCGGCCGCCGCGGCGGACATCGTGGCTACTAGTGCCGTTCCAACTATTTACCGCAACATAACGAGGCTGGGGAAAGCGGTAGTTCTTAGTAGGGTACCTATCGGCGATTAGCCGAAACAAGTGGAACGGCACTAGCAGCTCGCCATTATAGCCTTCATCATAGCCTTCACACGCTCTGAAATCCGCGTGGTCAGCCTGCCTTCACTCCTAATAGGGGGCGCTGGGGTCCTTCGTTCCTACTCCGTAGCAATCTGATCAACAGGTCATCGTACCTGATATAGTCCGTCTCCGGCAGACCAGAGGCGCAAGGCCGCGAACCGGGGAGCGCTCCTGCTTCGGCTTGAGGCGGGCGCATGAGCAGACCCCTGAGCGCTTTTAAGCGTCACCGATCCCAGTGGCCGGACGCGACGAGAATTCCTTATAGATGTCGAGAAAGGCCGCGAGGATGACCAGAAGCACGGGACCCAGGATGAACCCGAGCACCCCGAACACCTCGAGGCCGCCCAACATGCCGAAGAATAGGAACAAGGTCGGCAGGTTGGTTCCGGTCGACATCAACGACGGCTTCAGGATGTTATCTGCCGTGGCGACGACAAGGCCCGACCAGGCAAGCAGAAGGATCCCACGAATCCAGCCCCCCTTGAGGAACAGATAGATGGCCGCCGGGACCCAAACCAACGCCGACCCGCCAACCGGTAGCAGTGATACAAGCGCGGTGGCCATCCCGAGAAAGACCGGGAACGGGACGCCGAAGAACCAGTACCCCAACCCTCCGAGTGCTCCCTGCGCCAGGGCGGTCAAGAGGGTTCCGTGGACGACGGCCGAGACAGAAGTATAGAGTTTCGCGAAGAGTAGTTCGGTGTGCTTCCGTTCGAGCGGCAAGAGGGCCTTGAGGCCGCGGACGATCGCGTCGCCATCCCTGAGCAGGAAGAAGAGGCTGAATGTGGTGAGCAGGAAATTGATGGTGAAGTCTAAGAGGTTTTTAGCGATCCCTTTCAGGTTGTCCACAATGAAACTGCTCACGGCGTTGATTGCGGCCAATAGCAGCCCATTCAGGTCGAAGCCCAAGCGCTCAAAGGGCAACCTCACCCGCTCCCAAAGGGCCCGCCCGGCGGTAACCGCCGGCTGCGTCGCGATCCCCTCCAGTCCCTGTTGCCGGTAGAAGCGCTCCGCCACCTGATAGAAGACTGCCGCCTCACGCGCCAGCACCCACGCGAAGAAGAAGGCCGGGATGATCACCGCGAGGATCACCGCCGTAGTGAATAGGAAGGCCGCGAGTCCGGACCTCCCCCTGAACAGCCGGAGGAGGCGTTGATAAGCGGGGTAGAAGATGACGACCAGAACCGCTGCCCAGAGGATCGGGGACGCAAAGGGAACCACGACGAGATAGGTCAGGTAGAGGAGAAGGAGCAGGGTGCCGTAGAAGAAGGCGAGGGAAAGCCGTGGTGGGTTCCCTCCCCACCGGGCGAACGAAGGCTCCTCCTTTTGATTGGCCATCCCGATACCCTATGCGTCCTGGCGGCTCAGTCTACGACCTGTGGCGCAGATTCGTCGCCCAGAATGAATGCACACGTCATCTGCGCGGTGTTCCTCGCATAGCCGATGCGACCGCGAGGGTCAAGAAGGATAATTCCGGCATCGGCCCCGGTCCGGGCCGTGAACAGTTCGACGGCATGCTTCGCCGTCCCCATCGGCTCCCTGCCCGCCTCCAGAAGGTCCAGGGCCGACTTTGCAAGCACGAGCTTGATGATCGCCTCACCGTCTCCGGTACAGGAGGCTGCGCCCAGTCGATCGTCGGCATAGGTGCCGCAGCCGATCAGCGCCGAATCGCCCACTCGGCCTGGGGCCTTGAATGGTAGCCCCCCCGTCGAGGTGGCGGCTGCCAGGTGCCCTTCCCGATCACGGGCGACCGCCCCGACGGTGCCGAGAGCCCCGGCCTTTGCCTCACGCGAGGCGGCCCAACGAGCGCGCTGCCGCTCCGCGATCAGGGCCTCGGGGGCGCACTCTTCGATCCCCGCCTCTGCTGCGAAGCGCCGCGCTCCCTCTCCCACGAACAAGACATGTCTGCCGGCCCCCATCACCGCGCGCGCGAGCGTGACAGGATTGGCGATCCGCTGTACCGCGCCGACCGCGCCCGCCGCGAGAGTCCTGCCGTCCATGATGGAGGCATCGAGTTCTACCTCGCCATCTCGGTTCAGGCAGGCCCCGCGTCCGGCGTTGAAGGCCGGGTCATCTTCGAGCACTCTGACCGCGCATTCTACCGTCTCCACGGCGGAGCCACCTCCGATGAGCACCTGCCATCCGGCCAGCGCCGCCCTCTGGACCCCGGCCCGTCGCAGCTCAGTCAGATCAGGTGCCGCCTTCCCAGCGCCGCCGTGGACCAGGATGACGGGGCTAGGCAAGTTAGCGGGCATTCGGCCGCTCCTGTTCCAGCCGCTTGCGAAGCGAGTCCAAGGTCGGCTCGATTGGCGAAGGCAAGGGTGCAGGGACCCCCTGAAGCTCCGGTTGCTTCAGGCCGTGGCCGGTGATCATGCAGATCGTAAGATCGTGTGAGCCGATGATCCCTTCCTGTCGGAGTCTTGCGGCGGCCGCCAGGGAGATCGCGCCGGCCGGCTCCGCATAGATCCCGGCATGCCGGGCCAGGAGCTCTCGCGCCTCAATGATCTCTGCCTCCTCCAGCGCGACCGCGGTGCCTCCGGATGTCCGGATGTCTCGGACGGCGCGCCAGCCCAGGCTCTTGGGATAGCCGACACGGATGCTCTCGGCCACAGTCTCTTTCGGCGACACCGGCTGAACGTCTGGTAACCCACCCCGATACGCCTCGACGATCGGCGCACACGCAGCCGCCTGAGCCGCCACCATTCGAGGCAGCCGAGCGATCCAGCCAAGGGTGTACAGCTCGTTAAACCCCTTCCAGGTGGCCACCACGCCCAGCCCTCCCGCCGTGGGATGGACGAGCCACTCCGGCACCTCTCCGCCAAGCTGCTCCCACAGTTCGTAGGCGTAACTCTTCTTGCCCTCGTTGCGGTGTGGATTGTTGGACAGGCAGGCGTACCACCCGAACGCTCGGACCGCGGCGGCAAACAGCCGCGCGGTCAGATCGTAGTCCGCGTTGACCGCGACGATCTCGGCCCCGTGGGCAGCCGCCTGCGCAATCTTGCCGGGCGCGGTCTCGCAGGGCAGCAGGATGACGGCGCGCAGCCCGGCCGCGGCAGCATAGGCGGCGACCGAGGCGGCGGCGTTCCCTGTTGAGACCACTGCCACCAGCGGGACCCCAAGCTCAACTGCCCGTGAGACGCCGATGGCGTTGCTCCGATCCTTGAGCGAACCGGTCGGCAGGACGGTGTCATTCTTCAGGTAGAGACGCTGGAGGCCCAACCGCTCGCCGAGACGCCCCGCATGCAGAAGCGGAGTGTCGCCTTCGCCGAGCGAGACCACGCAGGCTCGATCGCTGAGCGGCAGGAACGGCCACCATCGGAAGAGACCTCGTTCTGGAGAGGCGAGCAGGGCATCCCGCTCGGCCGGCCCGAGCCCATCCAGGTTGACCGCCACCTCCAGGACAGCGCCGCACCCTTCGCAGCTCTCTCGGGCCCCGGCCGGTTCGTATGTCCGGCCGCACCGCGGGCAGAAGAGCGACTTGACCTGTCCCATTAATGCGAGCCTTTTATGGCTACAACTTTGATCATCGCCCCTGGTCTATATGGAGTCCCTGACCCTTTCGCGCAGGGCGCGCTCTAATTCAATCAGGGTCGATCGGATCCTCGGCTTATTGGGATTAATGTCGAGCGCCTGTTCGAAGTATCGGATGGCCCGCTCAGGTTTTCCCAGTTTGAAATAGTTATACCCCAGGCCGCTGAGTGCTCCGAAGTGCATCGGATTTCGCCTGATCGCCTCGTCGCAATCGGCGATCGATTTCTCGTACTGACCCGCCAGGTAGTAGGCTGTCGCTCGCCTGTTGTACCCCTCAGGGAACCCGGGCGCGCCTTTCACCACCTCGTCGAACGTGGCTATCGCCTCGTCCAACCGATTGCTCTGGATCAGGTGTATCCCCTCCTGGAGGAGGGCGTCGATTTTCGGATCGCCTGACCGGTTCCAGATTGCCCACAGACTGTGCTCCGCGAGTTCCCGGACCACCGCATCGTCATCTTTCAGGGCATCGATGAGATGGGGAACAGCCGAGTGATCGCCTTTGTCCCCAAGCACCCCTGCGGCGTGCCGCCGCTCCTCTGAAGTCCCCTCTTGAAGCTTCTGGACGAGCGCCTCTTGAGTCGGTGTCTGGGCCTGCGCCGTCGCGACGATGGCTAGCGCGGACGTGAGAACGGCCGCGACGGTCCGGGCCCTCATTGAATCTCCTTCCCCGAGTACGCCTCGGCCATGGCGATGCGCTCGAGGACCGGAGGGTGGGTGTACAGAAACCAGACGATCGCCTTCGGGGGCTGAATGTCCGCCAGATTCGCTCGCGCAAGTGTGACCTCAGAGGCGATGAAGGCTTCGGGGTTATCGGTCAGCCGAAGCGATTCGAGGTCGGCTTCCCGCTCGAAGGTGCGGGAGATCGCTACCTGGATCGGCATTGTGCCGATATTGAGGACGGCGAAGGCAAGCAGCATCAGCGGCAGCGACACCACGTCGGCGGGATGAATAAAACCGAATCGCCCGGAGCCAGCCGCGACATGGAGCAGGCGGGCGATCAGCCAGAGGGCGGCCAGCGTCGAGGCCGCGCCCAAGGCGATCCCCTTCCAGATGTGGTGTCGCCTCCAATGACCTAATTCGTGAGCCAGGACCAGCTCCACCTCTTCAGGCGTGGAGGTGGTGATCAGGGTGTCATACAGGACCACGCGCCGTGTCCCGCCCAGCCCGGTGAAGTAAGCGTTCGTCTTCTTCGTCCGGCGGCTGGCGTCCACCTCCAGAACCGGCCCGACCCGGAGGCCGGCCCGATCAGTCAACGTGCGGATCCGCTCCACCAGCGCCGGATCCTGGACGGGCCGAAAGGTGTGAAAGAGCGGGTCGATGAGGATCGGCGACAGTTCGGTCATCAGCGCCATGACCGCGACGATGACGGCCCAGGCCGGAAGGTACCACCTCTCCGGGCTCCATCGGATCAGTGCGTAGAGGAGAATCAGCAGCGGGAGCATCATCCCCGTGCTGATCAGGGCCTGTTTCGCATAGTCCCATGCCCAGGAACGGAACGTTTGGGTTGAGAGGCCGAAGGTATGCTCTCGAAGGAAGCTCCCGTAGAGGCTTAACGGGAAGGTGGCTGCATAATACAGGAGACCTAGAACGAGGCCGAACACCGCAATGGTCAACCACACCCGGCCGCCCGCGAGCGAGACACTGAGATCACGGATCTTGGTAGCGAGCGGGGTGAGGGTCAGGAGCGCGAATAGACCCAGGGTCACCGCCAGCCGTACAAAGACCAAGATGTACCGCCCCCGCGCGTACGCCCGTCCCCTCGCGATCTCCTCTGCGCTGAAATACTGTGGGGCCTTCTCGGCGGGTGAGACGTGCACACCGGAGGCTGACGGCACCTTGGGAAGCGCTCGCTCTTCAAGCATGATGGTCGAAGCGGCAAGCGCCAGCAAGAAGAGGAGCCAGGACCATTGCGACAGCATGCAGGGCGGGCCTCGAGAGATGGTGACGCGCGTTAATTCAACATGCCCAGGAGTTTGTGCAATTCGATCCTGGCCGCGGGGTAATTCGGCTCGATAGTCAGGGCCATCTTCAACTCTTTGATCGCTTCCTGGTACCTGCCCTTGCGCACCAGGACCCGACCCATGTTCATGTAAGGGTAGTGGCGGGGTTCGTATCGTTTGGCCACCATCGCCCTCTGGAGCCACGGGATCGCCTCATCGTACTCCCCCTTCTCGATCAAGTAGACGCCGATGTCGTTATACGGATTGCCGAAGTCCGGATCGATCTGGATGGCCGTCTCGCACTCCTTGATCGCCTCATCGATCCGCCCCTGAAAGCTATACGCCCAGCCCAGGAAGGTATGAGCCTCGGCCGTCGGGTACATCTCGATGGAACGGGTGTACGCCGCGATCGCGCCCTCCAGATCCCCGTTCATCTGGAATCGGTATCCTTCCTTGAAATAGAATTCTGCCTGTTCAAGTCTCGCTGGATCCGCCATCTCTTCCCACCTACCTCTATCCGATGCTCTCGGCTTTATGTGCCCGATATATTTGTTCGGCATTGGTAGGGGCGACCCGCCGGGTCGCCCCTACGTGCGGATCGGGGCGGATCGCCCATAGACGCCCTTTGGCCTGGTCGCGAAGCTGGCCAACCAGCGATCAAAATCATCGTCGTCTTTGCGTTCGGGGTTCTCTCGGTCGAGGTCCCACCGCAAGGGATTGGTGAGAATGTATTCTCTAATGCAGTTCAGGGAGTCTTCGTCACGCACGATGTGTTCGTAATAATTTCGCTGCCAGGCGAAACTTGAATGTCCAAGGGCACGCATACGCTTTGTGGCGATCGATTTGAATTGCGCCATCATTGCGCCCAACGATCCAGCCGTGGGACCTGTAGGGGCGACCCGCCGGGTCGCCCCTACCGTCCCGGATTCATTCCTTATCATAATAATCCCATGGAAATGATTGGGCATCACCACAAATTCATCCAATTGCACTTGCGGTCGAACGGCAGGTGTTTTCAACCATTCTTCCTCCACCATGCGTCCCGCCCCACTCAACATCATCCTCCCGTTCGTCACCTTGCCGAACACGGATTGGCGATTCTGCACGCAGACCGTGACGAAATAGGCTCCACTCTGCGAATAGTCGTATCCACGAAGCCGTGTGGAACGTCGATGGTGTTCTCTGTAGGCTGTGGTCACCACCAGCCACTTCCCATCTTTCATGTAGGGGCGACCCGCCGGGTCGCGTCCATCACTGCTAGTCGTCGATGAAGGAATCGCGGAGAAGCTTCGATTGGCGCTCGAATGCCTGTCGAGGGTTCCGCGGGTCTTTCATGAGGGCGATCTCTTGGGTCAGGAGCCGGGCCAGGTGCATGGTGTGGGGCTCCGCTTTCTTGGCCTCTCGCTGGTAGAGCGGGTGATCCCTGTTCACGTAGACCACCGTCCCCTCGCTGAAGCACTCCGGGCCATCTTCACCGAAGTGGTCGAGGCAGCAAGAGATTCCCGACTGGCCAAACTTGAGCCGCCTGATGACGGCATCTGGTGTGAGCCGCTTCACTGCCGGTGTCTTCGTTTTCCGCTTCACCTTGGCAGCGGCTGGTTTCTCTTGGGCCGCTCCTGCATCGACGGTTCGGTCACCGGCCACCTCGCGTGGAGAGGATGTGGCAGCCGCTCCGCCGATCCCTCCGGAATCGCCGATCGGGATCGCTCCGAATGGCGAAAAGTCAGGATTTCTGGTCAACGCCCTGGTGATCCTCTCGAGGGCCTCGTTGAGTGCGCGCGATGCCGCCCGCCGTTCCCGCTGGCCGGTGAGGCGGCCGAGGACAGCGCGGATCTCCTCCATGACTTTCTGCATTGTCTGGTGAAAGGCCTGGTACTCGAGGGAATCGAGGACGAACCCTGAACGGTCGCTGGTAATCGGGAGGAAGTCGGCATTGACCTCTCCCCGGATTCGCGCCGCCACCTTTCCCCATGTCTCAGCCCCGAACAGCTCCCGGCGGACCATCACCTGCTTGACCTTTACTTCCACGCCCAGCTCTTCCGTGGAGGCTGCGGACGCCGGGAGGATGACGATTTCTCCCGTAATCGGCCCGTATTCTGTCCCTTCGAGGAATGGAACGGCGTGGCCGGCAAGGCTTTTCGGTCGAACCCGGAACCCGTTGAGAGAGACGGTGAAATTGGAGACCTTCAGCGGGGTGCCTTCGATCAGCTTCCGCTCCACGTCTTGGGGAGCGAACTGTTTGGTCAGATCTGACAAGATGACCGTCGTCCCATCGCTCTTCTCGGGATTCGGTTGGAGGATCTCGATAGGCAGGCGCCACTCCCCGTCCGGCCTCGACCATTCCGCTTTATCGAAGGTTACTCGTGCCGCGAAGTCCCCTTTTTGCGTGGAGACAACAAAACGTTGACACGCCGAGAGGGTGGCGAACTTGCCAATGCCGAACTGGCCGATCCGATCGCGGCGAAAGATGGGAGACTTAGGCTTCGAAAGCTTCTCCTGAGAGCCGATGATGAAGTATTGGCGGAGTCCATCCAGGTCCATCCCGGTCCCGTTATCCTCGACGGAGACGGTGGTCTCGCTGATGGTGACCTTCACCTGCGTCGCGTCGGCATCGTAGGCGTTGTTCACCAACTCACGGATCAGCTCGATGCTCTCTGAATAGAGTCGCTCGCCAATCGTGACCAGATGACTCTTATCGACCGTGACGGGAAGATAATTTGCTGATTCCACGGAATTCACTTCTCTCAAGACCCTTCCAATCCGTCCCTCTCCTCTTCGAGGAAATCGCGAAAGTGAAGAATTCCTATGAGACTCCCAGCGCGTTCAGGATCTTCAGATATTCCTCAAGCGAGGTGGCGCCGACGACCTTCCGGCCGCCATTGAAGATGACGGTCGGGATGGCGGTGATCTGATACGTGCTGTGCGCCTCGTCGAACTCCTTCAGAACCTGTGGTCTGGCGCTTCCAGCGTCGTACTCCTTCAGGAACCGATCCATATCCACACCGGCACCTCGGACCACTTCGATGACCTCCTCACGGTTACCGATATTGATCCCCTTGGTGAAGAACGCCTCAAACAGGAGGAGATGGACTCGCTCGAAAACTTCATTCCCTTGTAGGGCGGCGCACCTCGCAGCTTCGAGCGCGGGAAGGCTCCAGGTTGGATAGTCATCCCGGGCCCACATCGTGAAGGTCACGCCATCCGGCGCAGACATCGCGGCCGCTCGCTGCCAGGCCGCCTCTCTATATGTTCCCTTGAACGTCACCGTCGGATCGGGCTCGGGCCGCAAGGGGAACGCCCGCCGTTCGACAGAGATCCTTTCACCGAATCGTTCCTGAACCTTCCGCAGCCGGACCGCCGCGGGATAGCACCAGGGTCAGAGATAATCGGAGTATTCAATGATTTTCACAGATGTGGCCATTCGAACCCCCGGATGTCTACTCGGAACGGAGTGTAATTTGCCCATCCCTCCGCTGCGATGATTGTAGTCCGCCGGGACAGTCTTGTCCACCACCCTGCGCTCAGCCGAGCTTCTTTACGCCCCGATATTTACATTCTGCTAAGCAGTTTCTTGAAGGCGGGTTCGTCGAGGGTGGGGACGCCGAGTCGCTTGGCGTCGTCGTACTTACTTCCCGGATCTTTGCCCACGACGACATAATCGGTCTTCTTGCTGACCGACGAAGTCACGCGACCGCCCTGCCGAATGATGAGCTCCTTGGCCTCGTCGCGACTGAGTCCCTCCAGACCGCCTGTCAACACGAAGACTTTGCCGGCCAGCGGGCGTGGCCCTGCCGTCACGCCTTCCTCCCGCATGCTGACCCCCGCCTTCTGGAGCGCGTCGATCTGGCGGCGGTTCTCCTGTTGGCGGAAGTAGAGGGCCACGCTCTCGGCGATACGGGGGCCGATGCCATGGATCTCTGCCAACTCCTCTTCCGGAGCCCGCTCCAGCCGCTCCATCGACCCGTAGTGCTGGGCCAGGATCGCGGCAACATGCTCGCCAACATACCTGATTCCGAGCGCGAATAGTAGGCGACGGAACCCCCGTTCCTTGCTCCCCCAGATCGCGTTATACAGGTTCGTTGCCGACTTCTCGGCCAGGCGCTCAAGGCCTGCGAGCGTCGCGACATCAAGTCGGTACAGATCTGCGAACTCCTTGACCAATCCTCGATCGACGAGCTGCTCCACGACGGCCTCGCCCAAGTGTTCGATGTCCATCGCACGGCGTGAGCCAAAGTGCAGGAGCGACTGCTTGAGGCGCGCCGGGCAGGCGGAGTTCGTGCAGCGGCTGACCACCTCACCTTCCGGCCTGAACGCCTCCGCGCCGCAGACCGGGCACCGGGTCGGGAAGCTGAAGTGTCTGGTCCGAGCGGGGCGTTTGTCCAGAATGACGCGGAGGATGTGAGGGATCACGTCGCCGGCTCGCTCGATCAGGACGGTGTCCCCCTCGCGGATGTCGAGGCGCTCGATCTCGTCTGCATTGTGGAGCGTGGCCCGGCTGATCGTGGCCCCGGCGATCTCCACCGGGTCAAGCAAAGCCGTGGGGGTGAGGGCCCCTGTCCGACCCACGCTGATCTCGATCTTCTTGATGACTGTAGTGGCTTGCTGGGCGGGGAATTTGTAGGCGATGGCCCAGCGAGGGTGGTGCGTCGTCGAGCCGAGGCGCCGCTGCTGCTCGATCGAATCGACCTTCACGACGACGCCGTCGCAGTCGCATCCCAGTTTCTCCCGAGTCGCTTCAATTTCGAGACAAGCCTTGATCGCGGCCTCCACGTCGGGACAGCGCCGGCGATATCGCTCCAGAGTGCCCTTCTCTCCTTTGGTGTCGATCCGAAATCCGGAATCATGCAGCTGCTCCATGGCCTTCCAATGGCTGGTGAAGCGATCGGGTTCCGCGTAACTGACTCCGTAGAGGAAGATGTCGAGAGGGCGGGCCGCGGTGATTCGCGGATCTTTCTGCCGCACCGAACCGGCGGCCGCGTTCCTCGGATTGGCAAACGGCTCTTCCCCTTCCTCCTCGAGCGTTCGATTCAACTTTGCAAACGCTTGACGCCACATAAAGATCTCCCCACGCACTTCCAGGGCCTTGAACGCGGCGAGCGGCCCGTGAAGGCGATGGGGGATGCTCCTGACCTTCATCAGGTTCTGAGTGATCTCCTCGCCGTACCGGCCGTCGCCTCTCGTGGCGCCTCTCACCAGTCGCCCCTGTTCATACAGCAGCGCCACGCTGAGGCCGTCCACTTTTGGCTCGGCCACATACGTGAACCGTTCGCCGGGTAGGACCCTCTTCAGTCGGGCCTCGAATTCCCGGACCTCATCGGTGTTGTACGCGTTGTCCAGGGAGAGCATCGCCACCTTGTGCTGAACCTGAGCGAACCCTTCCACCGGCTGGCCGCCGACGCGCTGTGTAGGGGAGTCGGGGGTGATCAGCTCCGGATGCGCTTCCTCGAGCCGCGTCAATTTCTGATAAAGCTTGTCGAACTCGGCATCGCTGATTTCCGGCCGATCCAGGACATAGTACAGGTATTCATGGCGGCGGATCAGCCGTCGGAGTTCCTCGATCTGTGCCTGGATCTTGGACGTTTCTGCCATGATTCTCTGCCAAGTTGTCAGTGTAACTATTTAAAAATACTGGGATTTAGTGAGACTGCCTTCGACCTATTGGTAGCAGAATTTCTCCCTTCAGGCAAGGCAATTCGGCCCCACTAAACCGTTGCTAAGACCTCCTGTCTAATCTGGCAAACGGTCACACAAGGAGGAAATCGCGATGAAACGGTACCTGTTGAAAGGTGTTCTCATGGTCCTCATCATGGTGGGATTGGTGGCTGCTGCCCAGCCGGCCCTGGCATGGGTGCGGGTTGGGATCGGCTTCCGGGTACCCTTCCCGGTGGTGGTGGTGGCTCCGGTCGCTGCGGTGGTGGCGGCTCCTGTCGTGTACGCGCCGCCCAGGCCAGTTCATTATCGGCCTGTCTGGGTCCCCGGGCATTACAACCGCTGGGGCTCATGGGTTCCAGCCCACTGGCGGTAATCGCCAACTGGAAATGCTCGTGAATCGTCGAGCGCGTTGGGTTGCTCTCAGCCCCCTCTTGATCTTGGGTCCTCTCGAAGCCGGGTGCTACGTCTACGCGCCCGGACCGCCCGGCCCACCCGCGTTGCGCCCTCCCGCCGTGTGGGTGCCGGGCCACTACAACCGCTCCGGTGCGTGGGTCCAGGGACACTGGAGGTAACAAGAACCACGCTCCGGAGGACATTCCCACTTCCACTTCGGTCGAGAGGCTGGCCAGGGGGCCAGCCTCTCGTGTTTTTCCGCTCTCCCTCCATGCACAGCGTTTGCTGTCTTGACAATTGCGCCGTTCTTCAGTAGCGTGGCCCCGGCGGCAGCGTCCCGCGCCGCATTGTCAACGCGCAATGATCGAGGCAGCGATCCTTCAACAGCTTGAAGAGTTAGCCGAGCGCCTAGGTGTCAGGGTCCTCTACGAAAACCTCGATCACGAGGAGTTCGTTGTGAGGAGCGGGACATGCACGGTGCGGGGGAACCTGCTGGCGATCATCGATCACCGGCTTCCTCCGAGCGATCGGATCCGCGTCTTAGCCGACTGCCTGGCACGATTCGATCTTTCGACGATCTACCTGGTTCCTGCTGTCCGGGAATTGATCGAGGTGCGACGGGCCACGACACCCCAGGGCTAGAGGGAGAGAGATGGCAACGCTAAGCCGACAGGCCATGAAGATGTTTTTGGGAGAGCAGAAGCTCTGCCGGCTGGCCACTGTGGATCGCTTCGGTCAGCCGCACGTGGTGCCCGTCTGGCACATCCTGCTGGATGGCGACCTGTACATTGAAACCTCGCCCAATTCGAAGAAAGGCCTGAACCTCAAGGCTAATCCCAAGATGGCGCTGGTGGTCGATACCGGCGACAGTTTTGATGCCTACAAAGGGGTCATGATCCAAGGAAGGGTAGAGTTCGTGAAGGATAAGAAGATGCTGGCGCGATTCCGCGAGGCGATGGCACAGCGCTACTTCGGCACCAGCGAGCATCCGGGCTACAAGTACCTGGTCAGTGGTGGCGATCCTCTCCTCATGAAGGTCATCCCCAAGAAGGTCGTCACATGGGATTACAGCCAGAAAAAGTAACGGCAACGGCTCGGAAAATTCTCTTGACAATAACGTGCTTCTTGTTATGATGAAGTAGCCTTTTAATCGAACTCAGTGAGGTTCGAAAAGGGGGTCGAGTGGGAGTTCTCCAGGTCATTGTCGTCGGTTGTACTTTGACAACCTCCTCACCGGATGGTGAGGGGGTTTTTTTATGCCCTGAACCTCATGGCCGCTGAACTCAATGAAAAGGCCCAGATCCTGGATCAAGCCGGCATCCAGCGGGCAGTGACCAGGATCGCCCATGAGATCGTAGAGCGAAACAAGGGGACAAGCGACCTCGTTTTGATCGGTCTCCGTAGCCGAGGGGTGGACCTGGCCAGGCGGATCGCCAAGGAATTGAAGATCATCGACGGGGCTGACATTCCGGTGGGGACCTTGGATGTGACGCTGTATCGGGACGACTTAGGGAGAGTCGGAGTTCAGCCGGTGGTCCGAAAGACCGAGATCTCCTTTTCCATCAACGAGAAGCGGGTGGTTTTGGTGGACGACGTCCTCTATACCGGCCGGACGATCCGGGCGGCGCTGGATAGCCTGATCGACCTCGGCCGGCCCCGACTGATTCAGCTCGCCGTCCTCGTGGACCGCGGTCATCGGGAGCTGCCGATCCGTGCCGACTATGTCGGAAAGAACGTTCCAACGTCCCGCCAGGAGCAGGTCCAGGTCCTGCTCACAGAGGAGGACGGGGTGGACGGCGTACTGATGGTGAAGGGGTAGGGGAGAGGGCGATGGGCCTCACGCGAAAAGACCTTCTACGCATGCAGGAGCTGACGGCTGACGAGATCCGGCTGATCCTGGACACGGCAGAGTCGATGAAGCAGGTGGCCGGCCGCGACATCAAGAAGGTGCCGGCGCTGCGTGGCAAGACCCTGATCAACCTCTTCTACGAAGCCAGCACTCGGACCCGGATGTCCTTTGAGATCGCGGGGAAGTGGCTAAGTGCCGACGTGATCAACGTCTCGACCTCGTCGAGTTCGGTGGCAAAGGGTGAGAGTTTGAAGGATACGGGCCTGACGCTGCAAGCGATGCACCCGGACATCGTCGTCCTTCGCCATCCGGCGTCCGGGGCTGCCGAATTCCTGGCCAAGCAGCTCGCCGCGTCGGTCATCAACGCCGGGGATGGAGCCCACGAGCATCCCACCCAAGCCCTCCTCGACCTGTTTACCATCCGGGAGAAGAAGGGGCGTCTGGAAGGACTCAAAGCGGCCATTGTGGGCGACATCGCTCACAGCAGGGTGGCCAGGAGCAACATCCACGGGATGCGGAAGGTGGGGATGGAGGTGCGGGTCGCGGGGCCGAGGACGATGCTGCCCTGCTTCATCGACCGACTTGGGGTGGAGGTCTTCACAGACCTCGAACGGGCCATCGCCGATGTGGACATTATCATGATGCTCAGGCTGCAGATCGAGCGGCAGCAGGCCGGCCTGTTCCCTTCGTTGCGCGAGTACTCGCGTCTGTTCGGTCTGACGCTCCCGCGGCTGAAGGGCGCGAAGTCCGATGTGCTGATCATGCATCCCGGCCCGATCAATCGGGGTGTGGAGATTGCGCCGGAGGTCGCCGACGGCCCCTATTCACTGATCCTCAATCAGGTCGAGAACGGGGTCGCAGTTCGAATGGCGCTGCTGTACCTCCTGGCCGGCGCCCCGCAGGCGGGCTGATGCGGGGAATGGAGCGTTCATGCGGATATTGATTGCCGGAGGACGCGTCATCGATCCCGCCAGCGGGGTCGATGAGGTCGTCGATTTGCTCATCGAGGACGGGAGGATCGTACGAATTGGGAAAGACGTGCGAGGTGCGAGGTCCGGGGTGCAAGGTGCCGAACCCCCGGACGCAAGTAAAGGAAGGCGGTCGAAAGCGGCGAAGAACTCGGAATCCGCGATCAACGTGGATCGGGTGATGGACGCGGCGGGGTTGGTCGTGTGTCCGGGCTTGATCGATATGCATGTCCACCTGCGCCAGCCGGGTCGGGAAGACAAGGAGACGATCGCTACCGGGACGCTGGCTGCCGCGCGGGGAGGGTTCACTGCTGTCTGCTGCATGCCGAACACCGATCCGGTCAACGATACCCGCTCTGTCACCGAATTCATCCTGGACACCGCGAAGCGGGAGGGAGCCGTCCACGTCTACCCCGTTGGTGCCATCACCAAGGGGCTGAGGGGAGAGGAGTTGGCCGAGATCGGTGAACTCTTCGAGTCCGGCTGCGTTGCCGTGTCAGACGATGGTCGCCCGGTGATGAACGCGGAGCTGATGCGGCGGGCGATGGAGTACGCAGGGATGTTCGATCTCCCGGTGATCTCCCATTGCGAGGATCTGCATCTGAGCGGCAATGGAGTGGTCCACGAGGGAATCGTCTCGACCGAGCTTGGACTGCATGGCGTCCCCTCGGCCTCGGAGGCGGCGATGGTGGCGCGGGATATTCTGTTGGCGGAGCTGACCGGCGCCAGGCTGCACATTGCCCACGTCAGCGCCGCCGAATCGGTGCGTCTGATCCGCGAGGCCAAAGCCCGCGGGGTCCAGGTAAGCTGTGAGGCCACACCGCACCACTTCGCGCTGACGGAGGAGGCGGTCCGCGGGTTCAATACCAACGCAAAAATGAATCCGCCTCTTCGATCCGAGTCGGACCGACAAGCCATCCTGGCCGGCCTGCGCGACGGGACGATTGATGTGATCGCCACAGACCATGCCCCCCACACGGCTCAGGAGAAGGAACAGGAGTTCGACGTGGCCCCCTTCGGCGTCATCGGTTCGGAGACGGCGCTCGCCCTGACGCTGAGCACGCTTGTCGCATCGGGGGTGCTGCCTCTGAACCAGGCGATCGCAAAACTGACCAGCGAGCCCGCGCGCATCCTCAAGCTGCCAAAGGGCCGGATCGCCGAAGGTGCGGACGCCGACCTGACGATTTTCGATCCGGATCGTGACTGGACGGTGGACGCCTTTGGCTTTGCGTCGAAAAGCCGAAACACCCCGTTTCATGGGTGGGAGCTGAAGGGAGGCACGGTGGCGACGATCGTTGCGGGCAAGGTCGTGTGGGAAGCATAGTGGTGAAAAAAGCGTTGTTGGCGCTGGCCGATGGCACCCTCTTCGAGGGCGCGTCCTTCGGAGCAGAGGGGGAAACCGTCGGCGAGGTGGTCTTCAACACCAGCATGACCGGATATCAGGAGGTCCTGACGGACCCGTCGTACAAGGGCCAGATGGTGGTCATGACGTATCCCCTGATCGGGAACTATGGGATCAACCTGGAAGACGTTGAGTCGAAGGCGCCGGCGGTGGAAGGGTTCATCGTGAAAGAGGCCAGCCCCTGTCCGAGCAACTGGCGGAGCGCGCGAGGTCTCGATGCCTATCTACAAGAGCATGGAGTTGTAGGGATTCAGGGGATCGACACCCGGGCCCTGACTAGACATCTTCGGGATCACGGGGCGATGGAAGGGGTGCTCTCAACGAGAGACCTCAATCCCGACAGCCTTGTTGCCAAGGCCAAGGCCTCGCCGGGCCTGATCGGCCGCGATTTGGTGAAGGAGGTCGCCTGCGCCGAGCCCTACACCTGGCAACAGGGGTCGTGGCGATTGGGAACGGGCTACGAGGAGGGTGCGAGGTCCGAAGTGCGAGGTGCGAGGCCAGAAGATCAACTCAGCCTCTTTCCCGCACCCCGCACCCCGCACCCCGCACCGTTTAGAGTGGTGGCCTACGACTGTGGAATCAAGTGGAATATCTTGCGAAAGCTGGTGGAGGCGGGGTGCGACGTGACCGTGGTCCCGGCGGAGACGTCTGCCGCCGGGGTGCTGGGCATGGACCCGGATGGGATCTTCCTGAGCAACGGCCCGGGTGACCCAGAGGGCGTGCCATACTTGATCGACAACGTCCGGAAGCTGATCGGAACCAAACCGATCTTCGGCATCTGCCTTGGGCATCAGATCTTGGGGCTGGCCTTCGGTGGGCGGACCTATAAGCTCAAGTTTGGACATCACGGCGGCAACCAACCGGTCAAGGATCTGACGACCGGGAAGGTCGAGATCACCACACAGAACCACGGTTTCGCGGTGGATATCGCCTCGATCCCGGATAAAGAGGTCGAGCTGACCCACATCAATCTCAACGACCGAACAGTAGAGGGGATGCGACATCGACGCCTGCCGATCTTCTCGGTGCAGTACCACCCGGAGGCCTCTCCCGGCCCCCACGACGCCAGCTATCTCTTTCAGCGCTTCGTGGACATGATGGCAAGAGAACGCAAGGGAACGGGCGCACCAGTCGAGAGGACATGATAAGCGGATGAAGGACCAGCTTGGTCTCATCATCCATCGGGAGCAAGAGGAGTACCTGGGACGCCTCCTGCCGAAGCGGGATGGCCTCCTGGCTGAAATGGAGCGATATGCCGAGGAGAACGGGGTCCCGATCGCCGACCCCGAGGTCGCGATGTTTCTGGAGACGACGGTGCGGGCGATCCAGGCCAAGCGGGTCCTTGAGGTCGGGACCGCGATCGGGTATGCCGACATCTTTATGGCGCGCGCGATGGCACCTGATGGAACGGTCGTCACGATCGACGTCAGCGACGACATGATCGGGAGGGCGAAGGAGTACGTGAAGCGGGCGGGTTTGGGGGACCGGGTAGCGTTCCACAAAGGCCCGGCCCTGGCGGTCATCCCGACACTGGAGGGGCCGTTCGACCTGGTCTACCTTGATGCGGTGAAGGAGGAGTATCGAGCCTACCTTGACCTTGCGCTGCCGCTGACCAGGATGGGTGGGGTTTTCATCTGCGACAATGTCCTCTGGAAGGGGCAAGTGGCCGGCGGGAGTTTGCTGGCTGGCTACTACCGCCGCTCAACCGAGGCGCTTCGAAGCTTCAACGACTACTTCGTCCACCACCCCCAGCTTCTGGCCCAGGTCCTGCCGCTAGGCGACGGCCTCGCCTACGGCATTAGGGTGCGTTAAGTGCCCAAACGGACTGACATCGAGACGATTTTAATCATCGGGTCGGGCCCGATCGTGATCGGCCAGGCGTGCGAGTTCGACTACTCAGGGACGCAGGCGTGTAAGGCCCTTCGAGAAGAGGGGTATCGGGTGGTTCTGGTGAACTCGAATCCCGCCACGATCATGACCGACCCGGAGATGGCGGATCGGACCTATATCGAACCGCTCACCGTCCCGATCATCGAGCAGATCATCGCCCGAGAAAAGCCCCAGGCGCTGCTCCCCACCCTCGGCGGGCAGACCGGGTTGAATCTGGCCGTCGCCCTGGCCGATGAAGGGGTCCTGGACCGCCACGGGGTCGAGCTGATCGGCGCCAAGCTGCCTGCCATCAAGAAGGCCGAAGATCGCGACCTCTTCAAGCAGGCGATGCGAAAGATCGGACTGGAGGTGCCGGACAGCGGCTACGCTCGTTCGCTCGAGGAGGCCCGCTCCGTGATCGAGCGGATCGGGTACCCGGCGATCATCCGTCCATCCTTTACGCTCGGCGGCACCGGCGGCAACATCGCCTACAATCGGGATGAATTCGACGAACATGTCCAGTGGGGCCTCAATATCAGCCCTGTCCACCAGGTCCTGGTTGAAGCCTCGGTCATCGGCTGGAAGGAGTTCGAGCTGGAGGTGATGCGGGATCTCAAGGACAACGTGGTCATCATCTGCTCCATCGAGAACTTCGATCCGATGGGGATCCATACCGGCGACTCGATCACCGTGGCCCCGGCCCAGACCCTCTCGGACAAAGAGTACCAGGTGATGCGGAATGCGGCGATCGCCATCATCCGCGAGATCGGCGTGGAGACCGGAGGCAGCAACATCCAGTTCGCCGTCAACCCTAAGAATGGACAGATGCTCGCGATCGAGATGAACCCAAGGGTGTCTCGATCGTCGGCCTTGGCCAGCAAGGCCACCGGCTTTCCTATCGCCAAGATCGCCGCCAAGCTTGCTGTTGGCTACACACTGGACGAGATCAGCAATGACATCACGAAGGAGACCACGGCCTGTTTCGAGCCGACCATTGACTACTGTGTCGTGAAGGTCCCTCGATTCTCGTTCGAGAAGTTTGCGGGCGCGGACGAGACGCTGACGACCCAGATGAAATCGGTCGGTGAAGCAATGGCCATCGGCCGGACCTTCAAGGAGGCGCTACAGAAGGCGATCCGATCGCTGGAGATCGACGCCTATGGCTTGGAAAGCCGGATCTTCAAGCGGGCCAGAGGTCGAGAAGACGCCGGGGGCCGGAACGATGTCAGCGAAGCCGATGTGAAGCTGGTCCGGGATCGGCTCCGCATCCCCAACTGGGAGCGGGTGTTCTATATCGGCGATGCCTTCCGCCTCGGGATGACCGAGCAGGAGATCGAGGCGATCACGTCCATCGATCCCTGGTTCCTATCCAATATCAAGGAGATCGTAGGGTTCGAAGAACACCTTGTCGGCGCCGGCGTCCGGCGTGGCGGATCGCTGCTATTCCGTCTGTTAACCGCCCCCGCGATGAGGGAGGCCAAGGCTCTGGGATTCTCAGACCGCCGGCTCGCCCAGCTCGTCGGCTCCCAGGAGCTGACCATCCGGGATGCCAGGAAGCGGATGGGGATCGAGGCCACCTTTAAGATGGTCGATACCTGCGGCGCCGAGTTTGTGGCTCACACCCCGTATCTGTACTCGACGTATGAGCAGGAGTGTGAAGCGAATCCCACCAGACGACGAAAGATCATGATACTGGGCTCCGGCCCGAACCGCATCGGCCAGGGGATCGAGTTCGATTACTGCTGCGTCCACGCCGCGTTCGCCTTGAAGGAGATCGGCTACGAGACGATCATGGTCAACTGCAACCCGGAGACCGTCTCGACCGATTACGACACCTCCGATCGTCTCTACTTCGAGCCGCTCTCCCTGGAGGACGTCCTGAACATTGCAGAGCGGGAGCGGCCCGACGGTGTCATTGTGCAGTTCGGCGGGCAGACCCCGCTGAAGCTGGCCATTCCTCTTGAGCGGGCGGGTATCAAGATCCTGGGGACCCCGCCGGAGGCGATCGATCGGGCCGAAGACCGGGAGCGGTTCAAGCAACTGCTCCAGCGTCTTGGGTTGAACCAGCCGCCAAATGGGACCGCCGCCTCGGTCGCGGAGGCGGTCAGGATCGCGCGGCAGATCGGTTATCCGGTCCTGGTTCGCCCTTCCTACGTCCTCGGCGGGCGCGCGATGGAGATCGTATACGACGAAGTGAGCCTCCAGGACTACATGGCCCGGGCGGTCCAGGCCTCACCGGAACATCCGGTTCTGGTCGATCAGTTTTTGGAAGACGCCATCGAGATGGACGTCGATGCCCTCTGTGACGGACGCGAGGTGGTGATCGGCGGGATCATGGAGCACATCGAAGAGGCTGGGATCCACTCGGGTGACTCCGCCTGTTCCCTGCCGCCTCGGTCGGTGGGAAAGCCGTTGCTGGATGCGATCCGCGAGCAAACGGCCGCCATGGCCCTCGAGCTCGGTGTGATAGGCCTGATCAACGTGCAGTTCGCCATCAAGGATGGGGTCGTCTACGTCTTGGAGGTCAATCCTAGAGCCTCCCGGACCGTCCCATTTGTCAGCAAGGCGATCGGCGTCCCACTGGCCAAGTTGGCGGCGAAGATCATGACCGGGATCAGCCTCAAGGAGTTGGGCTTCACCGAGGAGCGGAGCCTTCGCCATGTGGCGGTGAAGGAGGCGGTCCTGCCGTTCGTCAAGTTCCCCGGTGTCGATGCCCTCCTGGGACCGGAGATGAAATCGACCGGCGAGGTCATGGGGATCGACCGCGAATTCGGCCTCGCCTTTGCGAAGTCGCAGGTGGGGGCCAGCGGGGCGCTTCCCACCGAGGGGACGGTCTTTCTGAGTGTGCGCGATAAAGACAAACCGCACATCACGCCGCTGGCGCGGCAGTTGGGGGAGTTGGGTTTCCGGCTCGTGGCGACGGCGGGGACCGCGTCGGTGCTCCAGGCGGCGGGGGTGGCCGTTGAGCCGGTGGCCAAGGTCATCGACGGGGTGCGCCCGCATGTCGTCGATAAGATGAAAAGTGGCGAGATCGGCCTGGTCATCAATACCCCGGAGGGCCAGCACGCCCGACTCGACTCGTACTCGATACGGCGGACCGCGGTCAGCATGGGCATACCCTACTTCACCACCATGGCTGCTGCACAGGCCGCGGTCGAAGCGATCCGGGCGATGCGGCATGGCAAGCTACGGGTCAAAGCGCTGCAGGAGTATCATGAAGTCAGAAGTGCGTAGTGCGAAGTGCGGGGTGCGGGGTGCGACGATTAGAGTGCGGGGTGCGAGGTAGGGGCGCTGCTTGCTGCGCCCTTGTCAGGGCGCGTGGTACGGGGCGCGCAAGAATCGTTCGAATAGATCGGTGACGAGTCCGGTGCCCAGATCATCTGACGTTCGCGTTGAGGTCGTCGCCAATCGAGAAATCGCCCCGTCGTATTTCTCGATGCGACTGGCCGTCCCCCCGCGCCTGGCGCGATTCCGCCCGGGCGAGTTCCTCATGCTCGGATGGGACGAGGGGTGTGATCCGTTCCTGCCCCGGGCCATGAGCATTAGAAGTGCGAAGTGCGGGGTGCGAAGTGCGGGGTGGGAGGTGGAGATCCTCTACAAGATTTACGGCCGCGGCACCGCGCTGTTGGCAGCGATGCGTCCGGGACGGTTTCTTCGGGCGCTCGGTCCGCTCGGCAATGCCTTCGAGGTCCCCCGTTCGGCGACGGGCGTCATTATGGTGGCGGGCGGAATCGGCGTTCCCCCGATTGCCGCCCTTGCCGAATCCCTCGCCAAGCGAAGGACGTCCCGTCGGACGGAGATGACTGTTTTCCTCGGGGGAAGATCGAAGGCTGACCTGCTTTGCGCCGCCGATTTTAGAAGGGCCGGTGCAAAGGTCCACATGGCGACGGAAGATGGTAGCTCCGGTTACAAAGGTCTGGTGACTGAAGCAGTGGAAGAGTTCCTACGCACCTCGCACCTCGCACCTCGCACAGCGCACTTGTCCGGTCGCACCTCGCACCTCGCACCTCGCACTGTCCTCTATGCCTGCGGCCCACACCCAATGCTGGCGGCCCTGATGCCGATCGCTGAGAAATATGACCTGCCGTACCAGGCCTCCCTGGAGGCGAACATGGCCTGCGGGTTCGGCGCCTGCGTGGGCTGCGTCGTGCCGGTCAAGGGTGGTGAAGGACACCGGACTTACAGGCTTGTCTGCAAGGACGGGCCTGTGTTCGACGCTCACCACATCCTCTGGGCATAGCAGGTAACTACCCATGACCTCGTCACCTCTCATTCCTGGTTCCCACACCTCGCACCTCGCACCTCGCACCTCGGACTACTCTTCGGATCTCCTGGTCGAGGAAGTCCCGAATCCGCCTGCACTGGCAGAACTGTTTGACCTGATCGCTCGAAGGCCAGGCGCCAGCTTCCTGGATCCCGACCCCTACGCCGTGAATCGATGGCATTCCGCGTGCTTCGGATACGATCCGTTCCTCACCTTTTCCTCGAAAGGGCATGGGATCACCGTGTCCCTCCAGGGCCAGTCACGCGGTCTCAGGGGCGATCCATTCAGCTACCTCCACGGCCTGTTTCGGCAGTATGCCGATGGCGAGTCTGTTGAGGGACATCCCGGCTCCGGTGCCATTGGCTACTTCGGGTATGATCTTCGTCACCACCTTGAAAAACTGCCGGCAGTGGCCGTGGATGACCTTCAGCTCCCGGACTGCGTGTTGAATTTCTACGACCTCCTCTTCTGGTTCGACCCCGCAAGCAACCGACTGTGCATCACCTCCTCGGGCCTACCGTTTCCCCCGGGCGCCGACCGGAGGCGGCGCGCTCGCGAGCGGTTGCAGGACGGCCTCGACCTGATCCGGCGCGCCCGGCTCGCCGGTCAGAGGACACCGCCCGAGTCGCCACACAATGACGCCCCCCTCGAGAGCAACATGTCGAAGGAAGGCTATTTCAAGGCGCTGGAGGCGGTGTTGGAATATATCGCCGCCGGCGACATCTATCAGGCCAACATCTCGCAACGCTTCGCGACCCGCTTCCAGGGCGACCCCTGGGCGCTCTATGGGCGGCTTCGGACTCGCTTTCCCGCGTCCTTCGGGGCCTACCTGGACTGCGGACATTTTCAGGTTCTGTCGAACTCCCCTGAACGGTTTCTGCTTGTGGAGGACGGCCAGATCTCCACTTGCCCGATCAAGGGGACTCGCCCTCGCGGGATGACCGTGGAAGACGATGCGCGGATGATCGGCCACCTCCGACGGGACCCAAAAGAGCGCGCCGAGCATGTTATGATCGTGGACCTGGAGCGTAACGACTTGGGGAAGATCTGCAAGGTCGGCTCCGTCCATGTCGAGCAGTTCGAGGTCATCGAGACCTACCACACCCTGCACCACATGGTCTCGACCGTCGCAGGCACCCTCGAGGAAGGGATCGGGCCGATCGACTGCCTCCGGGCCACCTTTCCGGGCGGCTCCATCACCGGGGCCCCGAAGATTCGCGCCATGGAGATCATCGACGAGGTGGAGCCGACGGCTCGAGGCCTGTACACCGGGGCGATCGGATTCATCGGGTTCTCCGGGAAGATGGACCTGAATATCGTCATCCGCACCGCGATCGTGACGGGAGAACGGATTTATTTCCAGACCGGCGGGGGGATCGTGGCAGACTCGTCGCCGAAGCGGGAGTACGAGGAGACCCTGTTGAAGGCGGAGACCTTTTTTCGGACCCTGGGCGTCGGACGAGGTCCGAAAGGATAGAGCGGAAAATGGCGGTTGTCTATCTCAACGGGCGTTATCTGCAAGCTGAGCGAGCGAAAGTCTCGGCCTTCGACCGAGGCTTCTCCTACGGCGATGGTCTCTTCGAGACGCTCCGAGCCTACTCGGGATGGGTCTTTGGGTTGGACCGGCATCTGCGGCGTCTTGGGAGGGGCGCGGCACAGATCGGACTTCAGTTCGATAGCGATGTCGGGCACTGGCGGCGCGTGATGAGCCGGCTCATTCGGCGCAACGAATTGACGAACGCCGACAGCTCGCTTCGCTTGACGGTGACGAGGGGGATGGATATCCTTGGCACCCTCTTGCCTCCTGAGACCGCGCCCTCACCGACCCTTTTCCTGATTGCCCGGCCTGTCGAGGGAACCATCGCGGAACGGCAGCAGGTCGGGATCGGGGTGGTCACGGTCCAGTGGGGTGACCCCTTCAATCCCTTCGGCATCAAGTCGCTGGGCTACCTCTATCATATGCTGGCGATGGTCCGGGCGAGAGAGCAAGGCGCGCACGAAGCGCTCTTTGTCGCGTCGGATGGCTCGGTCGTGGAAGGGGCCACGAGCAATGTGTTCTCGGCAGCGAACGGGACCCTGACGACGACGCCCGAAGAGTCGGGGCTCCTGCCCGGCATTACCCGAGAGGTGGTAATCGAGCTGGCGAGAAAAGAGGGATTGGATGTTCGGGAAGCCCCGCTCCCGCTGGAGGAGCTGCTGGCGTCGGACGAAGCCTTCCTGACCGGCTCGGTGAAGGAGGTCATGCCACTCATCGCCATCGACGAGCGGCGAATTGGCTCGGGGAGTCCTGGCCCGATCACGCGGCTGCTTCAGCAGCGATACCGGGAAGCGGTCGAAGAAGAGCGCTCACGGGGGGTGCGACGTGCGAGGCGGGGAGGTCCGAGGTCCGATGTGCGAGGTGCGAAGTGAAAAAGCGTGCCCTGAGCCGCGCCGAAGGGCCTGCCGTTAGCCGCGCAAAAGCGCGCCCTGAGCTTAGCCGAAGGACGCGCCCCGCTCGCCCTGAGCCTGTCGAAGGGCGAAGCGCCAGTCCTGAGCGTAGGCGAAGGGGCCCTGACCTCAGCATCTCAATCGCCGGGATCAGGATGCAGAATCCCGTGATGACGGCATCCGGGACATTCGGCTACGCCAAAGAGTTCGAGCCCTATCTGGATCTGTCCCGCCTGGGGGCCATCGTAGTCAAGACGATCACCCTGCTCCCGAGGGCCGGGGCGAAGCCCGCCCGGGTCGTCGAGACGCCCGCCGGCATGCTGAACGCGATCGGCCTTCAGAACGTCGGCCTCGACGCCTTCATCGAGGAGAAGCTCCCGTACCTGAGGAAGCTGGGTCCCCCAATTCTCGTCAACATCGCAGGGGAGTCGATCGAGGATTATTACGAGCTGGTGAAGCGGTTGAGCGATCAGGAGGGTGTCGCCGGGATCGAGCTGAACATCTCCTGTCCCAACGTGGCTGACGGACTGATCTTCGGGTGCAACCCGACGTTGGCCCATAGGTTGATGGCGCGGGTGCGGCAGGCCACGACGCTGCCGCTGATGCCGAAGCTTTCTCCCAACGTGACGGACGTGGTCGAGATCGCCCGCGCGCTGGCGGACGGCGGCGCCGACGCGCTCTCCCTCATCAACACCCTAATTGGGATGGCGATCGACGTGCGAACGCGACGGCCGAAGATCAACAATGTGACCGGCGGTCTCTCCGGGCCTGCCATCCGGCCGATCGCCGTGCGGATGGTCTGGGAGGTGGCGCGGGTGGTCAAGCTCCCGCTGATCGGGATGGGCGGCATCATGACAGCGGACGATGCTTTGGAGTTCTTCATCGCAGGCGCTACGGCTGTGGCCGTCGGGACCGCCAACTTCACCACACCTAGTGCGGCCCAGCAGGTCATCGACGGGATTGAGGCATATCTGGTCGAACACCGGATCGCGCGCGTTGCCGACTTGGTCGGGAGCGTGGACCTGACCGGCACCTCCCGCGACGCCCCCGCCTGGTCAAGTTAGTCACGGAACGCCCCTCAACGTTCCCTTCTCCCCTTGCGGGAGAAGGCTAGGATGAGGGGAGATGGGGACCGGACGCATCGTCGCTTTGCCCTGAGTACCTATGACTCGACCCCGCGCCAAGACTCCCCGGTCCACCTCAACCGGCAGTCCGTCAACCCCCGCACACGCCAAAAAACTCCTCGCCATCCTCGAAGCCACCTACCCCGATGCCCGTGTCACGCTCGACTTCAAGAACCCGTTTCAATTGCTCATCGCCACCATCCTGGCGGCCCAGTGCACCGACGAGCGCGTCAATCGGGTCACAAAGGACCTGTTCAGACGCTATCCGACCCCAAAAGCGTTTGCCGAAGCCGATCCGACCGAGATGGAGGAGGCGATCCGCCCTACCGGTTTCTATCGGAACAAAGCCAAAAGCATCATCGGCTGTTGCAGGATGCTGGTCGAGGAGTACGGAGGTCAGGTGCCGAGGACGATGGAGGAGTTGATCCGCTTACCCGGTGTCTGGCGCAAGACGGCCAACATCGTGCTGGGAAATGCCTTCGGCCTTAGTGAGGGGATCGCAGTGGACACTCATGTTACGCGGGTGGCCAACCGACTTGGCCTAGTCAAGAGTGAGAAACAGGACGAAATCGAGCAACAGCTCTGTCGGGTCATCCCAAGGGAGACGTGGACCCTGATCACCCACCTGCTCATCTTCCATGGTCGCGCTATCTGCAAGGCCCAGCGACCCGACTGCCCCCGCTGTCCGGTCCTTCACCTCTGTCCCTGGCCGCACAAGACCGCTTGATCTTGGGTCGCGCCTGCTCCCTCCCCTCCCGGGCGAGTAGCTTACAGTAACGAAAACCTGCAGCCGACTGCGGCCTCGCTGGCAGTGTTACGCAGCGACTGAAGCTCTCTCGTCAAAGATATGCACGGTGAGTCCTCCCTTGACTCGTATTGAGAATCTGGCTATAATCTAGCCAGAATGCGATACGAGATTGTTCTCGCGCCGGAGGCAGTGCAAGACCTGAAGCGTCTGAGGACTCATCTTCGTGCCATGGTGCGCGACGCGATCGAAAGGCACTTGCGGCATCAGCCGACCAGGACAAGCCGGAGTGGAATCAAACGATTGAGAGGTGTGTCGCGTCCCCAATATCGCCTCCGGGTGGGGGACGCACGAATCTTCTACGACGTTTCAGAGGACACCGTAGAAGTCCTGGCCGTTATCCTCAAGTCGGAAGCCGATGCATGGCTGAGAAGGGGAGGTGATCCCACATGAAGAAGGTCGCGCTTTCCGAGGTCAGGGACGACCTCTCGAAGTTCCTAAGACTGGCGGAGAAGGAGGAGGTGCTCATCACACGGCATGGCAAGCCCGCCGGGGTCCTGATCGGCTTCGAGTCAGAAGATGATTGGTTCGATTACCGCCTGGAGCACGATCCCCGTTTTTTGCGGCGCATTGAAGCCGCAAGGCGAAGCCTGCGCTTTGGGCGAGGTGTCAGGCTCGAGGACGCGGGCGAATGAGTCCCGCTGTACCTAATGGACTGCAATGGGGAGTAGCCGCACGCCGGAAGGAGCCAGTCCGTCTGGCTGGAAACACCTTTTGATTCGGGTGGATGCCGCGCTTTTGTTGCTAAGGGTTAGGGGGGATCGCCCGTGCGCTCGCTGCGGCGCGCGCGCTCTCTGGGTCATCAACACGCTGGCAGGAAGCCCCTGGCCCAACAAAAGCACCTGAAGGGTTGGGGCAGTTGCGGATCAAGCCTTTTGTCACCGTCGTGATCTCTTCTCCTAGTTCAAAATCAGAATAGAGGTGATGTGTCGTTGCGAGGCTGACGAAGTCAGCCGTAGGGGCGCTGCTTGCTGCGCCCTTCGAGGGCAGGGCAAGCCCTGCCCCTACATGTCGGCCAACGTAACCGTTCTCCGAGGACGATCGTCACGGCCAGACGATGGCTGCCGTCTCGACGATCGTTCGGAGCTTTGCCCGTTGGTCGTCGAGCGAGAGCGTGTTCCCGATGATAGAAGTGGCAAAACCGCACTGCGGCGAGAGCGCAAGCCGTTCGAGCGGGATGAAAGCGCTTGCCTCGCGGATCCGGCCCGCGAGCTCCTCGATTGTCTCGCGCCGGGGTGTCTTGGTCGTGACCAGCCCGAGGACGGCCATCTTGTCTCCCGGAACCTCCGCGAGCGGCTCGAACGTGCCGGACCGGGGGTCGTCATACTCCAGCAGCAGTCGCTGGACGTGGATGCGGGGGAAGATACGCCCCGCCAGCCAGTCGTAGCCGCCCGCGACAAGCCAGCGGCTGGCCTGATTCCCGCGACAGAGGTGGAAGCCGAAGGTGACATGTGGGTGGTGTCCGATCACCAGGTTGTCGAGTTCGAGGCCGAGATCGAGCCAGCGCTCCGCCGGCCAGCCTCGGCTCTCGTAGAAGTTACGGTAGCGGGGATCGATGAGCAGCGGGTAGTGGGGGGCGTCGAGCTGGATGTAGGTCGCTCCGAGCCGCACGAGCTCCTCGACCTCCTCGCGGAGGATCTCGGCCACGTCCCCGAGGAAATCTTCCAGGCGTGTGTACGCCCCGCTGGAGCGGTTGGGATCCCAAAAGTTGGCGAAGAGGCTCGGGCTTGGAAGCGTAACCTTCAACACCCTGTTCGTCTTGCCACGCGCATAGGCGAACTCCCCGGCCGAGAGGAAGCGCTTTCGGCGAAGCTTCTCCACGACGGCGATCGGGGGCCGCTCGATCACCATCGCTCCGAGCTCCTCGCTTCGCCACTCCCCCCAGAGAAACGCGTTGAGGTCCCACTCGCCGAACCCCTCGACTGCCGCCGTCATCTGGCTCTGGAAGGAGAGGCGCCGCATCTCCCCGTCGGTCACGACCTCGAGGCCGACCTCCTCCTGGAGCCGTATTGCGTCATCGACGGCCCGATCCTCGATCCGCTTGAATTCGTGAGGCGTGAGCTCGCCGCAGGAGAGCTTTCGCTGCGCCTCGAGAAGCTCGGGTGGCCGAAGGAGGCTCCCAACAACGTCTGTGTGCGCTTCGATCATGCGCCAACCCCCGGCCCACCGCATCGGGGAATTCGGCTTGACCAGCGGGAATGTAGGGCAGGGCCTATCCTGACCGCCCCAGCCGCTTCTGGTTCGACGAGGCTCACCACAAGCTTCGACAGGCCTGTCCTGAGCTTTGTCGAAGGACTCAGGACGAGCGGCTGGGGTGTGTCGAAGGGCTTGCCCTGCCCAGAGAGGGCGCACCAAGCAGCGCCCCTACACACCTACAATCTGAAGGATGTGTGGACGATGCCTTCGGCGATCACGATCCCAACCTGTCGAGGAACTCGCGCACGACGGCAGACGCATCGCGGCGGCGAACGTCGACGTCGTAATTCATCTCTCGCATCGTCTCCTCGGATATCTTCCCGGCGAGTCGCTCGATGGCTGTCCGAAGCTCCGGGTGCGCCGCCAGCGTCTGGGTCCGGACGACGGGTACCGCATCGTAGGGCGGAAAGTATCGACGATTATCCTCGAGCATGAAGAGATCGAGTCCCTTGATGAGCCCATGGGTCGCGTCGCCGGCGATCAGATCGACGGCACCGCTTGCGAGGGCACGGTAGATCAGGGTCAGGTCCATCACGCGCGGCGGCTCGGCGAATCGCAACCCGTAGGTGCGCACCAGCCCCTTGTAGCCGTCCTCACGCTCCAAAAATTCGTACCCGAATGCGGCCTTCCACTTCGGCGCGTGAGGCACCACGTCGCTGATCGTCTTGAGGCCGAGCCGGCGCGCGTCGGCGGTCCGCACCAGAATGGCAAACGTATTGTTGAAGCCGAGGGGTGGCAAAACCGTTCGGCCGCTCTCGGCGTACGCTGCGGCGACGCGTGAATAGACCTCAGCACGATCTCGGGACGTCGGCTGATGAAAGATCGCGGTCAGCGCCGTTCCCGTATACTCGATGTAGGCGTCGATGGCGCCGGCGCGCAGTGCCTCCTCGGAGATGAACGTTCCCCCGAGATTGAGGCGACGATCGACGCGAAGATCGGTCGCCCGCTCGACCGCCTGGGCCAGGAGCTCCCCGAGAATGACCTGCTCCGTGAAATTCTTCGACCCGATGATGACGCGGGTCCCCCAGCGTCCTGACAGGGCGAAGCCGCCGGCAACGACCACCATCAGCGCAATAATACCAGCGGCCGCAGCCCTGAAGGTCAGGCGTCGGTGTCTGGCGGCCCCTGGCGTGAGGACGCGCTCAAGCCACCCAAGCCCGGCGTCAACCGCGAGCGCGAGAACCGCAGCCGGAACCGCGCCGGCGAGGATCACGGTCGGGTCGGTCATCGAGAGTCCCCGGAAGATAAAGTCGCCCAGTCCTCCGGCGCCGATCGCGGCGGCAATCGTTGCGGCCCCCACCCCGACCACCGCCGCGACGCGCACGCCCGCAACGATCGTCGGCATCGCCAGCGGCAGCTCCACCTGCAGCAGCAACTGCCGCGCCGTCATGCCCATGGCGACGCCTGCGTTGCGAACGGCCCGATCGATGCCCTGGATGCCGGCAACCGTGTTGCGCATGACCGGCAACAATCCGTAGAGGATGAGCACAATGAGCGCGCTCCGTGCGCCCACACCCCCGATAAGCGGCACAGCCACCAGAAACCCAAACATCGCCAGGCTGGGCACCGTCTGGACGATGTTGGTGAAGGCCAGCAGCGGCGCACCCAGTCGAGGCTTCCGGGCCGCAACGATCCCGAGCGGCAGGCCGATCGCAATGGCTGTGGCGGTCGCTGCCAGCACCAGTACGACATGCTGGGCGAGCGCGACCAGCATCTCGGGGCGATGCGAGAGCCAGAAGTTAATCAGGTTCACGGGCAATGACCGGAATCGGAGGCAACGCCTCGAGGAACATCCGGATTCGCGGATCGCCGGCCCGCGCGATTGCGTCCGGCGTGTCGAGCGCCACCAGGCGCCCTTGATCCAGCACACCAAGCCTGGTTGCGAGCGCGAAGGCTTCAGCCATGTCGTGAGTCACCATGACGACCGTCTTGCGGAGCTGTCCCTGGATGCGCCGAAACTCGCGGTGCAATTCGGACCGAGTGAGCGGGTCGAGCGCGCCGAATGGCTCATCCATCAGCAGCACCGGCGGGTCGGCGGCAAGGGCCCTCGCGACCCCGACACGCTGGCGCTGTCCTCCTGAGAGCTCGTGGGGGAACCGTCCTTTGTAACTGACGGGATCGAGTCCGACGAGTTCCAGAAGTTCGCCACAGCGTGCGCGAATGCGGGCCTCCGGCCATCCTTCCAGATGAGGGACGACCGCAATGTTGCGGCCGACGGTCATGTGCGGAAAGAGCCCCACCTCCTGGAGCACGTAGCCGGTTCGCCGGCGGAGTGCGATCGGATCCCACGCCGTCGTTGCGCGTCCCTCGACCCGGATCTCACCCGTGCTCGGCAGGAGGAGGTGATTGATCAACCGGAGGATGGTTGTCTTGCCGACCCCGCTCCGACCGACCAGGACGAGCACGTCGCCGGGCTCCACGGTGAAGCTGACGTCGTCAAGGACCGCGACGCCGCTGGGCAGCCTGTATTGCACGTGCTCGAATTCAATCGACGCTGCCATGGTCTCACCTTACCACGACTTGCGGGCTGGTGTCAGTGAGGAGAGAGGAACGGATCACGGGTTCAACAGATACGCGAGGTCAGGAGACCAAGAAGAGGCAAAACTGGTCGTGGGGATCGGTAAAGCGACAGAGGACGTGGAATCCGTGGTCAGCCAGCAGTGACTCCATCCGCGCCGGGGAATACTTGTAGCAGTTTTCCGTGTGGATGCTCTCACCCTGACGAAAATCGATGTTCAGTCCCAGATCGCCGATCCTCACACGTTGATCGCGTACACTAACCAGGTGCATCTCTATACGGCTGCGCTCGCGATTGAGCACCGCTCGATGCCGAAACGCCGCCAGGTCGAAGTCCGCGGATAATTCCCGATTGAGACGCGCGAGAATGTTCAGATTGAACTGTGCCGTGATGCCCTGGGAATCGTCGTAGGCCGCCTCGAGCACGACGGGAGCCTTGAGCAGGTCAACCCCCAAGAGTAGCCGGTCCTCGGGTCGCAACTCCTGGCGGAGCATGGTGAAAAATCGCGCGATCTCATCCTCAGCAAAGTTGCCGACTGTGGATCCCAGAAACGCGACCAACCGAGGCTGACCTGCGTGCGTGGAGAGGTAGCTCAGCCCATCCGCAAATTCTCCTACCAAGCCCACAACCCGAAGTTGCGGGTATTCCTGTAGTAGTTGTCGAAGCCCGTTCTCCAAGCCGCCCGGCGAGATGTCAATGGCATAGTAGGCGAGTTCCTGCTGCCGGGCGAGGCACGCTTCGATCAAGAATCGGATCTTTGTGGAGCTGCCGCTGCCCAATTCGACGAGGCTCAGGTCCGTGGGGCAGCGTTCGATGATTTGGGCGGCCCGGTTCTTCAGGATGGCCGTCTCGACTCGTGTCAGGTAATACTCGGGCAGGCTACAGATCTGCTCGAACAGTGCCATGCCTCGCTGGTCGTAGAAGTATTTGCACGGAAGCGACTTGATGGGAGCCGTGAGTGTCTGCTGGACATCGAAGCCCAGATTCTCTTGAGCACTCCTCAGGGTAATGCTGACGTACCGGACTTCGTTACTCAATCCGGACATGTCACCTCACATTGCTTGGGATACTGCGATAGCCGGCAAGACGGCCTAATCCGTTATTCGAGGCTGCAGGTGCGGAAGCCGGCCAACACGTCACGGCGGTCTGGCGTGTAAAAGTTCCGATGGGAGTTGCGGATCAGGCGTGAGCGGGTGGCAAATGCACCGCCGCGCAGGACCTTGTGGGTTCCTCCGAACCATGGCGCGGAGTACTCCTTGTACGGGTCGATTGTGAAGCCGGGGAAAGGCTCGAAATCGTCCGCGGTCCACTCCCACGCATTTCCGATCATTTGTCGGCAGCCAAAGGCACTGTCGCCGCCCGCCAGCAGGTTTACCGGAATGCATCCAACCGTACGGGTGTCGAGATGTGCCCGCCCAGGGGCAGGCAGATCGTTGCCCCAAGGGAATCGGCGTTTCTGCATGGGACGCGCCTGCCTGCCGGAGGTCGGTTCCGAGGAGGCGGCCATCTCCCACTCGGCCTCGGTAGGCAGCCGGCGATCAGCCCAGCGGCAGTACGCTTGGGCCTCATACCAGTTAACGTGGATCACGGGAAGGTGCGCCTCAATCGGCGCGACATGGTCATACCTACGGCGCAGCCAGCCTGTTCCAAGACCGCGCTGCCAGTAGACAGGATGCTTCGCGTTTGTCCGATCCCGCCAGGCCCAACCCGATTCACTCCACAGCTCCGGCCGTTGATAGCCGCCGTCATCCACGAACCCGGCAAAGTCGGCATTGGTCACCGGTGCCCGGGCTATCCGGAACGGCCGAACATGCACTGGATGTGCCCATTTCTCGTTATCGAACACGAAGGGCAAGTCCGGAGTTCCGCCCAGCATGTAGATGCCTCCAGGTATTTCCACATCTCCTGGGCAAGGTCCGCCGCTTTCGTGAGCGACCGAACATTCACCCGCGTCGGGAGTCCCCAAGGGGGGAGGAGGGTATCCGAGGGTTTGGCGTGTGTACGTGAACGCCTCGCCGTGCATGTCCTCGTGAAACGTCGCCAAGTGGTGAAAATAGATCTCCTCTTCATTCAACTGGATATGAGCGAGGCGATCCAGAATGCGCTCCAAAACCTGTTCCATGTATCTCAGTGTATCAATCCGAGAAGGCAGTGGCAGTGTCCAGCGGTCGTCGTGTGCGACTCGGGCGGAGTCGTACAGGCTATCCGCATCCTTCAAGAGCGGCTGACCACCTCCAACGCGACGCAGAACCCAGTGCTCCTGGAACCAGGCAAGATGTCCGATCTCCCACAGCAGAGGGTTCACTATCGGGATGCGCGGACCGATCAGTTGCTCGTCGGTTAGATCTGCAATGAGAGCGAGCGTTCTGGCGCGGGCATCGGTCAACGTGTGCGCCACATCTGCGACAGCGCTCTTCACGACTCTGACTGGCACCTCTCACACTCCTCCTCTCTTGCTCCCGTGGCGCGCCCCGAGCCCCTGGCGTATCCTCAGGATAACGGTCTTTGTCCCTCTGTCAAGAGAAACGTCGCAGGGAGGGACGCCGAGGAGGCGCGTACGAGAAGGGCGCGTTCAGGGGAGATGGCTCGGCCACAGCCGTGCGGCGTGGGGCAGGGGCGGCAGGCGGCGCCGCACGCTGCGTAGGATCCCGGGTGTCCCGCATACCTGGGGATCTGAACCTCGTGAAAAAATACTTGACAATGTTAACCACAATTACATAGAGTTTGCTACGCTAGGCAACCAGGGGACACATTTAGTAAGATAAAAAGTGAAGCCGACATTGGCGACGTGCTGCTGCAACCAGGGGGCCACGATTGCGTCGGCGGCGAACGCGGGAGGATATCATGCAGGAGCGGCGGCCGACAGTCATGACCCTTGCGGAGGTGGCGCGCTACCTCCGGATCAACAGATCCACCGTCTACCGGATGGCCCGGGATGGGACGCTTCCGGCCTGGAAGTTGGGCAATGTCTGGCGATTCAAGAAAGACGCGATCGAGCGCTGGATCGCCACTACCCAACGGGCCCAGCAGCAGAAGGTGCGACGCAGGGCATAGACGACTGCGGGATTGGAAGCGGACAGGGTGGCGCCAGCGGTTCCAAGACCCAGGACCGGTCCAGAGGACTCTCCCGGCCTCTTTTTTCCTCTTACTTCGCCGGAGTCGAGAAGTCGGAGAGTGCCTTGCCCTTCTCGACCATGTAGAACACCAAGACCTTGACCGGAGCGGTCGTGCTGGCGTTCTTCACATTGTGAATCTGGCGCGGCCCCGTCTGAAAGGAATCCCCCTGCCTCAAGGTGACCGGCGGTTTCCCCTGCATCTCGAAAATCACGGAGCCTTCGAGGATATAGGCCACCTCGGTCCCGGACTGAGTGTGCTTCCCGCTCTCCTTCCCCGGCGGCAGCTCCCGCAGGACCAAGACCACTTCCCTCCCTTTGGCTCCCGCGAGTGCCGTTCGCTGGAGCTCCTTGCCCCTTACCAGCTCGTCTTTGTCGGCCAGGATCTGGGTCCCGATGCATCCCACCACAATGCCGGCTACCAAGGCCAAGCTGATCAAAATCGGTGTTCGCTTCATGGCTCCCTCCTGCAGGTGGAGTTAAGGTGTACTGCTTCTCTTGACCATAGTGCCCTTGCGATCTCGACGAATAAATGCCCCTACATGCGGATCGTATCAAAAACCAAGCCAGATGACAACGCCGCTTCTAGCCGCCGGAAATAGCTGGACAGCATCTTGTTCTCTTCGCTATTCTGAGAGGGTTCGGAGGCGGAATGGGCCCGGTGGCCCTCCTGGTCTTCAAAACCAGCGAACCCGCTAATAACGGGTTGGTGGGTTCGACCCCCACACGCCTCCGCCAATCTTTATCTGTATCCGTTCACGGAAACATGTCACGTCTTGACGATGGGGTTGGCATCATTCGCCGTTATGCGTCCAACCGTCCTAGGTAATCTTTTGAGACCGTTGGAGCTCTTGCAGCCTAGGCCAGACCTTTGGTCACACCGACAGTGCCCATGCTTGATAGCGCCGATTGTGAAAACGGGTTGGTGAAGATGTCACGTTATCTCCAGGAGCGTCTTGTCCAGTTGAGAAAAGCTGTAACGAAGATGACCGACGGGATTCTTGCGGTTGTGATGAGAGGGAACCAGCCCTCCCCGATCTACGACTTCGTCGCCCTTCGGGCTGCAGTCATCCTCGGGTGTTATGGCTGGCTCTTTTTCCTCCCTCTCGTTGCGGCGGACCGAAGAATCATCGCCCTCTTGCTGCATGCTTTTTCTGCCTACAGCCTTCTCTTGTACTGCTTGATTGCTCGGTGGCAAGGCAGGGTATTGCGGTTTAGCCCCTTGGTGCTGGCGATAGATCTCGCATTTGCCTTCGCGCTGATTCGGGTCACGGGGGGGGTCGAAAGTCCATTTATCCCAGCCCTCTACCTCATCGCTGCCATACAGGCCTTCTATTATGGCATCAGGCGCGGCATCGGAGTGCTGCTGTCCCTCTGCATCCTCTACGTGATCATTGTTTGGCCGACGTGGCAGCCCACGTCTGCCAGCGTCGTTTCCTTGCGCCTCGGGTTCATGGCCCTGGTGGTTGTCTCACTGGGTGTCCTGTCGGAGCGAGAATGGCGGAGGCGGCGCGAGCTGGAGGCGGTCAATCGTGAGATGAGGGAAAAGTCGGCCCGTTTGGAGGAGGCGTACGCGCAGCAGCGCGATCTCCAGGAGCACCTGGAGAACATCATGTCGAGCATCACCAACGGGATCATCGCCGTGGACCGCCAGGGGCGTGTCAGCGCGTGGAATCGGGTCGTAGAGAGCCGGAATGGTATCAGATCGGCAGAGGCTATCGGACGCCAACTAACGGAGGTGTTGCCCGCGCTTGAGCAAGAAGGGGTGACGGAGACCCTGCGCGGGCTGCTCCTTGGGGAATCGAACGCGATGCACTTGCGCGAGTTGGAGCATCACACCCAGAAGGAGGGAAAGATCACTGTTAATATTGACGGCTACTCCTTGCGGGACGCGAACGGGACCCTCCGGGGGGCGGTGCTGGTCATCGAGGATGTGACGAGCCGGGTCGCCTTGGAGCGGCAGATGCGCCAGGCCGAGAAACTGACCGCCCTGGGAACCCTTTCGGCCGGCCTCGCCCATGAGATCAACAACCCGCTCGGGATCATCACCTCGCGAGTCGAGGTGGCCTTGATGGAAGCTGAAGGCAAGGACATCCCCAAGCAGCTTCTCGATGACCTGAAGGTGATCGATAAACATGCCCATCGGGCGGCTCGGATTGCTCAAGGGCTGCTGTCCTTCTCTCGCCAGACCACCTGGCGTCTGGTGCCGGTGGACGCAAACCAGGTCGTCGAGGAGACGCTCCTGCTGATCGAGAAGCAGCTCCTAAGGGAGCAGATTGCCCTGGAGCGGTGTCTCGCCTCCGATCTGCCGAAGGTGATGGGGAGCCCAAACCATCTGGAGCAAGTCCTGCTGAATCTGATCACCAATGCCAGGGACGCGATGACGGTTGGCGATCGGCTCCGCGTGGAGAGCCGGATGAGCCCGGACGGCGCCCGCGTCCAGATCGTGATTGCCGACACCGGGAAGGGGATCCCGGCTGAGCTGGCAGAGCGGATCTTCGATCCGTTTTTCACCACCAAGGCGGGCGGGACCGGGCTTGGCCTATCGATCAGCTATGGGATCATCAAGGAGCATGGGGGGACCCTGGAGGTCGAGAGCGAAGTGGGAAAGGGCACCACGTTTACGATCGGCTTGCCGGTAGCCGATCGGTAGCGACTGGAGAGATCACGCGATGCCAAAGTCGGCCCGGGTCCTCGTGATCGATGATGAACTGGACATGTTGGAGAGCTGCGCTCGATTGCTGTCACACCTTGGCTACCTGGTGGTGACGGAGGCTGACAGCACCAAGGCCCCCACGATGTTCGAGCGAGAGAGGCCCGACTTGGTGCTCACCGACCTACGGATGCCGGGCCTCGACGGGCTGGGGGTCTTGCGGGCTATCCGCGCCATTGATCCCTCGGCCACGGTCATCCTGATTACCGCGTTCGCCACCATCGAGACCGCTGTGGAGGCCGTGAAGGAGGGCGCGTTCGATTACCTGCCCAAGCCATTCTCTGGCGACCAGCTCAGGGTCTGCATTGAACGGGCGCTGGAGCAACGTCGGCTTCGGGAAGAGAACCGACGACTCCTGGAGCAGCTCACCGAAACCTACCGGTTCGATAAGATCATCGGCAGGAGTTTGCCGATGCTTCAGGTCTTCGAGACGATCAAGAAGGTCGCCAAGAGTGAGGCCAACATTCTGATCGTTGGCGAGACCGGGACCGGAAAGGAGCTGATCGCGCGGAGCCTCCACGTCAACAGCCGCAGGGCATCGAAGCCCTTTATCCCGGTCGATTGCGCCTCTCTTCCCGAAAATCTACTTGAGAGCGAGCTATTTGGTCATGAGAAAGGTGCCTTCACAGGAGCGCAGGCTACGCGCCCTGGCCTGTTCGAATTCGCGAGCGGCGGGACCATCTTCCTGGACGAGGTAGGCGATGTCGGCATGAATCTTCAGGCCAAGCTCCTTCGCGTCCTCCAGGAACGGGAGGTGCGGCGGGTCGGGTCGAACCGGACCATCGAGGTGGACGTGCGGGTCATCTCCGCCACGAACCGCGACCTGGCGCAAGCAGTCGCAAAGGGCGAGTTTCGGGAGGACCTCTACTATCGGCTGAATGTGATCTCCATCCCGCTCCCGCCCTTGCGCGACCGCAAGGGGGATATCCCATTGATCGCTCACCACTACATCGAGAAGTACGTGGCCAGCAGTGGGAAGGAGGTCAAGGGGATCGTTCCGGAGGCGATGCAGTTGCTCGGGGAGTACCACTGGCCCGGAAATGTCCGTGAGCTGCAGAATGTCATCGAGCGGGCGGTTGTGCTGACCGAGCATGAGTTATTGCGCCCGGAAGACCTGCCGGAGCATATCCACACAAGGATGGGGACTGTCTCACCTATCTCGCCCAGGGATCTGCCGCTGAAGCGGGCGAAAGAGGAGTGGGCGGCCTCTTTTGAGCGAGAGTACCTGGTTCAGCTCCTGAAGCGTCACGACGGGAATATCTCGCAGGCTGCAAAGTCTGCCGGCGTGGACCGCAAGACGATCCATCGCCTTCTAAAGAAGTACGGCATTAGGGCTTCCTAGTGCCGTTCCAACTCGTTTCGGCTAATGCCGTTCTAACTCGTTTCGGCTAATCGCCAAGAGATGTTCTGTTACCCAAATAGTTGGAACGGCACTAGCCCGGATTATCCACACACGCGCCTGAAACCCTCCACCTACTCACCTCACCCTTCTCCCCCCCGTATAGACTGGCGCCAGGGGATCTTCTGACCCTACTGTATCACCCAGGACACTGCTTCCGTTTCAACATCATCGGCCCAGCGATATAGGGACGCGCAGGTCTGCGAATCGGCTGTTGTTGTACGAACTGCTCGATCACTAGAGGACTATAAAACACGATTACAGGGTGCCGAGTACGCTTCCCTCTGCGGGACATCCGGTCTCTTCGTGGGGCATGGCTGTCCCAAAATCCCTTTCTTTAGTTTTCAATCGGTTATCACATTCCCTCTCTCCAAAGTGGGGCAGCTCTTCCCAACCCCGAAGAGAGGCGCCGAGCTATCTGGCGACTGGCAGGCATCGGGTTCTCAGCAGACGCTAATGGATTCAAAGAGTTAGAGCCTGAATTCCGGGTCGGGTGGCTTCCTCGAGTGTTGGCATCCCTATTGCTCCCAAGACACGGAGGAGACTGGGACTGACTGGGATGAAGGATCATCGGATAATCCTGATCGCGACACCAGAGCCATCAACCAAGCAGCAGATTATTGATTGGCTATCGGCTCAGGGGTATCGGGCCGCCGCCGTTGAGCGGGGTAGCGATGTTCTGCTGGCCGTCGCCGAGGACAACATTAGATTGGTTATTGTGGACCTGTCACTCCAGGAGCCGTCCGGGACAAAGACCGTTGAGATCCTTCGAAAGATCCGGCCTCGGCTGCCCGTGATTGTCCTGTCCGGCGATCATTCGATCGAAACGGGTCGCCAGGTCCTTCAGCACGGTGTGTTCTATTACCTCCTCAAGCCGTTTGATTTAGAGGAACTCGACCAGGTTGTGCGGACCGCCCTTGCGCCAGGCAAACGACTCGCATCGGGGATCGATGAAGGCGCTCCGAAAACCGGATCGGGGGCGGAGAAAGGATCAGTGACGTGACCAGGATTCGACGCGCGGTCAGCATCGGTCTTCCGGCGGTAGCCTGGTTGCTTTTCTCCCTTTCGAGCGTTCTCTCGTATCAGCCAGGTGCCCGCGGGTCCCAGACGGTCTATGTTGCGAACGAAGGCTCGGATACGGTCTCGGTCATCGATGTCGGATCGATGAAGGTGACGGCCACCATCCCGGTGGGCGCCGGGCCGCAGCACGTTGCAATCAGCCCCGATAGGAGCTACGCACTCGTGACCTGCGCTCGCTCCAAGGAGGTCTGGATCCTGGCTCTTCCGGCGCACACCGTCGTCGCTGTCGTGCCTGACGCCACGGGTCCAGGGGGGCAAGCCCTATTCGGATATGGCGGGACCTATGCCTACGTGACCAATAGCCTCGAGAGCCGAGTCACCGTCATCGAGGTCGCCACCGGGAGACGGGTCGCGCTGATCCCGGTGGGGGAGCTCCCCACCAAGATCGAGATCGCCCCGGATGGGGGCCACGCCTACGTCCCCAGTGAGCGCTCTAATACGGTCGCCGTGCTGAACCTGTCGTTACATGTCGTCGCATCGGAGCTCCCGGCAGGCGTCAAGCCGTATGCTGTCGCGATCTCCACCGATGGGAAGTACCTGCTGGTCTCAGGAGCCGGTTCGAACAATATCACTGTCATCGAGATGGGGACCCATAAGGTGATGCGCCGGATTCCCGTCGGTGACGACCCGTACCATCTGGTATTCGGCCCCGGCGGGAGCTTCGCCTACGTCCTGAACCGAGGGTCGAATAACCTGAGCGTGATCCAGATGGCGAGCCGCCAGGTGATGGCGACAGTCCCGGTGGGGAAAGAGCCCAGCGATGCCGACATCACCCCATCGGGACACTACATCTATGTTACCAACATCGGCTCCAACGATCTCTCGGTGATCTCTACACGAACCAGCGCCGTGGTAAAGATGATCCCCGTCGGGACCCGTCCTCACGACATCGTGATCTCTGGCGACGGCCGGTATGCGTTTGTGGCCAACACCGGATCGGATGACATCTCAGTGATCAACCTGCTCACGCAGGAGCCGGCGGGGCGGATTCCGGTCGGCAAGCGGCCCGGCGGGATCAGACTGCGGTAAGGCAGGCGAGGCGAGAAATGGCACAGCTCTCGGAGATCATGAATCGGGATCTGGTCACGGTGGACAAGCAGGCCTCCCTTCGCAGGGCCCGCCGAATTCTGGACCAGCATCGGATACGGCACCTGCTGGTGGTGGATGGCAAACGTCTGGTGGGAATCGTCACCGACCGCGACCTCCGACAGGCAGCACCCTCCTCCAAGTCGCCGCTGACAATCAGCGAAAGACAGGAGTTCATGGACGAGCTGAAGGTATTGGAGGTCATGTCGCGCAAGCTGATCACGGCCTCCCCCACCACGACGATCCGTGAGGCAGCCAAGGTGATGGTTAGCGAGAAGATCGGCTGTCTTCCCGTGGTGGATGGGAATCAACTGGTCGGGATCGTGACCCAGGCAGACCTCCTGGAGATACTAGTCCGCGGAGAGCAGGCCCCCGAGGCGGAAGACCAGGCATGATCACCCGCGCCGATCCTTCGAAGGCCCGATCGCGGGGAGGGTCACATGACGGATCTCGGGCATGACGTAGCGACATTCCCCTATCCCGGCATTCCGGCCACGGCGGACGGGTCGGCCGCCGTGGTCTGGGTCGATTCCCATATCACCCAGGGGGCCTGTGCCTATCCGATCACACCCTCCACCAACATGGGGACCGGGTACCAGACGGAGGTCGCGAATGGCAAACGCAACCTCTGGGGTGAGCCGCTCTTCTTCATCGAGCCCGAGTCAGAGCATAGCTCCGCGTCCTCGTGTGAGGGTTTTGCCCTGGCCGGGGGGCGAGTCTCGAACTTTACCTCCGGTCAGGGGCTGGTCCTGATGAAGGAGGTCCTCTACACCATCGCCGGGAAGCGTCTCCCGGCTGTCTTTCACATCGGCGCCCGCGCCCTCACCTCTCAGTCCCTGAACGTCCACGCAGGTCACGACGACGTGATGGCCGTGGCTGACACCGGCTGGGGCATCCTCTTTGCCAAGAACGCCCAGGATGCCGGCGATCTGGCCCTCATTGCGAGGCGCGCCGCAGAAGAGGGCGAAACCCCCTTCATGACTGTGCAGGACGGCTTCCTCACGACCCACACACTCGAGAACGTCCTGCTCCCTGAGCCCGAGCTGATGAAGGAGTTCATCGGGGACCCATACGCCGCCACACGCCTGCGCAACCTCATGAACCCATCCAAGCCGATCATGAGCGGCGTCGTCCAGAATCAGGACAGCTACATGAAGGGAAAGATCGCCCAGCGGTTCTTCTACGATCGTCTTCCGGCGATCGTCGAGCGGACGGTGGAGCGGTTCTATCTGCTGACGGGCCGCCGCTACGGCGTCGTCGAGCCATACCGACTGGAGGACGCGGAATATGCCATCGTGGGGATGGGGGGGATGGTCGAGACCGCCATGGCCACCGTCGATTACCTCCGGGCTCGCCGCGCAGTTCGAGCTGGCGCCCTCCACGTGACCTGCTTTCGCCCATTTCCTGGCCCGCAGATCGTCGAGGCGACGAAGCACCTCAGGGCTATGGCGGTCCTCGAGCGGATGGACAATCCCACCGCCCAGTCGAACCCTCTCACCGCCGAGATCAAGGCGGCGTTCGCCGATGCGCTGACGGGCGCCCCCGGGTACCCGGCAATCGAACGCATCCCGGTCATCTACTCGGGGTCTGCCGGCCTCGGGAGCAGGGACATCCGCCCCGGGGACTTCGTGGCGGTTCTTGACAACATGCGGCGCGACGCTGGTGGGCCTCGCTACTTCGTCCTGGGGATCAAGCACGGCTTGGCGCTCTTGCCCTCCGAAGATCCGGACGTCCAGCCGGCCGGCGCCTTCTCGATGCGCGGCCATTCGGTCGGCGGATTCGGATCGGTGACGACCAACAAGGTGATCGCCACTATCGTCGGCGACCTCTTCGGCTTGAAGGTCCAGGCCTACCCAAAATACGGCTCGGAGAAAAAGGGACTGCCCACCACATACTACCTGACCGTAGCCAAAGAGCGAATCCGTACCCATTGCGAGCTCACACAGGTCGATTTCGTGCCGCTCAACGACATCAATGCCTTTAATCTTGGTAACCCGCTGGCCGGCTTGGCGGAAGGGGGCATGGTCTTTATCCAGACCGACAAGACGACGCCGGAGGAGGTCTGGGCTCGGATCCCTGACTATGCGAAGAAGATCAGCCGGGAGCGGCGCATCCGGGTCCTTGCCCTGGACACCGTAAAGATCGCACGCGAGGTCTCCAGCTCTCCCGATCTTGAGCAGCGAATGCAGGGGATTGTCCTGTTGGGGATCTTCCTCCGCTGCACGCCGTTTCTCCGGGAGCAGCGTCTCTCCGAGGAGCAGGTCTTCTCCGCGGTAGAGCGATCGCTGCGAAAATATTTCGGCAGGCGGGGTGAGCAGGTGGTTCAGGACAACCTGGCCGCGGTGAAGCGAGGCTATACCGAGGTCTTCGAAGTCCCGGTGGAGATGATGGCGGGGGTGGGGCTGGCAGCATAGGGATGCCAATGGCGGAAGAGCTGGTCAAGGACTGGATGCACCGGGGTGTGATCACGTGTGGACCTGAGGCGACCATCCAGGCGGTGGCCGACGCGATGAAGGCACACGATATCAGCGCCCTGGTGGTGGTGGGCGAGGCAGGAGACGCCATCGGCGTGATCTCCCGCACCGATCTCGTCAACGCCAGATTTGTCGAGCCGTATCTCAAGCACTGGCGTGGACTGACCGCTAGGCACCTCATGAGCTCCCCGGTCGTCAGCGTCTCGGATACCACGCCGCTTGCTGACGCCGCGGCGTGTCTCCACGACAGGAAGATCCACCGGCTGGTAGTGACCGAGAGGCACGGGACTCACGAGAAGCCGATCGGCATTCTCTCGGTGACCGATCTCGTCAGGAGGTTGTGACTGTACAGAAGAAAGGTTCAGCCATGACAGACCAAGAGCCGCTATACAACCCCCTGGATGAGGAGCACGTCACCCAGGTCACCGGGACGAAGGATCGCGGGCTTGAGAAAGAGCTCCACGAGAGCTCCTTGCTGCCGACCGGGCTCCTAGAGCTGGACATCGAGCAGTACGTGGGCGACTTCAACGAGCGGATCATCGGGGCGTACGCGGCCGGGACCGGAGAGCGAAGCCTACCGGCTGATGTCGGGGTCGCCCGCAGTTTGATCCCGCCCGGAACCGGTGCCCTGCGAGACTTCAGCTACATTGCGCCCGAGATCCCCCAGTTCGACCGAGAGAGGTGTGTCGGCTGCATGGCCTGCGTGACGGAATGTCCCGACACCGCCATCCTGGGGAAGGCCATCCCCAGGTCGCGCCTGGAGGCCGAACTGAACGCCATCACCGAGGATCGGGAGCGGGAGGGGATCCGGGCTCAGTGGGCGGTGACGAGGAAATACTGCGACGTCTACGAGAAGAAGGGGGAGGAGGGAGCGCTTTTCGGCATCTTCATCGATCCGACCAAGTGCAAGGGGTGCGCCGAGTGCGTCGAGGTCTGCGCTGCCCTCGGCTATCATGCCCTCACCATGGTGAAGAAGGACGAGAAGACGCTTCCCCTCTACCGAAGCCACTTTAACTTCTTTCGCCAGGTCGGCCCTACCCCTGCCGGCTACATCAACGAGCGAGCGCTGGCGGACATGATGCTGGCCGAAGAGGCGGCGCTGCTGTACGTCGGCGGGGCAGGCTCGTGCATGGGGTGTGGTGAGGCGACGGCGATCCGGATGATGTTGGCCGCGACCGGATTCGTTCACGGCGCGGAGCGGATCGGGATCGTGGCGGCGACAGGGTGCAACACGGTCTACAGCTCGACCTATCCGTACAACCCGTTCCTGGTTCCCTGGACCAACTCCTTGTTCGAGAACGCGCCGGCCGTGGCGATGGGCATCCGGGGCAAGTGGGATCAGCGCGGATGGCAGGAGAAGAAACTCTGGGTCATCGGGGGGGACGGCGCGATGTACGACATCGGCTTCCAGTCGCTGTCGCGGATGCTGGCCTCGGGGATGGACATCAAGGTGCTGATCCTGGATACCCAGGTTTACTCGAATACCGGCGGCCAGGCTTCCACGGCCACCTATACCGGCCAGGACGCGAAAATGGCCAGCTTCGGCAAGTCGGTGCCGGGGAAGCAGGAGCGGCGAAAAGAGTTAGCGCTGATCGCAATGATGCACCCGGATACCTTTGTCGCGCAGACCACGGCGGCCCACATCAACCATTTTTACCGCGCCATCATAGCGGCCAATGAGTACCGTGGCCCGGCCGTGGTGAATGTCTATACGACCTGCCAGCCCGAGCACGGCGTGGCGGACGACCGGTCCTCACATCAGGCCAAGCTGGCGGTCGATTCGCGAGCATTTCCGCTTTTTGTCTATGATCCCCGCAGGGGGGAGAAGACCAAAGAGCGGCTCAGCCTGGTCAGCAACCCGGCGGTGACTGACGACTGGTACAAGGTGCCAACGACAGGCGAGGTGATCGACTTCCTCGCCTTCGCCAGGACGGAGGGGCGCTTCGCCAAGCAGTTCGATCACAATGGTCGCCCCTCCGAGGCGCTTCTGGCCGCCCAAGCCGATCGGCGGCAAAACTGGCGGCGCCTGCAAGAATTGGCTGGATTGCGATAGTCGGAATGACCCGGTCCCTCGCCTCTGGAAGCGAAGGGAAAGAGGATATCTACGCGCTAAGGACGGTCAAAGTCTGTCAGCAGGACACCGGCGCAAGACCGGCAGCGGGTAGAGGCAAAGGAGGATCGAGATGCTCGTGATGCTCGTGAAGGACCGGATGAGTCCACGGTTTATCACCATCGGTCCAGGTGCCAGCTTGGCCAAGGCTAGGTCCCTCCTCGATCACCATCGGATCCGGCACCTGCCGGTCGTCGAGGACGGCAACCCGGTGGGGATTATCACCGACCGTGACATCCGGTCGGCTGCGCCCGCTTCCTCGCTGGGGCAGGTCAAGGTGGGCGAGATCATGACGAGAAACCTCATCATGGTCACCCCAGCCACACGGGTTCAAGAGGCGGCGAAACTGATGGTGACCCATCGCATCGGTGGATTGCCAGTGCAAAGGGAGGGAAAGCTGGTCGGAATCATCACCGAGACGGACCTTTTGAAGGCTTTCGTCGAGATCGTTGAGACGGCCACCCTTGAACGGATCGCGCCGGATTACGCTCGCCGGACTGTGACTGTCGTCGATCTGTGATGCCTGGTCAGGTTGTTGGCGCACGGGAACGACCATGAGGGACGTCGTCATCGTTGGGGCTGCCAGAACGGCCATCGGCACATTCGGCGGCAGCCTGAAGGAGTTCTCGGCCACCGACCTGGGAGCGATCGTTGTCCGGGAGGCGCTGAAACGGGCCGATCTCACGCCGGGATCGGTGGACGAGGTAATCATGGGGAACGTGCTTCAGGCGGGGCTCGGAGAAAACCCGGCCCGCCAGTGCGCGGTGAGGGCGGGCATCCCGGTGGAGGTTCCGTCCTACACCATCAACAAGCTGTGCGGCTCGGGGCTCAAGGCCGTCGCGTTGGGGGCGCTCGCCATCTCCGTTGGCGAGAGCGATGTGGTGGTTGCCGGCGGCACGGAGAGCATGACGAATGCGCCCTACCTGATTCCGAAGGGCCGTTGGGGCTTTCGAATGGGCGATGAAACGGTCGTGGATTCGATGCTCAAAGACGGCCTCCTCGATGCGTTCAGCCAGGTCCACATGGGGATCACGGCCGAGAACCTCGCCGAGCGCTTCCGGATCGGGCGCGAGGATCAGGATGCCTTTGCCAACGAAAGCATTCGGAGGGCTTTGGCGGCGATCGATCAGCAGGCGTTTCGGGAGGAGATCGTTCCCATCGAGATCCCCCAGAAGCGGGGAAGCCCATTCATTTTCGACGTGGATGAATTCCCCCGCACCAGGCCCACCCCGGAGGCCATGGCCGGCCTGCGCCCGGCCTTCAAGAAGGAAGGGACGGTGACCTCGGGAACAGCCTCTGGGATCAGCGATGGGGCGGCAGCGGTTGTGCTGATGGCGAGAGAGAAGGCTGAGGCCGAGGATGTCGCCCCCCTGGCGAGCATCCGGGCATATGCGACGGCCGGGGTCGATCCCCAGATCATGGGGACCGGTCCCATCGCAGCCGTCAAGAAGGTCCTGGAGAAGACAGGGCTGTCGATTGACGAGATCGATCTCGTCGAGGCAAATGAGGCCTTCGCGGTTCAGGCCCTGTGCGTCGCGAAGGCCCTCAAGTTCAAGCCGGAGCGCACCAACATCAATGGCGGCGCCGTGGCCCTTGGGCATCCCATCGGGGCGAGCGGCTGCCGACTCCTCGTGACCCTCCTCTACGGCATGAAGCGCCTGGATAAGCACGTCGGACTGGCCACCTTGTGCATCGGCGGAGGGCAGGGGATCGCCATGGTCGTCGAGCGATAGAGAACCGGCGCGGACTGCAGGAATTGGCTGGATTGAGATCGTGACAGTGCAAGGCCCCCCTCATTCTCTACTGCTACTGTGAGTGTGACAAGCATCAGGGTCACAAGAGCCTCCCTTCCTGCTTCACCGACAAATGCTCTACCTCACGGACATGAAGGATGGTAGAATCTACGAGTTTAACCCCACCTCCGAGACGGTCACCGGAAGCATCCCGGTCGCCAAGAGGCTGTGCGGGTTGGATTTCGCCCTGGACCGCAAGAGAAAGCACCATCTTTGTGTTGGATCTCGATTCCGGAAAAATCGTAGACCAGATCTCCGGAATAGGTCCTCGGGCTTGCGATGTCATCTTCGCTCGATGAAATGGGGGCCCGGACGCACCGTGAGGAACCGGGTTCGACAGGAACGCTCATCTCCAATTCTGAAAGGGGGAACCGATGCCGCCGAAGCCGACAGCCGCACCTTTCCAACGATTCACCAAGGAGTTTCCCAAGGCCTACGCCGCCTACGAACGTCTCGGCCAAGCCTGCCACATGTCGGGTCCCTTGGATGCCAAGACGCGCGAGCTGATCAAGCTCGGGATGTCGATCGCGGCTCGTTCCGAGGGCGCCGTCCACTCGCACGTCCGCAAGGCGCTTCATGCGGGGGCGTCGCCGCAAGAGATCAGACATGCGGTCCTCCTTGCGATCCCGACTCTCGGTTTGCCAACCACAGTCGCAGCCTTCACCTGGGTCAGCGACATCCTGGATAGCGAGAGCAGATCGCGACCTCGGAGGATAGGGCGCGCTCGATAAGCTGGCTCTACAGCCTCACGCATTGTGGAATCTTATTGAAGCTAGGGGAGCGGCTGCCCCATCAGCATAAGATGCCATTATCATTATGTTCTTGGGATTTCTCTGTCAGTCATTGCGGAATGCCTGCCTCAGCTAGAAGGGGCTCTTATCGCTTCGACAGTCCTTCGGGATAAGCTTACCTTCTCGCTATCTATCTAAAAACTCACGCTCCCTTTCGGTTTTTCCTTGCCTTCGGCTCCAAACCAGCTCCCTTGGCATCTCAATTGCCTCTCGCTGACGAGGGGACGACCATTAGTCAGATCGGGATTCGCATCCCTTCGTTATCAAGGAGGTTGCCATGCAGGTATTGAGAAGTCGCGTTTGGTTGACAGTGGTTCTCGCCGCTCTGTTCATTCTGGGCGGCATTCAGAGGACGGAGGCCGCCCCGAAGCGGCCGGTGAAAGAATTCTCCATCGCCGTCGCAGAGACGGAGCACGAATTCTACCCCGGCGGACCGAAGATCCAGGCGTGGGCGTTCAACGGGAAAGTCCCAGGCCCCACCCTGCGGGTCACGGAGGGGGATCTGGTGCGGGTACTCTTCACCAATAACCACACCTCCAACCACACCCTGCACTTCCATGGGTTGAACGTCTCCAACGAGATGGATGGCGTCGCGTATGGCCACCTGAGCCACCTTGAGGTCAAGCCTGGGGAAACGCACACCTATGAGTTCGTGGCCGACCCGGCGGGGACCCACATGTACCACTGTCACGTCAACTCCCCCCAACATATCGATATGGGGATGGTGGGGGTCTTGATTGTTGAGCCCAAGGACAAGCGGGGCGAGCCCAAAGTGGACAAGGAGACGGTGCTGCTGATCGACGATTGGTACATCAACGACAACGGCGGGCACGAGGCGATGGCCCACCCCGCCATGATCCACCAGGCTAATTACTTCACCGTGAATGGAAAGGCGTTTCCTGGTGTAGAGCCCATCAAGTTGCTGCGGGGAGAGAAGGTGCGTGTCCGGATGATCAATGTAGGGTATCAGGCCCACTCTATGCACTTACATGGTCATTCGTTCGTCGTCACCCACCGGGACGGCCGTCGCATCAAGGTGCCTCAGGAACAGGACGCCCTGCTCATCGGGCCCGGCGAACGGTATGATCTGGTTTTTGCCGCGACCAACCCCGGGCTCTGGCTTTTTCACTGTCACGTTGTCCCCCACGTCACCAACGACGGGCAGTACCCGGGTGGCCTCCTGGTCCCAGTGGTGACCGAGGCGCGGAAGTCAGCATCCCACGGAGGACACGCTGCGCCCCTGTCGAAGGCGAAGTAGGGCGTGAGCCGACGAGCCAAGACTATTTCGCGATTGAACAGGACGCGGCGATGGGTAACAGGTTCCTCAGATGGGTATTTTCAGAGAAGATGAGGTTCTTTCCGGGAACAGGGGCCATCTCTATCAGTTTACGCACAGTTCACCTTGCCGCCTTCTATCGAGCCGCGTGAAAGGGTAAACGGCTGAGGTGGTTCAGAGGTTCGTGGGAGGGGGCTTTGATGATGGCCTGACCGTGAGGAGGTGGAACCATGATCCCCGGCTGGAAGGAGGAGATCGAAGGGGAGTATCTGGAATTCTTACGGAAGCGCCACACGGCAACGCCGGCTGACCTTGCTGCTCGCTTCGATGTGTCCGAGTGCTGCGCTATCTACTGGCTCACGGAGCTCGCGAGAGAGGGGCGGATTCGAATCCCTGCTGTCGAGTTTTTGGAGGAGGGTGAGACCCCCTGCGGCCCCATGAACGCACTAGGCTGTCGTCGGAAGGCCCACTGCCCTGTTGGGGAAGTGGCCAACGTCCCGGGAGAGCGAGAATGAATCGATGGCCAGAACCGGTGGCAGGTGTTTTACCGCCGAGACGTTACCGTGCGTAGGTGAATGATCGCTTGGTCGCCGCCAGCTCTGCGGGTGGCCCACTGGATCAGAAGGCGGGGAGAAGGTGCTGAAGAGGGTAGCGGATAGTGGAGAAGATCGAACGTCTATGACGGAAAGAGGACGAATCATGAGAGTCGGCGAGAAGATGACCAAGGAGGTTATCACCATCAGCCCCAAAGAGGGGGTGACGGTGGCAAAACACACCCTCGACGAGAAGGGGATCCGGCATCGCCGTGCGATGAGTGGTCCGCCAGCGCATGTTAGCTCCGATGAGTTATACGCCGCCGCCGAAAAGACCCTCAGGCCCATATTCAAGTCCGCGAGGCGCCGCGAACCCTTTGCCATTGAGCCGGCGGCAGAGATGGCGGAACGGCTGGCCAGGGTCGTCGCCAAAGAGAGTCCGGAAGAGGCCATTAAGAACTCATTCTCACGACCCCGGACACTCATACTGCAAACTCTCGGCAGCGATCCTGAAAAGCTCGACCTAGTCCGCCACTCCCTGAACGTCGCCATCTGTGCGCTCAGGTTCGGGGTCGCGCTGGGTTATCCTCTGACAAAGCTCACGGAACTCGCGATCGTCGGCATGTTCCATGACATCGGATTGACCTGGATTCCCGAGGCCATACTCAGCAAGCCAGGACCGCTGTCCAAGAACGAGCGTGACCTGATTAATACCCATCCCCTCAACAGCTACGAGATCCTTCGAACGCTCGACCAGAACTGGGAATGGTTGGCCGATGTGGCCCTCCAGCACCACGAACGTAAAGGCCGAACAGGCTACCCGAAGGGGCTCCGTAGCCATCAGATCCATGAGTACGCCAAGATCATCGGCATCTGCGATATCTATGAGGCGATAACGCATGGGGGTCCGCATCGGCAAGGGATCGAGCCATTCGACGCCATGAGGGAGATTCTGGAAACCGAGCGGGGACGATTCTCCTGGGCGATCCTCAGGATGTTTCTCAACGCCATCTCGTGCTACCCGGTGGGGAGCTGGGTTCGCCTCAGCTCTGACGAGATGGGGCAGGTGGTCGCCACCAACAAGGACAGCCCGCTTCGCCCAGTCCTCGAGGTCTCGTATGATGCCTCCGGGGCAAAGCTCTCTCAGACGAAGGTGATCGATCTGAACAAAGAGGTTCTCCTCCACATCACTGGTCTAGCCGCCAGGGGGCACATACAAGGCAGCAACGATCCCCGTCCCGCTTCTGCCCGACAGGGACACGACCCCCATTTCGAGGACCGGCGCAGGACTTGGCGCGTTCGGCTCCCCGCACCACCATCCCGTCTAGCGCTTTCATGGCGAGAAAGGAGAGGCCTGGAATCGTTGCTTTTGAGCTGGTGGAGGAGGGTGAGACCCCCTGCGGCCCACTGAACGCACTGAGCTGTCGTCGCAAGGCCCACTGCCCTGTTGGGGAAGTGGCTACCGTGCCCGGTGAGTGAAGAACGGATTGACCGCCGAAACCGCATGGTCTATCTCACGCCATGACGACTGAGCGTGGGAAGCGAAGGCCTGTCTAGGTAGCGAGCGCCCGGCTCGTGGTCTACTGGACGGGAGGAGCAGCCGTGAAGGTTGAAGATAGAATGAGCAGAGACGTCATCACTATCAGCCCCAAAGAGGGGGTGAGCCTGGCCAAGCACATCCTCGACAAGAAGAGAGTCCGGCATCTCCCGGTGGTGAGCGATGGAAAACTGGTCGGGATCATCACCGATCGGGACATCCGTCGCGCCCTTCCCGCGCATGCCGGAAGCCTTGAGGCAGACGAGCTCTCCTGCCTGTTCGATACATTGCAGGTTCAGGCCGTGATGACCAGAAAAGTGATCAGCGTGACGCCGGAGAGCTCGATTGAGGCTGCGGCCGCGCTCCTCTTGGCCCACAAGATCGGGGGGCTGCCGGTCGTGGATGGGGAACGTCTGGTTGGCATTCTCACTGAGGGAGACGTGCTGCGAGCCTCGCTCGAGGCTGGGCGAGAAGAGGCGCAGGAGGTCGGCAAGTGCTGGCTTTCCGACGCCATGAGCGGATTCAGAGTGAGCGGCTCGCCTTAACGAAGTGGCGAATTCGCTGATTCTCCATACAACCTACATTGGAATCTGACATGGATGCAGTCGGACCTGACAGGCTCGTCTTCTCCGATGCTCCCCGGCTTGTCTACTGGGAGCTCACGCGGGCCTGCGATCTTGCCTGCAAGCACTGCCGGGCCGAAGCGATCGAGCGAAGAGACCCGCGGGAACTGAGCACAGGTGAAGCGAAGGCCCTCCTCAAAGAGATCCGGGCGTTCGGCAACCCGCCCCCGCAACTGGTGATGACAGGGGGTGACCCGCTGAAGCGACCGGATTTCTTCGAGCTCGTGGGGCATGGGGTGGGCCTGGGGATCCCGGTCTCGGTCGCTCCCAGCGGAACCCGGTTGCTCACCGAGGATGCGGTCCGTTCCTTAAAAGCGAGCGGGGTCCAGAGCATGTCTCTCAGCATCGACGGTGCTACGGCCGAGATCCACGATCGGTTCCGCGGGGTGGAGGGCTGCTTCATGTCCACCATGCAGGCGGAAGGTTACATCAGGGAAGCGAGGATTCCTCTTCAGATCAACACCCTGGTTACCGCCGAGACAGTGGCGGGCCTGCCGGAAGTCTACGGGCTCCTCCTGGGTCTGGGGATCATGCGGTGGAGTCTCTTCTATCTGATCGGCACGGGGCGTGGCCGAGATCTTCGGGAGATCCGGCCCAGCCAGTGCGAGGTGCTCCACCACTGGCTGTACGACCTCTCCAAGACTGCCCCGTTCGCCATCAAGGCGACGGAGGCCCCTCACTTTCGCCGCGTGGCGTCCGTTCGAATGCGGGCGGAAGGGTTTGACGAGGCCGCCATCCGGCGCACCGCCATCGGGAGAGGCTTCGGCATCCGAGACGGAAACGGCATCATGTTCATTTCGCACACCGGGGATGTCTATCCCTCCGGGTTCCTGCCTGTCTCGGCCGGGAACGTGCGCCAACAGACGCCGGTGGCGATCTACCGCCACTCCGATCTGTTCACCCGTCTCAGGGCCGTGGAGGGGTACACCGGCAAGTGCGGCCGCTGCGAGTTCCACGGAATTTGTGGGGGATCACGGGCCCGCGCTTTCGCCGCGACGGGCGACCCCATGGGAAGTGATCCGCTCTGCGCCTACGCCCCAGAGCCTCCGGCCGGCTCGGAGCGCTCCCTGTAATCGAGAAGGCCGCCTCCATCCCCCATCATCCCCGAGGTGACGCTCGTGTCACGACAGCGAATCCTGAAACTCAAAATGCCGTGCAGGATCACCCCTCCCACCCGTGAAATAAATCGAGACATTGTTTCGCGGTATGGGGCATGCTGCTCCATCGGTGTCAAATCCCCAATTTCAAGCAATTAAGAGTTCTTTCCTATTGCAGGTGTGGCATCGACGCCCCACCTACCTTGCGTTCGAACGGCCGCATCCTGAACCAGCTGAAATAGACGGGGATATGTCCTTTAGAATCAATAGGTTCTTGGCGTGAGATTCTTGGGCGATGTAGGTTGATCTGGTATTGATCTTGCTCTACACTGATTATGAAAACGCACTGTGTGCAGAACTCCGAGAGGCAAGAATGATTTCGTGAACGCCCACTGCGTCAGAGGCCTGCTTGTCGAGGTCCACTGGTAGCATCTACTGGGGCGAGAATGGGAGGGGAGCATGGAGATGAAACGGATTCTGTTTCCCACGGACTTTTCGGAGAATTCCGAGTATGCCTTCCTGTATGCGCTGGCCTTCGCACGCGACTTTGGATCAGAGCTCTACCTCTTGCATGTGGTCTACTTTCCCCCGCAGATGCCTGAGTTCGATATCGGGCGGGTCCTTGATGGGCTGGTCAAGCGGGCTGAGAGGAACCTGAAAAAGCTGATGCAAAAAACAGCCGAGACACAGGTGAGCTTCCACCCCGAGGTGCGGGTCGGCGCGGAGTACCAGGAGATTACGAAGCTTGCGGAGAAGGAGAAGATCGATCTGATCGTGATGGGGACCCACGGGCGGACCGGCTTAGCTCATGCCTTTCTTGGCAGCGTTGCGGAACGGGTGGTTCGCTACGCCCCTTGCCCGGTCTTGACCGTGAAGCCACCCCAAGGCAAGGGTGTCAAGCCGAAGAAGAAGAGGTGAGAGGGACAACGATGCGCCGCGATGCACTGACCTGGTACCTCGAGGCCGCCCTCGCCGGCTCCGTTGAGGTGCGGGCGCTTCGGCCGCTGGGGATCGATGGACCGACGGCCGATCCGAGGGAGTCTGGGGCGCGAGGGACCGGCGACCCCAAGGCGTTTGGCTACGGGCGGCCGATCCAGATTGACCTTCTCCTCGACGGCGTTCCGCGGTCCTACGTCCTTTCCACCATGCGGGTCGGGTCCGGCTTCGGCCACGATCACTTCGCCGACCGGGCAGGGGCGCTGATTTGGGCGCATGACGCTTACGGGAGACTGCCACGCCACGTCAAGAGCCTCGACGTCGGCTTCATCACGCGGGAGGGTGAGTTGCGATCGGCCGGGGGCGCCGAGGAGTTCTTCCTCCTGATGGAAAAGGTGGAGGGCGCGTCGTACTGCGCGGATCTTCAACGGATCCGCCGCAAGGGAACGACGACATCTCTGGACCTCGATCGGACCGGCGCGCTGTCGGCCTATCTGGCGAAGATCCATGCGCGGAAAGGTCACGACGTGCAGCTCTACTTCCGACGGACTCGCGATCTGCTCGGCCACGGAGAAGGGATCATGGGGATCCTGGATGGCTACCCGGCAGATTACCCGTTGCTCCCGGCCAAGCAACAGTACGTCGTCGAGGCCGGCTGTCTCGCCTGGCGGCATCACCTGAAGGAGAAGGTGAAGCGCCTCAGCATCGTCCACGGCGACTTTCACCCCTGGAACATCCTCTTCCGGGAGGGGACCGACTTCACGTTGCTCGATAGGAGCCGGGGAGAATGGGGGGAGCCGGCCGATGATGTCGCGGCCCTCAGCATCAACTATATCTTCTTCTCGCTGCTGCGGCGCGGCAAAATGGAGGCGCCGTTCACGGAGCTGTACGATCGATTCTACGGCGACTACCTTGATCGGACCCAGGATCAGGAGCTGAACCAGGTGATCCCCCCGTTTTATGTCTTCCGCGCCCTGGTCATTGCCAGCCCGGTTTGGTATCCCAACCTCTCGGAAGAGGTGCGGCTGAAGCTCTTTCGATTCGTGCAGGCGATGCTCCGAGTCGAGCAGTTTGACTACAGGGATCTCAATCGCTATCTGGCATGAATGATGTCGTCATGGTATGGGTCGCCTGGCTCACAGGACTTCCGGGTAGCGGCAAGAGCAGCGTGGCACGTGAGGCCGCTGCTCGCCTGATGGCGATCGGCGTCAGGGTGCGGGTGTTGGAGCTCGACGAGATACGGAGGGTTGTGACGCCCTCGCCGCGCTATACCTCGGAGGAACGCGAGGTGGTGTACCGCGCCCTGGCCTATATGGCATTGCTGCTCTATGAGGAGGGCGTCAGGGTGATCATCGATGCGACCGGCCACAGGCGGCGATTCCGTGACTTGGCCCGCGCCATGATCCCCCATTTCGCGGAGATCCACCTGCGCGCCTCGTTGGCCAAGTGCCGGGAGCGGGCGAGGGACCGGCGCGGGAGCTTCGCCCCACAGGATGTCTACGGGCAGGCGGGTCGGGAAGGATCGACCGTCCCGGGCGTCGATGAGACGTACGAGCCGCCCCTCCATCCCGAGCTCGTGCTTGATACCGAGCAACTTACTGTCGCGGAGGCCGTGGAACGGCTGGTGAGGTTTCTTGGAGTATTTCCGAGTGGGCAGGTGGAAATATCTCTGGGCGTGGATCGGCGAGGCTATCGGCCTGGGAAGGAAAGGTGATGAAAACACTCTGGAACCCGGAGGCGCCGTCTGTCGAGGGCGGGGTGGACAGGCAAAGTCCGTCGTGCCCGTATCTACAGCGGGCCAAGCAGATTCCCCGGTATACGATCGAGGGTTACTGCTTGGCCTCACGTAAGGGGGGACTGAGGGTCGTAACCGTCGAGGAGTTTCGCGAGCTATGTACGACGGCCGAGCATGCCTGTTGCGAGCTGTACCTGAGACATTGTGAGCGGCAGGCGGCCGAGCGAGATCTGGAAGAAGGAGAGGCATGATGTTAGTAGAGAACCGGATGAAGCGCGATCCGATTACGATCAGCCCGGAGACCGGCATTCTGGAGGCCTCGCGGCTGTTGCGCCAGCACAAGATCCGGCACCTCCCGGTCGTGAGGGGCGGAAGGCTGGTGGGGATCCTGACCGATCGCGATCTGAAGCGCGTCTCGCCGTCACCTGCCACGAACCTCTCGGTCTCGCGGGTGGAGATTGTGGTGGAGGATACCCCAGCCGCTCTGTACGCCATAGGCGATATCGTGAGGGAGCGGGCGGGTGACATTGCGAGCATTATGACCGCCGGGGCAACGTACAGAGGAGAGGAACGCAAGGTCCTGATCGTTAGGATTGAGACCGATGACCCTGAAGAGACCGTGAAGGCGATCGAGAAGGCCGGATACCCCGTCCTCTCCGCCGCCGTGTAGCTGCGAACAAGGAGGGAACATGAGCGAGAAGCGAATCGAGGATCAGTACCCAAAGACCACTGTGCTCAAGGACGGGACCAAGGTGGTATTGAAGACGATGACCCACAACGACCGGGAGGGGCTTCATGAATTCTTCGCGCGAATCCAGGAGGAGGATCGAAAGTTCCTGAAGCACGACGTGTCGAAGCGAGAGGTGATCGATTCCTGGCTCAAGGATATCAACTACGGGCGGGTGCTTCCCCTGCTGGCCGAAGTCAACGGGAAGATTGTCGGGGACGCGACCCTGCATCGCCGGAGCAGCGGCTGGCTGAAGCACGTGGGCGAGGTGCGACTTGTCATCGATCCGGCCTACCGGCGCAAGGGCCTCGGGAGCCACATGCTGGAAGAGTTGATCCTTATCGCGGCCGACGCGGGGCTGGAAAAGCTGGTCGCCGAAATAGTCGCGGAGGAGACGGCGGCGATCCGGGCGTTTCGGCGGTTTAACTTTGAGCAGGTGGCGGTCCTGCCGGGGATCGTGAAGGACCAGGGCGGCAGGTATCAGGACTTGGTCGTGATGGTCTTGGATGTGTCCACCGCGCTTCTCCCTGACTGGTACTACTTCTAATGCTGATGGAAGATTGACGAGGAGGGTCGTTATGATCAAACGGTACCCCAAGCGCGCGAAACTCCGCGATGGCACTCAGGTGTCGCTGAGGCTGATGGTGAAAAAGGACCAGCATGCCCTCTACGAGTTCTTCCAAAGGGTCCCGAAGGAAGACCGCCTCTTCCTGAGGGATGATGTCTCGAAACCGGCGACCATTCAGTCTTGGGTGGACGAGCTGGACTACGAACGGGTCTTGCCGCTCCTGGCACTGGTCGATGGGCGGGTGGTCGGGGACGCGACGCTGCATCGGCGGAGGTTGGGCTGGACCCGCCACTTGGGAAAGGTGCGGCTGGTGATCGATTCGCGGTATCGGCAGAAAGGGCTTGGCAGCTTGCTGGTCAAGGAGCTGCTCGAGATCGGCAAGGGCCTCAAGCTGGAACGGTTGGTCGTGGAGCTGACCGGCGGTCAACAGGCCGCACTGGCTGCCTTCCGTCATCTTGGCTTCGAGCGGGCGGCCGTCCTGTACCGTCACGTCAAGGACCGAGCGGGCCGGCCTCAGGACCTGGTGATCCTGATCCGCGATCTCGAGGAGGAGCCGGAACCAATCTCATTTTGAGGCGTGGTCCCTGAGGGAACGCTACATACCGGGGGGGAGGAGGGAGCCTCCCTCCGGAAGGTTGAAGAATGAAGACACCCATCATAAGACGGAAGCGCTACAACCCGGGATCGTTCAAGAAGAAGGTGGACACCCAAACCGATTCCTACCTGCCGAAAGGTGCGCCGGGCAAGATGGTGATTTGTCCCGGATGCCACGCCCTCTCGACAGGCAAGCGATGGCGCCTGGACGAGGCGGCCTATGCCAAGCACGTGCAGGCGGGGACGGCGAGGCAGGTGTTCTGCCCTGCGTGTGAAAAGATTCGCGACGGCTACCCGAGCGGGCAGGTGACCCTGAAGGGACCATTCCTGGCTGAGCATCGGGAGGAGATCCTGCGGATCATCAAGAACGAAGAGCAGCGGGCCAGGGGGACGAATCCCCTGCAGAGGATCATGAGCCTCAGCCAGAAGAGCGGACAGCTCGACATCACCACGACGGATGAAAAGCTGGCGCAGCGGATAGGGCGGGAGCTTCGCAAGGCCTGCGGGGGGAGGGTGACCTACGGATGGTCGCACAACGACAAGTTCCTGCGGGTGCAATGGGAGCGCTGACGGGGGACTTCGATGGATGAGGTCGTGCTGGAACGGTTGGAGCGCCCGCCCATCGGCGAGCAGCGGGTGGAGATCGTGGAACGGAAGGGTTTGGGGCATCCCGACTCGATCTGCGACGCGGTCATGGAGGAGATCTCGAAGGCAATCAACGGCGAGTATCACCGGCGGTTCGGCCGGATCCTTCATAACAACATCGACAAAGGGCTCCTGGTGGCCGGGCGGGTGCGGAGGCGGTTCGGCGGGGGCCGGGTGCTCCGGCCGATGGAGCTGATCGTGGGCGACCGGGCCAGCTTCCGCGTGGGAAAGATCAGGATACCGATCAGAGAGATCGCCGCCGAGACGGCCAGGGAATGGCTTCGGAAGCATCTTCGCCATATGGACGCAGAGCGCACGTTCGTTACCGGATCGTCCTCTCGGAGGGATCCGAGGAGCTCACGGCCATCTTCCAGCGGGGGTCTGAGGTCCATGAGGCCAATGATACGTCGGCGGCGGTCGGCTACGCCCCCCTGAGCGAGACCGAGCAAATGGTCCTTTGGGTGGAGCGATATCTCAACTCTCCTGCCTTCAAGGCGGCGTTCCCCGAAACGGGGGAGGATGTGAAGGTCATGGGGGTGCGCGCGGATCGCGGACTCAACCTGACGGTCGCCATGCCGCTCCTGTGCCCGGCTATCGCGTCAGAGGCGGCCTATTTCCGGAAGAAGGAGGAGGTCGTGGAGGCGCTGCGTCTGGCCCTGCCGCCTTCGTCAAGCCTCGACGACATTCACCTCACCCTGAACGGTCTCGACCGGCCGGGCCGAGGGCTTGGTGGGGTATATCTCTCGCTTCTTGGGACATCCGCGGAGGATGCCGATTCCGGGCAGGTGGGGAGGGGCAACCGGGTGAACGGGTTGATCCCGCTCAACCGGCCCGTCAGCGGGGAGGCGGCCGCCGGGAAGAACCCGGTCAGCCACATAGGCAAAATCTATAATGTACTGTCGCACCGGATGGCGGAGCAGATCTACCAACGAGTAGCGGGGGTGCGCGAGATCTACGTCTGGCTTGTCGGTCAGATCGGGCGACCGATCGATCAACCCTGGGTGGCAGCGCAACTGATTCCCGCTTCGGAGGCGGAGTTCGAGAAGATCGGCCGAGAGACCCGGCTGGTGATCGGCCAGGAGCTGGCGCGCGTGTCGGACTTCTGCGTTGAGCTTACTGAGGGGCGGTATCCGGTCTGTTGAGGAGAAAGAGAGGGACGCGACGATGCGAGTGATGGATCGAATGCGACGATCGCCGGTCAGTGTCAGCCGGTCCGATACGCTGCACCATGCACTGAGGACCATGGAGACCTGGAAGGTTCGGCATCTCCCGGTGGTCGAGGGAGACAGGGTGGTTGGCATCGTCTCGGACCGAGACCTCAAGAAGGCTGCGCCATCCCCATTCGATCGCGATACCGCGCAGGAATTCGTCCGGTTCACCTCTGCGGTGACCGTCAAGGAGGTCATGTCGAAGGAGGTGGTGACAACCTCCCCCCACTGTCCCATCGAGGAGGCGGCCGCTCTGATGTTCGAGAAGCGAATCGGCGCTCTGCCGGTCGTCCAGGAGGGCAGGCTGGTCGGGATCATCACCGAGACCGATGTCCTTGGCGTGCTGGCCGAGATGATGGGCGCGACCAGGACTGCGTCGCGACTTGAAATCGAGGTCCCCGCAAACCCTGGGGTCCTCACCGATGTCATCCGGACCCTCGAGGGTCAGCAGGCGGAGATCGCCAGCCTGGTGACCCTGCCGGCTCGAGGGGGGGCAAGGCGCCTGCTGATTATGAGACTTCGGACCATCAATCCGGACGGCGTGGTCAGCGCCCTGGCGGAGCGTGGCTATCCCCAGGTCGTCAGTGAATTCGTCCGGTAGAGCGGCATCTGAAGGCAGTGCCGAGGCGGCCTGACCAAGCAGGGGATGGGGGAGACCATGCAGATTCATCGCCTGTCGCCCGAAGAGGCGCTGAAGGCGCTTGGCACCTCGGACCAGGGGTTGACCGACGCCGAGGCGGCCAGGAGGCTCGGTGAATTCGGCGCCAACGAGCTTCAGGCCGCGGAACAGATCCGCTATCTCGCTATGTTGGGAAGGCAGTTCACCCATTTCCTGGCTATTCTGCTGTGGGCTGCGGCGGCCTTGGCGTTCGCCGCGGATTGGATGAAGCCGGGGGAGGGAATGGATCTGCTCGGCTGGGCCATCATAGGGGTGATCGTGGTGAATGCGCTTTTTTCTTTTGTCCAAGAGTACAGGGCGGAGCGGGCGATCATTGCCCTGCGGCGCCTCCTCCCTCTTCACGTGAAGGTCCTCCGATCGGGGGAGATACGGGAGGCCTCGGCGTCCAACCTAGTCCCGGGAGATGTCGTGATCCTTGCAGAGGGCGATCGGGTCCCTGCCGATGGGAGGGTCATTGGCGCAGCCCAGGTCCGGGTCAACAACGCGCCGCTCACGGGCGAGTCGATCCCCAAGGCGCGCCGGACCGAGGCCGCCAAGGATGGGGCGCTCCTGGAGAGCGCGAACATCGTGTTCGCCGGCACAAACGTCCTTTCGGGGACGGCGAGGGCGGTGATATTCGCGACAGGGATGAATACCGAGTTCGGCAAGGTCGCCCACCTGGCCTCCGGGGTCGAGACCCAAATGAGTCCCCTTCAGCGTGAGATCGTCAGGGTCACTCGACTGATCGCCGCGCTCTCCATCGGAATCGGCCTCGCGTTTTTCGGCCTCGGCATGGCGATCGGGAGAAACTTCTGGGAAAACTTTATCTTTGCGGTAGGAATCCTAGTGGCCAACGTGCCGGAGGGGCTCCTCCCGACGGTGACCCTTTCTCTGGCTGTGGGCGCTCAGCGGATGGCGAAGCGGAAGGCTCTGATTAAGAACCTTCCCTCAGTGGAGACGTTGGGGTGTGCCACCGTGATCTGCACGGATAAGACCGGGACCCTCACAGAGAACAAGGTGGCCGTAACCCGAGTGTATATCGATGGACGCGAGGTTGAGGTATCGGGAGGGTCCCTCCGCAATACGGATGGCGCGCCGGTGCCTCCGGACCTCCTTGCCCGGTGGGCCCCACTCTTCGCTATCGCGAGCGGGTGTAACAACGCCAGACGCCACGACAACCGAGACGGGACAGATCCAACATTCGTTGGCGACCCGACAGAGATCGCCCTCCTGCAGTTCGCGGGCAATGTGCTGCCACACAAGGACGATCGGTCTCCCCGGATTCAGGAGCTCTCCTTCGATGCCGACCGAAAGCGAATGACCACGGTCCACCTGACGGCGTCCGGAAAGGGGGTCGCCTACGTGAAGGGCGCGCCAGAGGTGTTGCTTCCGCTCTGTCGCTTCGTCCATCGCGATGGAAAGGCAACCGCTCTGGAGGAGGCGGAGCGCACCAAGATCCTCGACCGCCTGGATAGATTCGCCGGGGCGGCCTATCGGGTATTGGCTCTGGCCTATCGAGAGCTGCCAGACGGTACGCCCTTGATGGCGATGGAGGAGGTGGAGCGGGATCTGACCTTTGTCGGTCTGGTTGCCATGATCGATCCGCCGCGGCCTGAGGTTCCCGAGGCGGTGGCGCGGTGCAGGAAGGCCGGGATCAAGACGATCATGATCACCGGCGACAACAGCCGCACGGCCCTGGCCATCGCCCGGGCCATCGGGATGGTCCGGGGGGAGAACGCTGCGGTTCTGGAAGGATTCAGGGTTGAGGCGATCCGGGACGAGGAACTGAAGGCTGCACTTGACATTCCGGAGATCCTCTTTGCCCGGATGACCCCTACGCAGAAGATGCGGGTCGTTTCCATCCTCAAGGAGATGGGAAACGTCGTGGCGGTCACCGGTGATGGGGTGAACGACGCTCCGGCCTTGAAGAAAGCCGACATCGGTATCGCGATGGGGATCGCCGGCACCGATGTGGCGAAGGAGGCGGCGGACATCGTCGTGCTCGATGATAATTTCGCCACGATCGTCAACGCGGTCGAGGAGGGGCGCGCGGTCTATGAAAATATCCGCAAGTTCGTGACCTACATCCTCGCCAGCAACATCCCGGAGCTGGTGCCGTACCTGGCCTCGGTGGTCTTTCGGATCCCTCTGCTCCTCACGGTGGTCCAGATCCTCGGCGTTGACCTGGGCACCGATATGCTTCCCGCCCTGGGGCTCGGGGCAGAGCCGCCGGATGCTCGAACTATGGATCGCCCGCCAAGGTCGAAGGAGGAGCGGCTCCTCAACCTCCCGCTGCTGGCCCGGTCGTACCTTTTCCTGGGTCCTATCGAGGCGGCTGCGGCCGTGGGAGCGGGGCTCTGGTACCTGGCCGATGGCGGATGGCAATGGGGGATGCGCCTTCCCTCGGGGAGCCCGCTCTACAGGCAGGCGACGACAGTCTGTTTCGCCGCCATCGTCCTTTGCCAGGTGGCGAATGTCTTTGCCTGCCGCAGCCCGCGAGCCTCGAGCTTTTCCTGGAGCCTCTTCACCAACCGCCTTCTCCTCTGGGGCGTGGCGGTGGAGCTCGGTTTGCTCGGGCTGATCGTCTACCACCCGGTCGGGCACCGGATCTTCACGACCGCCCCCTTCGACGGAAGGTTCTGGTGGCCTCTTCTTGTCTTCGCGGCCCTGCTTCTGCTCGCCGAAGAAGCAAGAAAGGGGTTGGGTCGCCGCCATGACATGGGTAGAAACCTTCGCTATCAGGAGGGGACCACATGAAGCGAAAAGCCGCATCATCGCAAGCGCGACGGGCGAGATTAACTCGCTCAGACCCTTCGACGCGCCGGGTGTTCATCGCGAGCCCTGAGTTCATCGAAGGGTCGAAGGAGGCGACTGGCGTGCGTAGGACAGAGGGCGAGATGCCGCGCGACGCGGAGGATCTTGTCCTGGCCTCCCTTGAAGCAAGGGTGCGTGCGGAAGAGGCGCGGGTGGATCTCGGCTCGCAGAACCTACAAGCAGCCCTGACCATCCACCTTCCGCGCTCCCTGCTCGTGCGGCTTCGGAGTCAGGCTGCCCAGCGCAGCGTCACGCCGTCAAGGCTGATAGAACTGGCCCTCGCGCAGTATTTTCCAGAGGACAGCGCCGGACGGCGGAGGCGATGACACGGGGCGATGCCTGTAGCGATGCTCGCAATCTGGGCCGGAACAAGGAGGTGCCATGCACAGAGCCAAGCGGATTTTGTGCCCGACTGATTTTTCGAGACACTCCCGGTACGCGGTCCGCCGAGCAGCGACGGTGGCCAGGGCCTCCGGAGCGGAGCTGGTGCTGCTCCATGTCGTCCCTCAGGCGACCCTGGGCGGCCCCAATGGAGATTCGTATCCCCTCATCCTTCCCCTGACTGGCAGCAAACGCTGAAGCTTCAGGAGGAACGGGCCAGGGCGGATCTGGAGCGGGAGACCCGTTCGAAGCCGCTGGCGGGGGTGAAGATTCGGACGGCCTTGGGGGCCGGTTCCCCGTATCAAGAGATCGTGCGGATCGCCTCTCGGATGCACGTCGATCTCATTGTGATCTCGACCCACGGGACGACCGGGATGTTTCATCTCATGTTGGGGAGCGTGGCCGAGCGCGTAGTCCGGCTGGCCCACTGCCCGGTCCTCGTCGTCAGACCGCCCAGGATGAGGAGGGCCGCGAGGTGAGGGTTGAGTGGGGGATTCTTCTGGTGCGCGTCTTGGGTGGGAGTCGATGATGGCTTTTGTGAGATTGGTGTTATAGCATCGTGAAAGGAGGGCGGACATGCTCAGGATCTATCCGAAGCAGGTTAGCCTCAAGGATTGGACCAAGGTGACCCTTTGGCCGATGGAGCCCCGCGACGAGGCTCGCCTACACGAATTTTTCTGCCGGATCCCCGAAGAGGATCGCAAGCTCTTGAAGGAGGACGTGGCGCATCGCGCCGTGGTCGCCAACTGGTGCCGACAGATCGACTACAATCGGGTCATCCCTATCCTCGCTGAGGCTGGCGGGAAGATCGTAGCCGACGCCACCCTGCACAGGAGGAAGTTCGGGTGGCTTCAGCATGTGGGGGAGATCCGCATCGTCGTCGATCCCGAGTATCGGCGCAAAGGGTTGGGCAGCCTGCTGATCGAGGACCTGATGCTTCTAGCCATCGACTCGAAGCTCGAACGCCTCTTCGCGGAGCTGATCGCCAGCGAGATCGCGGCCGTCAGGGCGTTCGAGCGGGCCGGGTTCGAGCGGATGGCTCACCTCCCGGGCTTCGCCCGTGATCAGAACAACGCGCCACAGGACCTGTTGTTGCTCACGGCCGACATCTCGACGGCCAACCAGCCCGAGACCTGCTTCTACTGATTTTGAATCGAGCGGTGGGGGCCGAGATGGGATCACGCAGGAACCGGTATTCAATGAGGTGACGAAAGCGGAGGGGGTGCCATGCTAACCGGATATCCAAAGAAGGTGCGACTTCAGAGTGGGACGAGTGTCACGATCCGCCCGATGGTGAAAGAGGATGCGGATAAGCTCTATGCGTTTTTCTCCAGGGTGCCCAGAGAGGATCGTCTCTTTCTGCGTGACGATGTGTCTATACGGGATGTGATCGATTCGTGGACCCAGGAGCTCGATTATGGGAAGGTTCTCCCACTGGTGGCCGAAGTGGGCGGGAACATCGTGGGCGATGCCACCTTGCATCGGCGCACATTCGGCTGGACCAGTCATGTGGGAAAGGTGCGCCTTGTCATCGATAAAGACTATCGCGGAAAGGGCCTGGGGATGGTTCTGATCGAGGAGCTGATCCACATTGCCCGGAAGGCAGGCCTTGAACAACTCGTCGCCGAGTTGATGTCGGATCAAACCGGTGCGCTCAGCGCGTTCAAGCGGCTGGGGTTCGAAAAAGAGGCTGTCTTCTTCAACTATGTGAAAGACCAGGTGGGAGAGGCGCGCAATCTTGTGGTGATGATAAAGAACCTTCGGATCGAGCCGGCGATGGTTCTTTTCTAGTGGCGTTCCAACGACTTACGCCAAGATGGTGAGGCCGGGAACGGTGATATATGAGCGACCGTCTAGCAGGATACGTATGCGATTAGCCTCAACAGGTTGGAACGGTACTAGTGGTCCACAGAGAGGCCGAGGAAACGTGAAAAACGTGATCGGAAGACGTGAGCGTGACAGAAAGACGACGGTGAGGCGATGGTTACTCCATTGAAGCCTGATGCGCTGCGCCGGGTCTGCCAACCCGAGAGCCTACCGTTTACAGGAACGGAGGAACTGCAACGCCTGGAGGAGGTCGTGGCCCAAGGCCGCGCCGTCGAGGCCATCACCTTTGGCGTCGGCATCCAGGGCGCCGGGTTCAACCTGTTTGTTCTGGGACCTCCGGGGACAGGGAAGACCACCGCGATCAAGCACTTCCTGGCCCGCGAGGCGTCCAAACTCGCCACTCCCCCGGACTGGTGTTACGTGAACAACTTCGCCGATCCACAGCGCCCCCGCGCGCTTCGCCTCCCGCCCGGTCTCGCCCGCGTCCTTCAGGCCGATTGCGAGCGACTCCTGACGGAGCTTAAGGCCGGTGTCCCGAGAGCCTTCGAGGCGGAAACCTACGAGCAGCAACGTCGAGCGGTCCTGGAGGAGCTGGAAAAACAGACGAGCGGCGAGCTGGAGGCGTTGCAACGTCGGGCGGAGGCGCTGGGGTTCGGGCTGGTCAAGACGGCCAGCGGGTTCATGATGATCCCGATGCTCCGAGGGAAGCCCCTGGAGCAAGAGGCCTTCGAGGCCCTGGATGAGGATGTCAAACGGCAGGTCAACCTGAAGGGTGAGGAGGTCCAGAAAGACATGGCCGCCACGCACCGCCGCGTCCGGGAAATGGAGCGGGGGGCCAAGGATCGCCTCGACGCCCTTGACCGAGAGGTGGCGACCTCCGCCGTCGATCATCTCATCGAAGAGGTCAAAGAGCGCTATACCGATCATCCGGAGGCGCAGGCGCACTTCGAGGCGATGCGGGAGGACGTGATCGCCAGCGTGGATCTCTTCCGTCGGGGACAGGGCGGGGCGTCGGGCCCGGCGGAGCTGATCACCATGATGCAGCCCGGGCGAGATCCCTTCGATCGGTATCGGGTGAATGTCTTGATCGAACAGGGCAGGGACAGCGGCGCGCCGGTCGTGGTTGAGACCCACCCCACGTGCCAGAACGTGATGGGCCGGATCGAGCATCAGGTGCACATGGGCGCCCTCTACACCAACTTCACGATGATCAAGGGTGGCGCCTTGCATCGAGCCAATGGAGGCTTCCTGGTCCTGGAGGGCCTCGAGCTGTTGAAGCAGTTCTTCGCGTGGGACCAACTGAAACGGACCCTCAAGGACCGCCGGATCAAGATCGAAGAACCCGGCGAGCAGTTTCGCCTCTACAGCACGATGACCCTGGAGCCGGAGCCGATCCCTCTGCACGTGAAGGTCGTGCTTATCGGCAGCCCATGGCTCTACTATCTTCTGCACACTCTCGATCCGGAGTTTCGCGAACTGTTCAAGGTCCAGGTTGAGTTCGGCGAGTTCGTCGCCCGGACACCCGAGAACATCCACGCCTTTGCCAGGCTGCTCGCGACCCGCTGCCAGGAAGAGGGGCTCAGCCCATTCGACCGGTCGGCCGTGGCGAAGCTCGTGGAGCACAGCTCTCGTCTTGTGGAGGATCAGGAGCGATTGGCGACGACCTTCAGCGATCTGCTGGATGTCGCGAGAGAGGCCAGCTTCCTGGCCGGGCAAGACGGGCGCGACCGGGTGACGGGACAAGATGTTCGCCGGGCTATCGAGGCCAAGATCAGGCGATCCAACCGACTGGAGGAACGGCTGCAGGAGCTGATCACCGAGGGGACCCTGTTGGTCGATACTGCCGGCGCCGCGGTCGGTCAAGTGAACGGGATCGCCGTCATCCCCCTTGGAGAGTACCACTTTGGGAAGCCGTCGCGGATCACCGCGCGGACCTTCCTCGGACGGGGTGGCATCATCGACATCGAGCGCGAGGCCCGGATGGGTGGCCGGATCCACAGCAAGGGTGTTCTGATCCTCTCGGGACACCTCGGCGGCCGCTACGCCGAGGATGTCCCCCTTGCGCTGTCGGCGAGCGTCGCCTTCGAGCAGCTTTATGAGGAGGTGGAGGGGGACAGCGCATCATCGGCGGAGCTGTACGCCATCCTTTCCGGCCTGTCGGGACTACCCATCAACCAAGGGCTGGCGGTCACGGGATCGGTGAATCAGCAAGGAGAGGTCCAGGCCATTGGGGCCGTCAACGCCAAGGTCGAGGGGTTCTTTGACATCTGCCGCGCGAAAGGATTGACGGGAAAACAAGGCGTTCTGATCCCGGCGAGCAACGTCCGAAACCTCATGCTCCGCGAGGATGTCGTGGAAGCGGTCGCCGCAGGACAATTTCACGTCTACCCTGTCCGCACCATCGACGAGGGGATCGCGTTACTGACCGGGCGAGAGGCGGGGGAACGCGGCCCGGACAGGACCTTTCCGGAGGGGAGCGTGAACGCCCTCGTGCAGGGGCGACTGCGGGAGATGGCCGAGCGGGCGCGCGCCTATGGGGGCGACGGTCAGGTGTCGCCGCGGCGAGACCGCGACAAGGAGGCTGCCGAAACCGAAGCGTGATGACGCTGACCTCGGCATCTGGAATGAGACATTCCTCTCGGCCTAAAGGAGGATGATGTGAGCGCGGAAGCTCTGGTGCGCTGGTTTGACGAGATCGGCCTGGAGGATATCCCGCTGGTGGGCGGCAAGAACGCGTCGCTCGGGGAGATGTATCGAAACCTGAAGGATCAAGGCGTGCGGGTCCCCTACGGCTTTGCCATCACTGCGGCAGCGTACCGACGCTTCCTCAGAGAGAGTGGTTGCGAGGCCAGGATCGGGGAGCAATTGAAAGGACTGGACACCCGTGACATCCAGAACCTGCGCGCCCGCGGCAAGGCGATCCGGAGGATCCTCCTTGAAGCCCCCCTGCCTCCCGGGCTTCAGATGGAGATCGTGGCCGCCTACGAGCGCCTTTGCCGGGGGTATGGGCCGAACACCGACGTCGCGGTGCGGAGCAGCGCCACCGCCGAGGACCTGCCCGATGCCAGCTTCGCAGGACAGCAGGAGACCTACCTGAATGTCCACGGGGTGCCGGGCCTGTTGGAGGCCTGCCGGAAGTGTTTCGCCTCGCTCTTCACCGATCGGGCGATCTCCTACCGTGTGGACAAAGGGTTTGATCACCTGAGCATCGCCCTCTCCATCGGGGTGCAGAAGATGGTTCGCTCTGATCTCGGATCCTCAGGCGTCCTGTTCACCATCGACACCGAAAGCGGGTTCCGCGACTGCATCCTGATCAATGCGGCGTACGGCCTTGGCGAGAATGTGGTCCAGGGCGCAGTGACGCCGGATGAGGTCTATGTCTTTAAGCCTACCCTGCTCAAGGGCTTCCGTCCCATCCTCCAGCGGACGTTGGGGAGCAAGGAGTGGAAGCTGGTGTATGACGAGGAAGGAAGCAAGCAGACCAAGAACGCGGCGGTGCCTGCGGCCGATCGCCAGCGCTTCGCCATCGATGATGACGACATCCTGCAACTGGCGCGCTGGGGGTGCGTCATCGAGGAGCACTATAGCAGGAAAAGCGGACGGCATACACCGATGGACATCGAGTGGGCCAAGGATGGCAAGACCGGCGAGCTGTTCATCCTCCAGGCGCGCCCCGAGACGGTGCACTCGGTCAAGCGTCGGGATCTGCTGCAGATCTATCGGCTGGAGGAGGGCGGCGAGCGACTGCTCGAAGGCAAGAGCGTGGGAGAGATGATCGGGCACGGGAGGGCCCGGGTCATCAAGGACGTGCATCACCTTGACGAGTTTCAGGAAGGTGAAGTCCTGGTCACTGACAAGACCGACCCGGACTGGGAGCCGGTCATGAAGAAGACGGCCGCCATCGTCACCAACCGGGGCGGGCGGACCTCCCACGCGGCCATCGTCAGCCGCGAGCTGGGGATCCCCGCAGTCGTCGGAACGGAGCGGGCGACCGAGGTCCTGAGTAACGGCGAGGCGGTTACCGTCTCCAGCGCGGAAGGCGACTCGGGGTACGTCTACCGGGGTCTCCTGAAGTTCTCGGTTCGAGAGATCGATTTGGGTCAGCTTGGCCGGCCCCGGACCAAGATCATGCTGAACGTCGCCGATCCCGCAGGGGTGTTTGCCTTGTCGGCCATCCCCAACGACGGCGTCGGCCTGGCGCGGGAAGAGCTTATCATCAGCCACGCCATCCGGATCCATCCGATGGCGTTGATCCGTTTCGATAGCTTGACGGACCAGACCGCCAAGGTCGAGATCGCCCGGCTGACTGCCGGCTATGCCGATAAATCGCAGTACTTCGTGGACAAGCTGGCGGAGGGCGTGGGGATGATCGCCGCCGCCTTCTACCCCAGGGACGTCATCGTCCGTCTGAGTGACTTCAAGAGCAACGAATACGCCAACCTGATCGGCGGCACGGAGTTCGAGCCGAGGGAAGAAAACCCCATGCTCGGCTTCCGCGGGGCCTCCCGGTATTACGACGACCGCTATCGCGAGGGGTTCGCCCTGGAATGCCGTGCCATGAGGAAGGCCCGGGAGGAAATGGGTCTTACCAACATCAAGCTGATGATCCCGTTCGTCCGGACGCTCGAAGAGGGCGAACGTGTCCTGGCGGAGATGGCGAAGCACGGACTCAACCGTGGAGAGAACGACCTTGAGGTCTACGTGATGTGCGAGATCCCCAGCAACGTGTTGCTGGCCGATGAGTTCGCGAGGATATTCGACGGCTTCTCGATCGGGTCGAACGACCTCACCCAGTTGACGCTGGGGGTCGATAGAGACTCGGAGCTGGTCGCCCGAATCTTCGATGAGCGGAATCCGGCCGTCAAGAAGCTTGTGTCCTCGGTGATCAGGACGGCCCGGGCGCACGGCGTGAAGATCGGGATCTGTGGTCAGGCCCCCAGCGACTACCCCGAGTTCGCTCAGTTCCTCGTTGAAGAAGGGATCGACAGTATGTCGTTGAATCCGGACGCTGTCATGAAGACGATGGTGAAGGTCGTAGAGATCGAGCAAAAGATGGGAGAAACACGCTCGGTATAATCGCTTGCCAGGTTGTGGCTGGTGTGTTTCATTGGATACGAAACGGCAGGCGAAGGAGGAGAGACATGGCAGGTCGCGCGGTTCCGGTCACACCGGTGAAGAAGGTTGGTTCACTGTTCGATGAGCTGACGGAGATTGAGCGACAGCTTTCCGAGCGGGCCTTCGAGCTCTTCGAGAATCGAGGATGGCTGCTTGGCCACAATCTCGCTGATTGGCTCCAAGCCGAAAGGGAGCTCTTGTGGCGCCCCTGCGCGGAGCTCACAGAAACGGACAATACCCTTCGTGCAAGCTTTGTCATGGCGGGCATCGCGGCGAAGGATGTCGAGGTCCAGGTCGAACGCGACCGGCTCACGGTGCGGGTGGCCACCAAACACGAGCATCGGAAGGAGGAGGGGGATCTCCAGTTCTGCGAGTTCCACCAAGGAAGGCTCTATCGGTCTATCGCCCTTCCGGCTACCGTGGTCCCCGAGAAGGTCCGGGCAGAGATGAAAGAAGGCATACTCACCGTCACCCTTCCCAAGGTGAAGGAGCCAGCCGGGAAAAAGATCCCGATTAAGGGCTAGCCGGCGGAGCCCATGGCCTAGCTCCCGGAGCAGGTGGGCGGCGAGGTGGTTGATCTTGCGCCGAACCTCAGATCCGCCGGAAAGCAAAAGCCACAAGGCATCCGGCAACTACATCACCTCCGGGCTTTCGCCCGACGCCTCGTGGCTCTCTCGAGGAAGCCTCCTCAGCACGGCACAGGCTCCAAGGACAACCCCTTAGGTTCTGCAGGCAACTGCCGCCTCTCTCTTGGTCGGCCTTAGCCCCCTTAAGGCTCCCTCACAATTAATATAGGACGCTCCTCCCCAAGATTCAAGGCCTGTCCACTTCATAATATCGTGACCCTAAGAGATGCCCCCGCAATAGCGTTTGCCCTGAGAATGTCGAAGGGCGCATAATAGCCCAGGCGTACACCTTTCGATAAACTCAGGGCTTGGGATGAACGGCTGCGGGGTCGAAGGACCCGGCCAGAATGCGTTCCTTGTAAAGCTTCCCAGACCTGGTTATCCTTTCAGATCGGGACAGCCTGCCGCGTTGTGGGGCGGATAGTACCCACCGGTTCTGGCTTTCAATCACAGTAAGTTAGAGAGTCCCCATGGTCTTCTAGTGGGGAGGAGTTGCCCCACAGTGCTCGGATCGGCCGGTGTCCGATTGACATCTACGCCAGCATGGGTCAGCCATCTTATTGGATCTAAAGGGGAGTCTTCGGGCCAGGCACAAGCGTCTCTTTTGGCGGGCTTGGCATTGTCATTGCTCTGTTGGCACCGCAGGGGAGCGTTTTAGGAATATGAAGTTGTACACCACTCTCGGGGCTAGTGAAGGAGCATGGTGTGAGAGACGCCTCGACCATATCCCTGACGATCGACAGCCGTCCTACCATGGTCCCGCAGGGGACCACTCTCCTTGATGCTGCGCGCTCGCTACGGATCGCCATCCCGACACTCTGTCAGGTCCCATCACTTCCAGCGCAGCCAGGCTGTCGAGTGTGCTTGGTCCAAGTGGCCCAGGATGGGGCTGTCCACCTGAGGACCGCCTGCTCCACGCCGGTGACGGAAGGGATGGAGGTCCTGACCGAAGCCGAAGAGGCTGTCAACGCACGGACGTTCGTGCTTGAAATGCTGCTGGCTGATCATCCGGTCGATTGCCTCCCGGAAGAGAGGGGAGGTCGGTGCGAGCTGCATGCCCTCGCCAAACGCCATCATCTTTTTTCCGGCAGCCGCTTCGCCAGACAACGGGCTCCGTTTCCGATCGACGACTCTCACCCTCTGATCAGAATGGATCTCAATAGATGTATTCTCTGTCGGCGGTGCGTTCGGGCCTGCGGCGAGATCCAGGGCCATCATGTCCTGGGAATCGCGGAACGTGGAGACCGGAGCGTCGTGATCGCCGACGATGGCAAACCGTTGGGCGAATCGACCTGCGTCTCGTGTGGTGAGTGCGTCGCCTATTGCCCGACAGGCGCTCTTGCTGAAAAGGGTCCCGCCTGGAATGAAGAGGTTGGGGCGCATCAGGCGATCACGACGATCTGCCCCTATTGTGGGTGTGGCTGCCAACTGGACCTGCACGTCAAGGATGGCCAGGTGGTGACGGTCGGTTCGAACTTCGACGGGCCGGCCAACAGGGGCAGTCTCTGCGCGAAAGGGCGGTTCGGATTTCAGTTCATTCATAGCCCGGATCGTCTGACAATGCCGCTGATCCTGGAGGGGAGCGGGTTCCGGGAGGCGACGTGGGAGGAGGCTCTCGACCTGGTTGCCGCGGGGCTCCGCGAGATTGCAGCGCGCCACGGTGCCGATGCCATCGGCGTGGCCGCCTCGGCCAAGGCCACGAACGAAGAGAACTATCTGCTCCAGAAGCTGGCCAGAGCGGTCCTCGGCACGAATAATGTGGACCACTGTGCCCGCCTCTGCCATGCGCCAACCGGGACGGCCTTGTTATCCGCCTTTGGAAGCCCGGCGGGGACGAACTCTTTCGCGGATCTGGAGGAGGCCGAGGCGTTGCTGGTTGTCGGATCAAATACCACGGAGCAGCATCCGATCGCCGCCCTGCCGATGAAGCGTCTCGTCGCGAGGGGCGTCCCTCTCATTGTGATCGATCCCCGGCGGATCGAGTTGGCCCGACTCGCCACGGTGCACCTGGCGATACGACCCGGCACCGACCTGGCGGTCCTGAACGGGATGGCTCACGTGATCCTCGAGGAAGGACTTTGGGATCGGACGTTCGTGCAGGACCGGACCGAGGGGTTCGAAGCGATGCAGGAGACGGCTCGCCGCTATCCGCCGGAGGTCGCGGCCTCTATCGCCGGGATCGATCCGGAACTGCTGCGCCGCGCGGCCCGCCTCTACGCCACCAGACGCCCGGCCTCGATCTACTACACTATGGGGGTGACCCAGCATACGAGCGGGCACCAAACGGTCCTGGCGCTCGCCAACTTGGCCCTGCTGACCGGGAATCTGGGAAAGCCGGGCGCAGGCATCAACCCGCTCCGTGGACAGAATAACGTCCAGGGGGCCTGCGATATGGGCGCCCTGCCCGACGCCCTTCCCGGGTATCAGTCACTCGACGACCCGAACGTCCGGGAGCGGTTCGAGTCTGTATGGGGCCGCCCGGTCCCGAAGCGGCCGGGCCTCGCATTGACCCAGATCCTCGGCCGAGAGCGGCAGGGTGCGATCCGTGGCCTGTATCTCGTGGGAGAGAATGCGCTCCTGGCGGAGCCGGACATGACCGAGACCGAGGCGGTCCTGCGCAGCCTCGATTTGCTGGTGGTCCAGGATCTCTTCTTGACCGAGACGGCCAGACTGGCGCACGTGGTGCTGCCGGCGGCCAGCTTCGCTGAGAAGGACGGGACCTTCACCAATACGGAGCGCCGGGTCCAGCGGATCAGGAAAGCGGTCGAGCCTCCCGGGCAGGCGATGGCCGACTGGCAGATCGTCTGCGCCCTGAGCCGGCGACTTGGGACGCCGATGATGTATGGCCACCCGGGCGAGATCATGGCTGAGATCGCCCGTCTGGTCCCGATCTACGGCGGAATCTCGTATGACCGGCTGGAGTCCGTGAGCCTGCAGTGGCCGTGTCCGCACCGCGACCACCCCGGGACGCCGGTCTTGTACGCCAACCGATTCCCACGCGGCCGGGGCCGCTTCCATCCTGTCGAGTGGCTTCCGCCCGATGAGGTGCCCGATAGCGACTTCCCCTTCGTCCTGACCACCGGCCGCACCCTCTTTCAATACCACACCGGGACGATGTCTCGGCGGTCGGATGGGTTGCATCTTCTAGAACCTGAACCGTATATCGAGGTGAATCCGATCGATGCTGACCGCCTCGGTGCCAGAGAGGGCCAGAAGGTCGCTGTGGTGACGCGACGTGGTCAAATCGTCGCCAAGACCCGCGTGGAAGCGGGGACGCCACCGGGGGTGATCTTCACGACCTTTCACTTCTCGGAGGCGCCCGCCAACCGCTTGACCAACCCTGCGCTTGATCCGGTGGCCCTGATTCCCGAGTTCAAGGTATGCGCGGCCCGCCTTGAGCCGCTGAACGGCTAAGCTGAGGACGCAAGAGAGGTGATGAAATGAACAGGAGGCACATCGGAATCGGCTGTCTCGTCATGAGCGTGTCGCTTCTTTCGTGGGCGGCCGCGTCGGATCTGCCGGGCCTTCGGGCGGCTCGCGAAGTGGCGTTGAGGATCATCGAAGAAACGCGCGACTTGATGCAGATCGAGGTGCGGGCTCGGGGGCCGGCTGGGGCGCTGCAGCAGTGTTCGAATATTGCCCTCGGTCTGGCCAAGCAGCACGAGCACGAGGGATGGCGTGTTCGCCGGGTCAGCGTCAAGTACCGTAGCCCCGCGGATGCGCCGGACGACTATGAGGTGAGGGTGCTCGGGGAGTTCGCGGCGTTGAAGGCCAGGGGGGAGCTCGGGATTGATACCGAGCATGCCGAGGTTGTCAGCGATGAAGGGCGAACGTACCTGCGCTACATGAGGCCGATCGTGATGGGAAGCCCGGTCTGTCTGAACTGCCACGGCGGCCCTCGGGATATCCCGCCGGACGTTCAAGCGGAGTTGCGGCGCCTCTATCCGGACGATAAGGCCACCGGATACCAGGTCGCCGACCTTCGGGGGGCGGTCAGCGTGAAGCTCCCGTTGGGAGCAGGGCAGTAACCTTCCATGGACATGCCGGAGACCCCGAGTGTTCTGAGGTGGAGGATCATTCCGTTCATTCCCTCGTCTTTCAACAGCAGGCCCCTAGCGGCCTGAGCAGAGAAAGGAGCACGGCGATGAGCAAAGACACCTTGACCATTACCGACAACCGGAATGGAAAGAGCTACGAGATCCCGGTTCAGCAAGGGACCATCCGGGCCATGGATCTTCGGCAGATCAAGGTCACGGACGACGAATTCGGGGTGATGAGCTATGACCCGGCGTTCATGAACACAGCCTCGTGCAAGAGCAAGATCACGTTCATCGACGGCGACAAGGGGATCTTGCGTTATCGAGGGTACCCGATCGAGCAGCTCGCTGAGCGGTGCAGCTACCTCGAGGTCGCCTACCTGATCCTGCACGGAGAGCTGCCCACCAGGGCGCAGCTCGATGACTGGGTCTGGAACATCACTCACCACACCATGATCCACGAGAACATCAAGAAGTTCATGGACGGCTTTCGTTACGATGCTCACCCGATGGGGATTCTCGTCGGGACGGTGGGAGCACTCTCCACGTTCTACCCTGATGCCAAGCAGGTCATGGACCCCGAGTCCCGCAAGAAGCAGATCCAGCGGCTGGTGGCCAAGATGCCGACGATTGCCGCCTTCGCCTATCGACAGAGCCTGGGTCTGCCGTACGTGTACCCGGACAACGACCTGAGTTACACTGGAAACTTTCTCAGCATGCTCTTCAAGATGGCCGAGTCGAAGTACAAGCCCAATCCGGTCCTCGAGAAGGCCCTCGATGTTCTGTTCATCCTTCACGCGGACCACGAGCAGAACTGCAGCGCCAACGCCATGAGGAGCGTCGGAAGCTCCCAGGTCAACCCGTACTCGGCTGTGGCGGCAGCGACCGCAGCCCTCTACGGACCCCTGCACGGCGGCGCCAACGAGGCGGTGCTCCGGATGCTCAACGAGATCGGGTCGAAGGACCGCATCCCCGAGTTCATCAAGAGGGCGAAGGCCGGGGAGGGGCGCTTGATGGGGTTCGGCCATCGCGTCTATAAGAACTACGACCCCAGGGCAAGGATCATCAAACGGCTGGCGGAGCAGGTATTCGAGGTGACGGGGACGAACCCGTTGCTGGAGATGGCCGTTGAACTGGAGCGGATCGCGCTGCAGGACGACTACTTCGTAAAGCGAAAGCTCTACCCGAACGTCGATTTCTATTCGGGGATTATCTACCAGGCGATGGGCTTTCCGGTGGATATCTTCCCGGTGCTGTTCGCGATCCCGAGAACATCGGGCTGGATGGCGCAGTGGGAGGAGATGCTGTTGGATTCGGAGCAGAAGATCGCCAGGCCCCGGCAGGTTTACGTGGGGCATGCTCTGCGAGACGTGGTGTCGATCGAGAAACGCGGCTGATATCGTTCCGACTACCTATGCCAAAAAGGTGAGGCTCGTGCCGTTCCAACTTTTTCGGACAAATACTGACGCTGTGCAGAGGCCGATTAAGTTGCCTACACATCATTGTGTTGTGAGGCCAAACAGTTGGAACGGCACTGGGAAAAGCGGTGTCTGAACGACCGTTTTGCAGGATACTTGTCGGCGATTAGTGCCG
>JACQQF010000029.1 GCA_016207095.1 Candidatus Methylomirabilota bacterium | reverse complement strand
GGGAACGACCATGAAGAGCCAGACCGTGCCCACAAGGCAGACGACCCAGGTCAGTGCGGAGATCCACCGGCGCCGCAGGAACCACCAGAGCGACGCGCCGTACACGGCGAGCACCCGCTTCTCCGCCCCGCCGATCACCCGTTCCATCCACGTTCGCTTGGAGCCGTGGCCCCGATCCTTGAGCAGCCTCGCGCACATGAGCGGGGTGAGCGTCAACGACACCAGACCCGAAGCGAAGATCGCGACCACGATCGTGATGGCGAATTCGCGGAAGATGCGGCCGACCAGCCCGGGCATGAAGACCAGCGGGATGAACACCGCCGCGAGCGAGATCGTCATCGAAAGAATGGTGAAACTGATCTCCTTGGCGCTGTTGATGGTCGCCTCCAGCGCCCCCTCCCCGCGCTCCATCCGGCGCACCGTGTTTTCCAGGAACACGATGGCGTCGTCAACGAGGAACCCGATGGCCAGGGTGAGCGCCATCAGCGACAGGTTGTCGATACTGTACCCCAGCAGCCGCATCGCCACGAAGGTGAGGAAGAGCGACAACGGCAGCGCCACGGCAGGAATCAAGGTGTCCGTGGCTCGGCCCAAAAACAGGAAGATCACAGCCACCACCAATACAAAGGCAATGACGAGCGTCTCTTGCACCTCCTGGACGGAGCGGACGATCGTCTGCGAGCGGTCGTAGATCGGCGTGACCCGCACGGACCCCGGGAGTTCCGCGCTGATCAGCGGGAGCAGGTCCCGGACGCTCTTGGCCACCTTTACGGCATTGGAGCCGGCCTGGCGGTTGACCGCCACGACGACGGTGGCCGACGGCACGGGGTAACCTCGTACCCAAAACCGCATGTTGATCCGCTCGTCCTGGACCGAGTCTCGCGCCTGGGCCACGTCGCGGAGGTACACAGGGGCGCGGTTGCTGGTGCTGACGATGAGATCGCCGTACGCCTGGGCACCTTCCAGTTGGCCACGGGGCCGGAGCAGCGCCGTGCCCGCCGCCCCGTCGAACTGTCCCGCGCCGATGTAGCTGGTGCCGTTCTTGATCGCAGCGGCCAAGTCATCGACGGATATGCCGCGAGCCGCCATCGCAGACGGGTCGGCCTTGATGCGAACGGCGGACTTCGTGCCGAACACGTTCACGCGACTGACGCCCGGCAGGATGCTGATCCGTTGGCCGACCTGGGTGCTGCCGTAGTCGTAGAGCTGACCCGGCGTGACCGAGTCGCTGGTGAGTGCGATGTACAGGATCGGCTGGTCGTTGGGGTTGGTCTTGGAGAAGGTCGGCGGCGAGGGCAGGTCGATCGGGAGGTTGCCTGTGGCCTGCGAGATGGCCGTCTGCACGTCCGTGGCGGCGGCATCGATGCTCTTGTCCAACGCGAACTGGAGCGTGAGACTCGTGTGTCCCTGGGTGCTCTGGGAGGTCACGAGTTCCAGTCCGTTGATCTGCATGAACTGCCGCTCGAGCGGTGTGGCGATGTTGTTCGCCACCGTGTCGGGGCTCGCGCCCGGGTAGTTCACCTGCACCTGGATGACGGGGTAGTCCACGGCTGGCAAGTCGTTCACCGGGAGCTGCACGTAGCTGAGCACGCCGAAAAGGATCACGGAGACGGTCAAGACCGCAGTCATCACCGGCCGGCGGATGAAGAGTTCCGAGAAGTTCATGACTTCCCCCCCGTGTTCGTCGCGGGCGATCCCCCCGAGCCGCGGGGCTCCTCGATGCGGACCTTGCCCCCGGGTGTCACCCCGAGCTGGCCGTTCATGACCACCCGCTCGCCGGACTTGAGCCCCTGGTCGATGACGACCAGATCCCCCTGCCGCTGCCCGAGCGTCACGGGCCGGAGTTCGGCGCTGGAGTCCTCTTTAACGACGTACACGAACGGGCCCTTGGCCGACATCTGCGATGCGGCCGCGGGGACGAGCACCGCCCCTTGAAGCGTGCTCAGGACGAGGCGGATCTTGACGAACCGGCCCGGCCAGAAGCGACGATCGCCATTGGGGATCGTGGCGCGGAGCTTCACCGTGCCGGTCACGTCTTGCACGGAGTTGTCAAGAAAGGTGAGTTTGCCGTCACGCGGCTTGTCGGGCTCATCGGGCAGGCGCACCTCGACCCTCAGCGTTCCCCGCGCCATGTTCCGCTGCACGGCTGTGAGGTTGTTCTCGGTGACGGTGAAATCGGCGTAGATCGGGTCCAACCGTTGGATAACCAGGAGCGAGCCGTTGTTCGCGGTCACGACGTTCCCGAGGTCCTCGAGTCGCTGCCCCGCCCGGCCGTCGATGGGCGATCGGATGGTGCAGTACTCGAGGTTGAGCCGAGCGGTCTCGACCGCGGCCTGGTTCTGCTTGACTTGGGCCTCGGCCACTTCGACCGCGTTCTTCCGGGCGTCGTAGTCCTGCCTGGAGATGGCCCTCTTATCCACGACGCTCTCGACGCGGGCGAACTGGATCTTGGCCAGATCCAGCGCCGCCTTCGCCTGAGCAAGGTTGGCCTCGGCCGCATCGAGCTGGGCTTGGTACGGCCGCTGGTCGATGGTGAACAGCGCGTCGCCGGTCTTCACGTCGGCGCCGTCGGCGAAATGGATCTTGGTGATGCGCCCTGAGACCTGAGGCTGGACGGAGACCACCTCGCGCGCCACGGACCTACCGATCTCGTCGAGGTAGATCGGCACGTCCTGCGCGACCGCCGCAACGACGGATACGGGCGCCGGTGGCCGTTCGACCGCCGCCGGTGCTTTCTCCTCACAGCCGGCGAACACAAGGGTCGAGAGACAGGCCAAACCAAGTGCCCTCAGGGAACGGGAAATCAATCTCTGATCATGTATCATCTCATGGTAGTGCAAGCTGGAGGTCCAATTCGATCGTTGCGGTTTGGCCGTCGCTCATTTGCAGTCGATAGCGGGGCTCCATGCCCCCTCGCGGCTTGTATGGTCTTACAGCACGCCCAATATCGCCTGCGCGATCCAATGACACTATTTCCTGCGGGCAAGCATCGTCGCCCCTCACGTCGTGTGGCGTCTTTCGGGCGAGCTCCTGCGCGCGGAGGACGCCGCAGTTGTGATAGGCCACTGCGAGCTGCTCTTTGGCCTCCGGGTCGCCGGTCTCGCGGACTTGCCGTCTGAGCAGCTCGATCTGCTTCCTGATGACAGTTAGATTGTCGTCGTGGAGATCAATCTCGAATTCCATGGTAGCTTCCTCATTCGTGCTCATCGGATTCTCCATACACTAGAACCGGACCTCGAGCAGGGTCCCGGGCTCGCTCGCAGTCGGCTGTGGCCGAGGAACCGGCAGGAAAAAGGTCGTCGTCTCGTATGCGCCTCGAAGGGTCTGCTGAAGGGCCTGGTTCGTTCCCTCGAGGCCGCCGACAAACACACCGGCCGCAGGTCCATGCTCGACGGTCTCGGCTGCGACGGTATGGAAGAATGCCGTCCATCCGGTTGTGAGGTCGCGCACCCCGCCGCGTAGCCTTTCTGCTGGTGTCGTTACAGGCTCACCCGCGAAGGCCACCGTGGCGGTGGACAAGACCGTGATCAACACGACAGTTTCAACCCATCGCAGGTGGCGGCGGTGGGTCGCCTTGCGCGAAACCCGCCGGCTGGCTGCCACACCCGCTGGCACGAGCGCGAGAATCCAGGGGAACAGCATCAGGCCGGTCATGATCCACCAGTAGATTCGCATCTCCTCCCTCCTTCCTGTTACTTGCAGAGCCCTAGAGCCGCTTCGATCACCAAAAGGGCTTCGGGACGGCTCGCGCAGTCGGGGGTCACCGGCAGGTCGATCCTCTTGGCATTGGCTCCAGTCCCCGCGCCGAGCTTTTGTCCCTTGGCCCGAATGGTGGCGGTCTCCTGCTTGAGGGCCAAGACCTCGCTCTCGCTCACCTTCACTTCCGCCCACGCGGGGGCGACGAAGAGCGCTGCGCCCCAGAGATTCAGGACGAGCGCGGCAATCAAAGCTACGATCATCAGGGTGCGTGTCATGTTCTTACCTCCTCAGGAACTTCCCTGCCTGCTTCGCCAATTTGGCCGTCTTCTCTCTCATGGTGGGTTCCTCACTGCTAAGGTCCGAGTACATCCTGCTTCGCCTTCGGACAAGAGCAGGCGTCGTGCCAACCTGTTTCCCCATTCTAACCATTTGAAAATAAAGAATTTATGAGATCTCAAGCCAGTGGGTAATGGGTGAGAGTGCAGATACACTCACAGAAGGGTGTGGTTTTCCCAACAAGATGTTCAAAAACCCACGGTGAAACCAATCGTAGCGGTTGTGGGGATTGAGACGTGTGTGGAGTTAGAAGGTGAACGGCTGCGCGAAATGCTCAGAAGGGGGAAGTGGGCACCCCGCGATAGGCCTGCTGCAGGGTGTGGGTCGCTCCCGCGGGGCGACGGGGAAACCGCGGCAAGCACACCTACGACCATCACGGTGGTTGTTGGTTTTCAGCATGTCTCGAATTCCCGGATGCGGAACCTTGCCAACAGAATCATGCTGGGCCGAGGGCCGGAGATGAACCCGGCCCTCGGTGTCCCCCCAGCATAAGTTTCACGAGCCTCTACCTGCAGAGGGCCCTGGCCCCGCCGTCAACCATCAGCGCGTCGGAGAGCCCGATGCATTCCGGGTTAAACGGCAAGTCGATTACCTCGGTCACCGAGACATCTCCGATGGGAAACCCCTGAATCTGGGCGTCCACCATCGCGACGTCAAACCGTACAGGGGCTACCTCCTGCTTCAAGGTGGTAACCTCCTGCCTCAGTGCGAGGGGCACCGCCTCCTCCGTCGCCTGCGCCCAGTGAGGCGCGGTGGCGAGCGCGGCACTGCCGAAGGTTAACACGAGCGCAGCGATCAGCCTCACGATCTTTGCTGTGCGTGTCATCTTCTCATCTCCTTTCGCGTTATCGTTCCGCTCCCCTTAATAGGGAGCTGGAAGACCACAGGACGTTCATGGTATCAGTCAACGTCCTGCGTCATCTCTGATCAAAGCAGGCGCCGTGCCAATCCGACTATTGGTTGGCGTAAGCCATTGACATTAAATGGATTGATACAAAAGACCTGGGCCGGCTGGAAAGCGATGAGAGTGCGAATTTACTCAGAGAAGCGTGTAGATTTTCCACATGATGCTGAGAAACCCACCGTGAAACTAGGTATTGAGATTGTAGCACTTGAGGCGAACGTAATAGCGTAAAGGAATCTAGAGGTCAATTTACTAGAAATGCTAGAAGCAGGTGAGATAATCTGACAGTGGGAGGGGGGTCTCTTCCTCTGGCGGGCACGCCGCTTGGCCGGGGAGCGCTAGGCCGCCGTGGCGCGACGACGGGACGTGATGATTCTCGCTATCTCGCGACTCGAGGCTCCCAGCGCCAGCAGGGTTCGAATGAGCAGGTCCAAAGACACAGAGGGATCACCGGCTTCCATCTTGGCGACCCTGGATTGGCTGGACTTCACACGTCTTGCCAGATCTCCTTGGGTGAGCCGGCGCCGAGCTCGCCACTCACGCAGCTTTGACGCGAGCTTAATCTTGAGTTCGACATATGCGGCTTCTTCGGGTGAAAGGTTGAGAAACTCTCCGGTGCTCCCGACCCTCCAACCTTTGGCTTCAAGGCGCTTCCTCTTCGATTCACGCATCATCGTAGCTCCTAAGACGCTGCCTGCACGTCTCGATCACCGAAGAAATCCAGCCTCGAGCCTGGCCGTGGGTGAGAATGGCGGAGTCCTGACCTCCCCGTGGAGCCAGACAAGCGGCCTGTCCGTCGCAGTCATACACTCGGAGTATATGTCACATCCGACATATCGTCAAGTAGTTCTTTCTGCCAATGGTCCAATTGCCCCATCGAGCTGGCCGTCGGTCCAGGCACCCCTGGCATTTCATCTCCGGCTGCACCTGGCGATGAAGGGCCAGACCCCGGCTGAGCGGCTCTGTGAGCTTCGGATTTCTGTCCCTCAGCCTGTGCGGAGAACCGCTTGACTAAATGAGAGGAGTCCTTAGTCCGGAAGATGCAGTGGCATTGGCCCTCAATTCGCTGCAGCCATAATCGGTATATGCTGATCAATCTTCGCGGGCAACGGCGCAGCCCGGAAAACGTTGACAAGTCCCCGAAAAATCGAGAGAATCGTCGCCATCATTGAGAGTGCGACGGCCGGGATATGCCGACCAGCATACCTAATAGTTAGCCGACAAAGGGGAACAGGCGCTGGGCATGTCAGACTTCTTTGTGAGCTACAACAGGGCGGATCGCTCCTGGGCCGAGTGGATTGCGTGGCAGCTCGAGGAAGGCGGGTACTCTACGGTTCTTCAGGCGTGGGATTTCCGCCCCGGTAGCAACTTCGTGCTTGAGATGCAGAAGGCCGCCGCCCAGTGTGCGCGGACCATAGCCGTCCTGTCGCCCGACTACCTTAGGGCTGAGTTCACGCAACCTGAGTGGGCGGCGGCTTTCGTCAAGGATCCCCAGGGGAGCCTCCGAACGCTCGTTCCTGTGAAAGTTCGCGATTGCCCCTTAGAGGGTCTGCTGCCGCAAATCGTATACATCAATTTGGTCGGGCTCAGCGAACCGACGGCGACAGAGACACTTCTCAGTGGAGTCAGGCCTGGGCGAGACAAGCCAATGGCCCCTCCAAAATATCCTGGAGCGGTCGCCCACACGGTCCTCACAAAACCCATGTATCCGGGGACTGAATCTCCCCAAGCTGCTGTTGCGACACAATCGCTAGCCCCTTCTGCGCTGCAGCAGTCATCTCCCCCGTCAAAGACGGCGCCCCTGGCTCTCTTCCAAAGGGTTTATCTCTTCGCTATCGACAGGATGTTCAAATCTCGAGGCGCTGCCGAGACCTTTGCGAAGCGGTACATCCGAAATCACAGCGATCAGGCTTTCGCTCAGTTCGAGCGATCCTTCTCGTTTGCGGTCGAGAAGATGTACATGGCCAGAGCCGATGCCGAATGGTTTGCGTTGAGCTGGGTTCGAGACCACGGCGACATCGACTTTTCAGATTTCGAGACGGCATATTTGTTTGCAGTCGAAAAGATGTACAAGTCGAGGTCCGACGCAGAAGCGTTCGCACGTGAGGCGATCAAGAATCAGCCTAAGACTTGAGGTCGCCTAACAACACGTTCGAGTGGGCCGGAAACACCTAAAACCGCGTTGAACCCGGCGCCGCTTCGCACGCTACGCGTGCTGCAGCGGTTCCCGTTGCTCGCAAAAGATGTTCGCCTCGGCGCGGGTTATCGCCAAAACCGTTATGTGTCATGAGCTACCACGACGCCAACCTGTACATCGCAGGTTGGAAGACCGCAGCTGATTGGGCCGCATTCCGCGGCACGCTGGTCATCGGCGGCGACGCCGGAACCTGGCAGCGCGCTTTCCAGGAGTACTTCCGGGATCGTTTGGATCTCCGGTACCTGAATCCGATTAGGATCCTCCAGGAGCACGGGACATTTCAAGGTGAGGGCTTCTCTATCCTGGCGATCCAGTCCACCCTTATCGAGTTCCTCGAGTCCACGGTTCAGGGCGTCAATTACCGATATCTTCGGCCTGGTGAGAAACTCGGCCCGTATGAGTACAGCTCCAGCAGTGAGGTGTTCGCCAGCTTCCTCCGCAACCGGCACCCGTTCGCGCGAGACTTTGACGAGGCCCTTGCCAGAGAGTTCTACAGGGAAATCAGGTGCGGGCTCTTGCACGAGGCTCGTACAAAGGGCGAGTGGAAGGTCTGGGCAGAGGCCCCAGATGGAACGGTCGTGGACCGCGCCAAGCGAATCGTCTACCGGAACAACTTTCAGGATGTCCTTGACCAGTTCATTCGCTGGTATGAGGCCGCCCTTCCACACGACGCTGGACTTCAGGAGGCCTTCATTCGAAAGTTCAACAACCTATGCGAGTAGTCATGTCACATAACCTCGCGCTAGCGCCCGCCGCTCAGCGCTGGCGTTAGTTTCGGAGCAATAGCAAGTATGGAGAGAGCCAGCTATCCAAAGAGGTTAGGGTCATGATTTTTCTTTCGTACTCAAGCGATCATTCTTTCGTGGCAGACTTGCTTCAATTCGCCTATGAGGCCATGCTCAAAGACATTGATGCCAAAGTTTGGACATATGAACGTGACCAAGCCCGGGATGAAAAAGCGGTCGCTCAGAATTTGAAGGAAAAAGTCAAAGAGTCAAAAGCAGTAGTGTTCCTGGTGACACCGTCCACGCTTGATAAGGGAGCCGCCCAGTGGATGGAGTTGGCATACGCTGATGCTTTTGAAGTCCCTACCTTCGTTCTGCTGCATCAACTTACGTACGCAAACTTGAAATCCAAGCAGGGGCGCGTGCCTCCCTTGCTTCTCGCTGCTCAGTGCAATTCATCAAATCAATGGCGGAAGGTGGCAGAAGATCTCCGAAATCTATGCCAGCAACACTAAGAGCGGATGTCGTCATGACAAAGAAGATCTTCTTGTCGTACTCAATGCAAGACGCAGGCAAAATCGAGCTGGTCGTGAAGAAGCTGCGTCGCCACCAATCGTCCGTCGGTAAAGAGCTAGCTATCGTGGACCCTTCGACTCAGATCAGTCCCGGTGACGACGTAAGGAGAACAATCCGAAGTTCTATCGAAGAGTCAGACGCAGTGGTTGTTGTTTGGACACCGGCAAGTGCCAGCTCTAGTTGGGTGAACTACGAGGCAGGCATGGCGGAGGCGCTCGGAAAACAAATCATCGTTGTTCGATCAGGTAGGAGGGCTCCGACGCTACCAGTCAACCTACAGTCTGCACAAGTTCTAGAACTGCGGGATAAGCCAAAGCATAGGCCAGTCTTGAAGGGTAACCTAGAGGTGAAGAGCAGACTGAAGGGCAGACCAAGGGGCAGGCTGAAGGGTAAGCCAACAAAAAGCTGAACAGTGCTGGGCGTTTCTCGCCAGCCGGTTAGCCATAACGTCAGGTCTCCGGATCCGCGGTAGACCGAGAGCGAAGACAGGTTGACATGATGGATCGCGAACACCGAACTTCGCCACACAACATGGGCAATGAGCACTACCCCAGCCTGTTTCGCAGTGCCGATGTGGTATCAGGCGCAGCACAGAAGACGTATCTTCTGCTTCAACGGATGCACCTCGGCTCACTTGTCCTGGCCAGCACGATTGCTGCCTTCACCGCTCTCGCTACCAACACATTCAGTACGGGACTGCATTCAGCAATAGCAATCGTCCTCGTGCTCGGACTTCTCATTCTGTGGATAGCGCGCTCACGGCAGGACGACAAAGCGTGGTTCGATGGTCGTGCTATTGCCGAGTCCGTTAAGACTGCAACATGGCGCTTCATGATGAACGCACAGCCCTTTCAGACCAACGACACTGTAGAAGATCGGCTTGTTTCCGAACTACGAGAAATTAGACAGGCCCGACCTGATTTTGGAAAACGCCTCGCAGGCGTGATGGACTCCAATGCATCTGAAATCACCGATTTCATGCGGCAGATCAGGTCGGCTTCATCTGATGAACGAAAAGGATTTTATATCGAGTCCAGGGTCCGCAACCAGAAATCCTGGTACTCGCATAAGGCAAAGACGAACGCGAAGAGTGGTGCTCGATGGTTCTGGGCAACGGCGGGGCTGCAGGCTATTGCCGTGACGACCGCAATCATCCAGGCAGTAACAGGTGGATTGGGATTCAATGTTGTTCCGGTTCTTACCACCTGCGCTGCTGCTGTTGCGGCCTGGAGCCAGATGAAGCGTCATGATGAGTTGGCTCAGGCATATGCGCTTGCGGCTCAGGAACTAGGAGAATTGGAGTCACTCGCTAACAACCCGAATATTCTTGGTGAGTTCTCGCAGTTTGTAGAGCAGGTCGAAGAAACAATCTCGCGAGAACACACCATGTGGTGCGCTCGTCGAGATGTGGGTCTATCACGGCGGACCGGCGATAGAACGCGGTAGAGGAAAACACGATGCCAGTTACCAGACAAGCCACACTCTGCATCGCGGAGACTTCCGTGACCCTACCATGCTTTTTTCCGTCGGTATCAAGTGTGAAGACGAACCTGATGCCCGTTGACTACATCGAACTCCTTGATGCTGCCGCGCACCCGCTTTCTCTTGTCTCGGCCTACGACATCGCCAACTCCGGCGCCGAGCATCAGCGGCGCATAGATTGCGTGCTTAAGAAGAGCAAGGGAAGAGGCTCGGCGATCCTAATGGACAGCGGAAACTACGAAGGTTTCTGGAAAGGAGGCCAAGCTTGGGACGTGCATCAGTTCCATGCAATGTGCCGGACTTACGAACACCATCTGTGCTTCTGTTACGATAATCAAGAGCCACGTGGTACAGCAGAGGCCATTTCTGAGGAGGTGGTGACGAGTGTCCTCCGCGATCAGGAGCACGCCATTGGGACCGTTATCCCCATCGTCCACGGTCCAACCGAGCTACTTCCGGCCGCTACGCGAAAAGCAGCCGAGCAACTGTATCCTGTCCTCTTGGCCGTTCCAGAACGCGCCTTGGGAGAGGGCATTGTCGCCCGAACGCGGTCGGTACGGAAGATACGTAGGGCACTTGACGAGCTTGGTTTTTATTGCCCCCTGCACCTATTAGGCACAGGCAATCCGTTATCCATAATCGCATACGCAATGGCTGGAGCTGACAGCTTTGACGGCTTGGAGTGGTGCCAGACAGTCGTGGACCACAAGACAGGGATGCTTTTCCACTTTCAGCAATGGGACTTCTTCCGAGAGCAAACCGAATGGGGCACGAATGGCGTTTTGCCCTATATTCAGTCGGCGCTTATGCACAACCTGAAGTTCTACGGCCAGTTTATGCAAGAACTTCGGGGCGCCCTGAAGAGCGACACGGCTAAGGAGTTTCTGGAACGATACTTCCTGGCGGAGCGTGCCAAGACCATTCTAAGTGCCATTGAAGGAGGCGATTGATATGGCCTTCAGCCACATTCCGCTTCCATCGATTGAGGCCGCTATACGAGAAGTGTGCCAGGTTCTTGAGCAGGAGAACTATCGAACGTCCCCCTGGGAGAGAATGACTGAAGACGACCTGTGGCATGAACTTGTTGCCTGTATCCTAGGGAGCAGAGTTCGCTTTCAGGTCGCCTATGCCGCAGTCGAGCGAATGGATAGGGCCAACCTACTCTCGGAGAGACGACGGTCCTCGGGGTATGACGAATACGAGCATGATGTCATGGGTGCTCTTTGGGGGACTGAGAAGTCACCACGAACCTCAAACTCGCAGAGCCGTTACCCCTTCCCCAAACTTAGGGCCAACCAGATACGGGGGGCCGCCGAAAGATTCTACGCACGAAGCGGAACGATTCGCAATTTGTTGGACAGTGCGCGAGATGTACGCGACGCACGACGCCGCTTGGCGGCCGAGGTAGCAGGGCTGGGTCCCAAGCAGGCGAGCCTTTTCCTTCGCAATATAGGCTATGCCGCCCACGTTGCCGTGCTCGATGTTCATGTTCTGACGTACATGAACTGGGTGGGGCTGACGACTGTTCCCATAAAATCAGTTCGGACAGTGCGACAGTACGAGACGCTCGAGGACGCATTCATAGAGCACGCCTGCTCTGTCGGATACCCACCGGATCGTTTTGACCTTGCGGTTTGGGTTGTCGTCAGAGTAGCCAAGAAGGAGTCTGAGACGTGGCAATAGTTACGCTTGTGTCGGGCGGAGTTGATTCGACTCTCATGAGCCTGATGGCCCATGAGGAGGGGATCGTGCTACACCCTCTCTTCGTGGATTACGGCCAACTAGGTGGAGCTAAGGAATGGGCAGCATGTCAGCTCCTGCATGAGAAGCATGGCTTACCCAGAGTGGCGCGAATGGACTTATCGGGTTTCGGCCGGACCATACCGAGCGGCATCACCAATCCTAAACTGAGAATCAACGAAGACGCTTTCCTCCCCGGCCGTAATCTTCTCCTCGTTCTTGCTGGTGCAGCACACGCCTACAGGATCCAGGCAGACAGTGTCGCAATGGGCTTACTTGATCCGGAGGATCATCTCTTTCCAGATCAAACCCGCGAGTTTCTCAAGCAATGCGAGGTTGTGATCGAGGTTGCAATCGGGAAGCACATTTCGGTCCTCGCACCGCTTATTGAATTCAGCAAGAAGGACGTCTTGGAAATGGCATCCGCACGGGGCCTACAGGATACGTATTCATGCCATTCCGGCGAGGATACTCCCTGCGGAAAATGCGTGGCATGTGTAGAGATTGCAAACGCTGAGAAAAGGAGCTGAACATGGGCGGAGGCGGTGGTGGTGGACGTGGGCTTACACCCGAACAACTTCAGCGGCTCGAAAAGACCGCCAAGAATTCGCTACACGCTGGTGGCGGAACTGGCAAATGCAATGTGTTTATTAGCTTTATCGAGGAAGATCTGAACGATGTCAACATGCTACGTGGGCAAGCTAAGAACGAAAACTCAGATATCGAATTCAATGACTGGTCGCTGAAGGAGCCCTTTGACAGCAAAAAGGCTGACTACATCAAACGCGGCATACGGGAGCGCATCCGGCAGTGTTCTGTCACTGTTGTGTATGTGTCAGACAAGGCAGCGGATAGCAAGTGGGTTGATTGGGAAATCAGAGAGAGCATTGCCATGGGGAAAGGCGTGGTTGCGATGTACAAGGGTGACAAGCCCCCTGCCCGTTTGCCCAAAGCAGTAGTAGACAACAAGGTTCCAGTCGTGCCTTGGAATCAGAAGGAACTGGCCAGAGCTATAAGCAAGCAGTCCAAGAATCGATAATGGTAAGTGAGCAATCAGGGAGGCCTAAGAAGCCGATGAAACTGACAGTCGCCTGCGGCGCCCGCAGCTTATCGGCATGGCGTTAGACTGCCAAAAAATGGACAACTCAGGACATGCGGCCTGAAAAAAAGATCTGCTTCATCAGTGCTCCATCGACCATCGACCTGCGCGTCCTCCACCAAGTCCTAGCCGAGCACGGCTATGAGGCGCTTGTCCCCGACCAACTGGAAACCACGGGACGAGATTGGTCCGAGATCCTCAAGGACCATTTCCGCCGTGCAGAGCTCATAGTCGGGGTACTCCCCGCCGGCGCAGCGGAGAATGTCTGTTACGAAGTGGGCCTTGCCCACGGCCTCGGAAAACGTGTGTTACTGGTCGTCGCCCCTGAGCGGCGTGATCTTCCATTCGACCTGCTTTCACTTGTACTCGTTCGCACCAGCCCAGAAAACCGCGACGCGCTGTCTTTCGCAATTGAACAGCTCGCGAAGGCCCCACCGCCGAGAATACACGTGGGCAGCTCCGCTTCGCCTCGCTCGGGTCCCTTAGGACAGAACGTGTCGACCTGGCTCCAGCGCCTCGCCGAGCTGCGGAAGGTGCCTCCTCTCATAGGGGGTCAGGCTGCGCACGGCGCATATCACGCCCGTCGAGGAATCGCGCTCGAGGACTTGGTTGGCGACCTCCTTCGTGAAGTGGCTGGACTAGACGTCGTGGCAGAGGCGCGCCGCGCTGACGAAGGATGGGATTTCGTCGTGTGGTCTGATCGGCTTGAACCATTCGTGGGGAATCCGCTCGCCGTGGAGGTCAAGACCAGGGTTCCCCGCGGTACTGAAGCACTGAGACGAGTCACCGCAGGATTGACCTCCTCTTTGCGAGGAAGCAACACTCCGTATGCACTGCTTCTCTATCTCGATGGTCCAGATCCGGCCTCTGAGTTCTGGCGCAGCGTGCCGCCCAGTATCCTGCCCCTACGACTTGATACACTGGTTGAGGCTCTTCGCGAGCGTAGCTTCGAGGAAGTCATCCGCGACCTGCGCAATCAGCGCGTTCACGGTGTGGGGCGCTGATCGTGCCGTCTCTATCGCCGTGGAGAATAGAGCAGTTCTTGACGGCTGGCACGACCGCGGTGACAACGAAGGCTCAGGGCGACGCCTTGGAGAATCTCGTCGCATATGTCTTTGGCACCGTGCCCGGAATCACCCTCACACGACGTGACGCCAAGAATGCCTTCAAGACGGAAGAGATCGATCTGGCGTTTTGGAACGAGCGAGATCCAAGCGGCCTTTTCTTTCTGCCGCATATTATCTTGGTCGAGTGCAAGAACTGGTCATCCAGGGTCGGATCAGAACACGTTAGCTGGTTCGATACGAAGCTCCGGAGTCGCGGCCTGTCGTTTGGGGTACTCGTCGCCGTAAATGGAATTACAGGGAAAGGGAGTAACAGAACAGAAGCCCACAGCGTTATCGCTAAGGCGCTCTCCGAGCAGCGGCAACTGATTGTGATTACCGCCGACGAACTTCGTTCGCTGACCACAACCGACGCGCTGATTCATCTACTCAAGGAGAAGCTGTGTGATTTGGCCGTGTCCGGTGGACTGGCGTGACGACGCGAATTGTGAGCGCGGGCTAACCATGCGCTGGACCAGACGTCGCCAATGTGACGGTGAGCGCCGCGGGTGAGCGGCATGCCGTTAGGCGGCCACTTTCAGTTCGCCTCGATGAACGGCGCTTGTCCGATGGAGGCCGATGAAGTTCAATGTCGTTGGCCAGATTACAGGCATTGAAGTCGTTGCATCAGGCTCGGCGATTCGGGTGCTCCGCACCCTCCGCAAGGCGTATGGCCGAGGTCGATGACGCAAGCTGAAGGGAGTCACCACAATTCGCCTTCCGAATGGTGCGCTACGTAAGGTAGAATTGCATTGGTATGAGGCTCATGGCATCGGGAGAAGAGACCTGAAGATCAAGCGCTACTTGGAGGACTCATGAAGCCGCCGATGAAGCACTTTGCGGTCTGCATCGACAATACCGACTATGAGGCATCCTTGATCCGCGGAAAGGTCTATCGGATTCTCCCAGATCCGGGAGCCGCCAAGGATGAACTCATTCGCATCGTCGATGAGAGTAGGGAAGACTACCTTTACCACCAGAGTCTTTTTGTCTTGGTGGACTTCCCTAAGGCTGCTGAAAAGAAAATACTGGCACTTGAGAGCGCCACCTAGTCCTACGCTGGAGGGGACGCGGCATTCGCTTCGCTCCAGCGCGCCCCTGCACGCGGAGGCATTAGGCAGCGATGGGATTGCCCGTGCCATGCCAGACGAACTCCCTGCCATCTTCGTGACCCACGCTTCGAGCGTTCTTGCCGACACTGCAGCCGGATTGACGGGCTCAGAGATCGTCAGTCTGACCGCCGCATACGCTGTCGAGTACGGGATCGATCTGCCACATCCGCGCTATCCATTCGACGCGCATAGCAAGCGAACGGCGCTCTACGACAACCTGATGGCGTTTTCACCCCGAGCGCGCTATCGCGTGATTCGTGAGCTGTGCGCCACTCCGACGGTCCAGCAGAGGAACGGTGAGGCCGCAAACAAGCTGCGAATGACGCTCGTTGCGAAGTACCACAATCTAGATGACGGTGCGGCAGAGCTGGAGGTAAGCCAGGGCTTGGTCGCAGGTACTCGACAGTGGCTTGAGCCCTTTCCATCTACTCTTGAGCTCTACGGCCAAGCACTTCAGAAGTATGGCCTTGGCGCATTTCGACGGAACGTGCTCGACGACCTCCGGCTCGGTCTGGAGAAGCTCCTTCAGACGCTCTTTGGCAACACGAAGTCGCTGGAGAACCAGATCCCCGCACTGGGCAGCTTCATCACGGAAAGGAACGGCTCACCGGAGCTAGCCAACATGTTCGTCAAGCTTGTTGATTACTACGCGAAGTACCAGAACAACTACGTCAAGCACGACGACGCCGTCATCGAGGAGGAAGTAGAGTTCGTGCTCGAGATAACCTCTTCGTTCATGAAGCACCTCGTCCGGATGGCTACGCGTGAAGCGGGATAATCAATACTTAGACCGCAACGCTCCATCATCGCGCCTATGCTATAACCAACGTCCATGAACGTGCCTGCCGTGATGCACCGCATTTTTCTGACCCTCTTACTGACCGGAACCCTCTCCGTCACCACGGCTGTCCCAGTCACCGCTGGATGTGTCTCGGACTGTCGTGATGACTACGAGTCGGAGATAGAGCGCTGCAAAGTCCTTTACGATGATCCCGACGACGCCGACGATCTCCAGACGTGCATTGGCAATGCTCGGAGCGAATGCGAAGATTGCGTAGACGAATGTCACTCTTAGCTCCGATTAGACTCCTTGCCGGCATCACCGTTCTAGTCGCCTCGGCTTCCGTCGCTTGGGATTCCGTCTCTCCTGCGGACGCGATCCATCATCTCGGCGACCACGCCACCGTCTGCGGGCGCGTTGCCAACGCAAAGTACGCTGCCGATAGCAGAGGATCCCCTACTTTCCTGAATCTCGATCGGTCCCACCCAGACCATGTGTTCACGGTCGTGATTTGGGGTACTTCACGACCCAACTTTCCCTACCGACCCGAGACGCTCACGGGAAAGTTGCTCTGTGTCACCGGTACGATCACAAGTTACCGTGGCAAGGCTCAAATTGAGGCCACGGACGCTTCTCAACTTGAGATTCAACACAAGCCCAAGTGAGGTAGCGGTCTAACCAAGCGGCTGCACCGGACCGTGGGCAGGCAGCCTAATTAAGCGTCGATGGTTGACGGTCGTCTCTTCCCCGGCCGGGGGCGTCGGTGCTATGCCAAAGCTGCCCTCGGCCGGTGAGCCGCACGCGGAGGCATTAGCCAGCGACAGGATCGCCCGTGTCGGTTACGACTCTTCTCCGATTGCGGTTGAGGGATTCGCGAGCTCCTCGGCAGGGCTGCTTCGCGCCGTGACCCCGGCTGTGACGTGTGTCCGGGGGCGTGCGGCGGGGATGACTGAACAGGGAGCACGGAAACTGTGTAAGCGATCAGGCTTGGAGGAAACATAGTGCCCTTGACAGCCTATAACCACGTTCCGATTCCTTCTTTTATGTATGGCACGGCCTGGAAAAAAGAGGCCACCTCGCAACTGGTGCAATTAGCCGTGGCGTCAGGCTTCACGGCCATCGACACGGCCAATCAACTGATCCATTACCAGGAAGCCCTGGTGGGTGAAGCCCTGCAGGCACTCGCGAAGAAAGGGATCACGCGAGACACCCTGTTTCTCCAAACCAAGTTTACTCCGGTCGGGGGCCAAGACCATCGAACCCCCTACGATGCCTCGGCCGATCTCGCCACCCAAGTCAGACAGTCCTTTGACAGCTCGTTGACCCACCTCTGCACCGAGTATGTGGACTCCTATCTCTTACACGGACCTTATTCGCGGAGGGGCTTGGGGGAAGCGGATTGGGAGGTGTGGGCGGCCATGGAAGGGCTCTATCAATCAGGGAAAACGAAAATGATTGGCATCAGCAATGTCACGGCCGGACAACTCACCCAGCTGTGTGCACAGGCGAATCTTAAACCCATGGTGGTGCAAAACCGGTGTTATGCCGCGCTCGGATGGGACAAAGAGGTGAGGAAGATTTGCCAAGTCCATGGCATCATCTATCAAGGCTTTTCGCTGTTAACCGCCAATGGAGAAGTCCTTGCTGATCCAGAAATTCGGACAATCGCCAAACGGTTAGGGACTGGTTCCGCACAGATCATCTTTCGATTTGCCATGCAAATCGGGATGCTCCCGTTGACCGGAACCACGAACCAACAACATATGAAAGAAGACCTCCAAGCCGAACAGTTCGCACTCTCCACCGAAGAAATCCAGCGGATTGAAACGATCGCGCTGTAAAGAGAAAACCCGCACCATAGGGGTCAGGGGGTCGCGCATGAGTTATTGGCTTCAGCCGTGATGAAGTCTTGGTTCGGAGGGTGTTATGGCTGAAGGCCAGTTCCGGTTCGCGTATTTTACGCCCGACTACGAGTCGACGGTCGCATTCTATCGGGATGGATTGGAGCTACCCGTGATCGAATCCTGGGACCGCAATTCCGATGACCGAGGGACGCTCTTTGGTGCCGCCTCTGGGATCATCGAGGTGCTGACGCTGCCGAAGAGCGGCGAGGCGTCCCACCTCTGGGATGACAGACCTCCGCAAGGTGCGTTCATGGTAATCGAGGTGGACGACCTGGAGGAGCGGTACAGGCGAGCAGTCGAAAAGAGGCTCCCGATCCTGCAGGAGCTTATGGATCAGGACTGGGGTCATAAGAGCTTCTGCGTGCGCGACCCGAATGGTCTCACACTTTATTTCTTCAGGGAGAGTGGAGGAAACCATGAAAGTGAAATACGATCAGGAAGTGGACGTGCTGACCATCGAGTTCAGCAGTGCCCCAGTCGAGGAAAGCGACGAGGACAAGCCGGGGATCATCCTTGATTACGACAAAGATGGAAACATCGTGGGCATCGAAATCCTGAATGCCTCCAAACGCATGGAGAACCCTCGCTCCTTGGAATATGCGGTGGGTTAAGCGGCTGAGCTCACCGTGAACCGCTACGTCAACGCCATCGCCGGCCGGTTGAGCTTGCGGCCTCCGCAGCGCCGCTCGTTGGAGATCCTCGACCGGATTACCGAGATTGTCCCGCCGAGGAAGGCTGTGGAACTCGCGGCCGCGCTCGCGGCTGTGGTCAGCCGGGGGATGTATGTGACCGTGACGCCGCGGCCACGATCGCGCCCAGCATCTACTCTATTGCACTTCCGAAAACTTCTGCTAATATAAGGCCGCCATGTCGGATGTGATTAAGAAGCAAGTTGAAAGCAACTACAAGGCCTTCGAACAGAAACTGCCTGACCTTTTGGCCACGTACCGCGGCAAGTTTGCACTCATGCGCGATGGCCAAATCATCGAGTTCTTCGACACAGCACGGGACGCCTACATCGCCGGCACCAAGCTTTTTGACAAAGACCGACTGTTCTCCGTCCAGGAAGTTATCGAGACCCCCATCGACCTCGGCTTCTTCTCTCATGCCTTGCCTGAGCGGCAGATTTGATCCTGGCATAGGCCCCATCATCAACGTGGGCGTCCTAGAGCCCGGCACGATGTCCCCGCCGACTACGGCCGCAACCAAGATTGTCACCTTTCCCGCTCTGATAGACACCGGCGCGTCTGTCACCTGCATCTCCCCACACGTCGCCCAAACCCTTGGGCTCCAGCCAATGGGAATGCGACCTATGCTTTCTGCGACCCACTCGGTTCCCGTGAATGTCTATCTCGTCGATTTAGTCCTGCCATTCGGTGCGGCGGGATTCCTCATGCCAGGGGCCCAAGTGATGGAGTTCGCAACGGCCGGGGGGAGCCCCTTCCACATACTCGTTGGCCGAGACATCATTTGCAGGGGTGCCCTCACGATCAGTTTCGACGGGCACTTCACCTTCTCCGTGTAGCGGACGCCTACTCCCCAGAGCACGCCCCCCAACAACCCGCTGGAACGGACTTATCTGGCAGCCGAGAAGGGTCACCTGGCTTGCGTGCCAGGGAGGCCGAGAATATGTCAGCCACCGCTCCGAGCGGGCAAGCCGATCAGCTCGACTCCGTTAGGCGGCGCGGGCCACCCCGTCGTTGCCTAGGACTTCGTCCCCGCGCCGATGGCGGTTGAGGGATTCGCGAGTTTACGGCGGGGGCTCTTTCGCACCGCGACCCCGGCTGTAACGTGTGTTCGGAGTTCGACTCGTTACAGCGTCTTGAGGTCGATGACGAAGCGGTAGCGCACGTCGCCCTTGATCATGCGCTCGTAAGCGTCGTTGATGTCCTTCATCGGGATCACCTCGACGTCGGCCACCGGTTTTCCCTGCGTTTGGCGGATCCCTTCGAGGCTGCATGGCGGGTACCTGGTGCTGGCTTACTACAACCCCGCCCCCACTGCATGTGACAGGCCGCCATTGCGGTGTAGCGGGAACGCGAAAGGCTTCACGTCAGCCGCCCCGCACCTGATCGGGTAGGCGTTAGACGGTTGCCGTCTGAGGGCATCGCTGATACACTGGTGCATCGAGCAATGCATTTTGAGCTTATCGGCGAGATCACTCAGGTTGAGACCATCGCGGTCAGCAGGAGCATCCGAGACAGCGCACGCCTCCGTAAACGGTATGGAACTGGGCGCTGGCGCAAGCGTAAAGGAATTGCAACAGTTCGTCTGGTCGATGGCCGAATCCGACGACCCGAGATTCACTGGTACGAAGCACATGGTATCGGGCAGAAAGGGTTCAAGATTAAACGCTTCTTGAGTTAGAAACTTATGAGACGAAGAAAAACCCAACCAGCATTTGTCCTGTGTGTGCGGAACGAGGGCTGCGACGATTTGGAGGTGCGCAAGGTCTATCAAGTCCTGCCGGACCAGGCCGCCGCTCAGGAAGGTTACCTCCGAGTCATCGATGACTCGGGAGAAAACTACTTGTATCCGGCGGACTATTTCGTGGCTGTTGAGTTGCCGGACACAGTAGTCAAGACTCTCGCACCATCCGCCTAATACAGCAGCGCACCAGACACCCGGGACTTGGTTCTCCCGCCCACTTCGGGCCAGGCTGCATTACTGGCCAGTCTTCCTACTGCCGCCTCGGGTGGCAGGCGATCGCCCAGGTCTTAGGCAGCGACGGGACCGCCAGTGCCGCCTGGGACTCTGTCCCCCGCCGATGACGGTTGAGAGGATCTCGCGGGATTCGGGTCGCTACAGCGTCTTGAGGTCGATGACGAAGCGGTAGCGCACGTCGCCCTTGATCATGCGCTCGTAGGCGTCGTTGATATCTTGCATCGGGATCACCTCGACGTCGGCCAGCACGTTCTTCGCAGCGCAGAAATCCAGCATCTCCTGCGTTTTCTGAATCCCGCCGATCAAGGAGCCTGCCAGGGTGCGGCGGTTGAGAATCAGCGCGTGGGCGCTGACCTCCAGCGGTTTGGGAGACGCGCCTACCAGCGCGAGGGTCCCCTCGGTCTTCAGGAAGTTGAGCTGCGCGTTGAGGTCGTGCGGGGCCGAGACCGTGTCGATGATGAGGTCGAAGCGGCCCGCCAGCTTCGCCGTCGCCGCCGCGTCCGAGGTCAGCGCGAACTCGTGCGCGCCCAGGCGCGTGGCGTCGGCCTGCTTGGACCTGGAGCCGCTCAACACCGTGACCTCGGCCCCCATCGCCGCCGCGATCTTCACCGCCATGTGCCCGAGCCCTCCCAGGCCCAGCACGCCCACGCGGTGCCCCTCGCCGATCTTCCAGCGCGTCAGCGGCGAATAGGTCGTGATCCCCGCGCACAGGAGCGGCGCGACGCGGTCGAGCGCCAGCTTCGGCGAGACCGTCAGCGCGAAGCGCTCGTCTACGACGATCTGCGATGAGTACCCGCCGAAGGTCGGCGTCTTCCGGTCCTGCTCGGTGCCGTTATAGGTGAACGAGATGTGGTTCTGGCAGTGCTGTTCCAGCCCCCGCTTGCAGTTCGGGCACTCGCGGCACGAATCCACCATGCACCCGACCCCGGCCACGTCGCCGACCTTCAGCTTCGTGACCTCGCGCCCGACCTTGGTCACGCGCCCCACTATCTCGTGTCCCGGCACCATCGGGAACATCGATCCACCCCATTCGTCGCGCGCTGAATGGATGTCGGAGTGGCACACACCGCAGTGCGTGATCTCGATCTGGACGTCGCGCTCGCCCGGCTCGCGCCGCGAGAACATGAAGGGCGCCAACGGCGATGTCGGGCTCTGGACGGCATACCCACGGACTTCGGACATGGCGAATTCCCCCTCACCCACGCCCTCTCCCCCACACGGGGGAGAGGGGAAAATTATTGCAGCCCTCTCCCGCAATGAAGAGGGGAAGAACATCGCAGCCCTCCCCCAAGGAGAGGGGGGAGGATTATTGCAGATCTCTTCCCTTTGCAAGGGAGAGGAGAAGATTACTGTAGCCAACTCCCAGAGAGAAGGGAAGATTATTCCAGGCCTCTCCCACCGGACCGTTACGCGTTGAAGCCGCCGTAGTTCAGTGCGTCGGCCTCAGTTGAGGAAGGCGACGATCGCCGGGATGACCTGGTCGGGTGCCTCCTCCATCAGCCAGTGACCGGAGTTTTTCACCACGGTGCCGGACACGTTGGTCGCGACCATCTTCGCTTGGTCGATCAGAAAGGGGCCGGAGGCCTTCTCACCCGTGAGGACGAGGAAGGGCATGTTCAGCCTCGTCGCGGAGAACACGGCGAAGTCATTCGCGTCCTGCTCGAAGGTCTTGAAGTACTGGAAGCCAGCCCGCATGCCGTCCGCTTGGGCGTAGGCTGCGGCATAGATTTGGCGATCCGCCTCGGGCACCGATTTGGTCTTGTCGGCGGCAAAGTCGTTCCAGAAGTGTTCGAAGTAGATGCGTTCCCGCCCCTTGACCAACGCAAGGGGCGTCTCGCCATAGAAGTGGAAGTGCCAGAGGTCGCGCAGCAGCCAGACGTTCTTCCATTCGCCGACACCCGGCAAGAACGCATCCATCAGGACGACCTTGGTAACTTCGCTGGGGTACTGGGCCGCGTACGCGTAGGCCACCATCAACCCGATGTCATGCCCGACGAGCTTCACTTGCTCATGGCCGAGCTGGCGCACAAGACCGCGGATGTCCTTCGCGAGCGTCTTTTTGTCGTACCCGTCCTGCGTGCGCTCCGAGCCACCGGCGCCCCGCAGGTCTGGGGCAATCACGGTATGGGCTGTCGCGAGCAAGGGCATCAGGGGCATCCACATGTGGCTTGTCTGCGTATAGCCGTGAAGCAGGACGACTGCCGGCCCCTGGCCTCCAATCCTGTAGTTGATCCTCACGCCATCCACATTGGCGCTCTTCTCTGTAAACCCCTTGGGCAGGCGAGCGGCCTGGGACCCGCCTTGCCCCGCAGCAGGTGCGGCAAGGGCCACGAGTGCGACCAGTGCCAGCGCGACCTTCGACCTGGCGAGCCCGTGCGCTCCGTTCTTCATGCGACTCTCCTCTGTGCTCAACCTCCGTGACTCCACGCACATCGCGGCGCCGCCCGTACCCTTACTTCTGCTGCTGCTTGATGACATCTTGCGCTTTCTGGTAGCTCTCGATCACCGCCCCGTAGTTCGGCGCGACTATGGTGTACAACTTTGCGAGTTCTGCGGCCTCGGGACGGTTCCAAGTCCGGTGGATTTCGCAGATCACTGCATTGGCGGTGGTCGGGACGACGCCGGCTTGTATGAAGCGGGCAAGCGTGGTTCTCGATACCATCTCGCTCGGATCGCCGGAGGCATCGATCACGGCGTACACCTTGTACCCCGCCGCTGTTGCATCCAGCGCCGGAAACATGACGCAGACGCTGGTCCACACGCCGGCCATGATCAAGGTCTTTCTACCAGTTGCGCGGACCGCCTTGACGAAATCCTCGTTGTCCCACGCGTTCACTTCACCCTTGCGCGGCACGAAGACCGCATGCGGCGCATACTGGTTAATCTCCGGCATGAGCGGGCCATTCGGTCCGTTTGGTTCCGAGGCCGTCGTGATAACCGGAATTTTCAACAACGTTGCCAGTTTCGCCAGCGCGACGGTGTTGGCCCGCAGTTCGGCCACACGGATATCTTTCACCGTTTGAAACAGACCCGATTGGTGGTCGAGCAACAACAGGACTGTATCCGCGGGATCGATCAAGGCCTCGCCCCCGCCGGTACTCAGTACGCTTGACCGTGCAGTACTATCTTCTTGGGCTGCCCGAACCATCGCGATTTGCTGAGGCGAGATGAGAGCGACCGCCAGCAATGCCGCCAGGGCGCACACAGCCTTCTTCATCATCGTCGTCATTCGATTTCCTCCAGTTGAAAGGTTCAACAATCGCCCAACGATTGGCCTGTTCTGAGGGGTCAACACAGGCCGTCAACCGGCGCCGCGCTGCGTTGTCTCACCCGTGCGGCAGTGCGGCGACCAGTTGGGCCGTCGTCAGGATTGCATGGGCGAAGGTCGGGCCGTTCAGCTCATGCGCGGCGCGCATCATTTCCTTGGTGAAGGCTGTGGTTGCGTCCGTGACCAACGTGACGTGATAGCCAAGGTCCATCGCGAATCGGCTGGTGGATTCGATGGCTGGCCTACTTCTGAGGTATGGAGCGGCTGAGCCAGTCCTCGAAACGCGTCTTACCGATGCGCGGGTTATCGCCGGGGGTGAGGCTTTGATCGTTCACCGCTGTGCCGAAGTAGCGTGCGTGGACGTCTGTGGTGACCTTCCGTGCGTCTCGGTTTGCGCTCAGGAATCGTCGGACGAGTTCGTCCATACGTATCGGTTCGGGACCCGCCAGCTCGACCGTGCCGTTCAATGGTTCCTCGACTGCGACGTCGGCCAGGGCGGCAGCGACGTCGTCCGACACGATGGGTTGCATCAGGGCAGGTGGCAACCGAACCGTTTGCCCGTCGGTGGCCGATTGGGCGATGGCTCCGACGAACTCGAAGAACTGTGTTGCGCGGACGATTGTGTAGGGAATCGGCGAGGCCTTGATCAGATTTTCCTGGGCCATCTTCGCGCGGAAGTAGCCGCTGGCAAGCAGGCGATCGGTGCCGACAACCGACAGCGCAACGTGATGTCCCACGCCGGCGGCCGCTTCCGCGGTAAGGAGGTTTCGCCCTGCCGTCTCGAAGAACTCCAAAACTGCCTTGTCCTCGAACGAAGGCGAGTTCGCCACGTCGACGACGACCTGAGCGCCTGTAAGCGCTTCAGCCAGCCCCTCACCAGTGAGGATGTTGACGCCCGAAGAGAGTGACGCCGCCACGACCTCATGGCCATGCTGACGAAGGTTGTTCACGAGCTTTGTTCCGATGAGCCCGCTGCCACCGATAACCACAATCTTCATGTGTTTCTCCCTAGTTGAAGGTTATGAGCGCAGGCAACATAATGGCCATTCTCAGAAGTGGCCAGCGTGGCCGCGGCCGGCGATCCTGTCGGGAACGGGCAAGGGTGAGTCACGATCTCCTCACTCCCTGATACAGCCAGAGGGCACTGTCCTAATTTGAAGAAAATGAGCGATGTGTCATTGCGAGGGCACGGAGTGTCCCCTTCGAAAACACTCAGGGCAGGCTCCGCAATCCCAACGTTCTTCGCAGTTCCAAGCCCGGAGAGATTGCCACGCTCCCGTTGGTCGCTCGCAATGACAGCTCCACACAAGTTCCCCAGCTCGCCATCGTGTGAATCCAAATTAGGACACTACCGGCTCCCTTGATGCCTTTGGCCTAGACCGTCACCACGATTTTGCCGACCTGTTGGTTCGACTCCATGTAGCGGTGCGCCTCGGCGATCTGCTCGAGCGGGAACGTCTTGGCGACCACCGGCTTGAGCTTACCAGCCGACAAACCGTCGACGATGAACTTCTTGGCCCGTTCGAGCCGCCGCGGATCCCCGGTGATCTCGAACAGGACGTAGCCGCGGATGGTCAGCGACTTACCCACCACGTCCATGAGCGGCAGCGGTGTCGGCTCCAGACTGAGGGCGCCGTACAGGAACAGGATGCCGCGCTCGGCCATCGCCGCCGTCAGCTTGGCGACAGTCGGCCCGCCCACGGGATCGAACACGACGCGGGCACCCTTCCCGCCGGTGAGCTTCTTCGCCTCGGCGACCAGATCCTGCTCTTCGGTGGCGATGACGTGCGCTGCACCGGCGTCCAGCAAAGGCTTGCGTTTACTGCTGCCGCGCGTGAGCGCCACCGGCGTGGCGCCGATCATCCGTGCAATCTGGATGGCGGCAATGCCCACGCTGCTGGAGGCCGCCGGGATCAGGAGCGTATCGCCCGCCTTCAGGCCCGCAATGTCGATCAACGCGCCGTATGCGGTGGCATATTGCATCCAAACCGCCGCCGCCTCGGCCCACGACAGCGATGCGGGGTGCTTGGCCACCGCAAAGGCCGGGACGGTTGCCGTGTCGCCGTAGACACCGTACTGGTTCTGCGAGAACGCCGGGATGGTGCTGACGGCGTCGCCGACCTTGAGCCCCTGCACGCCTTCGCCGAGTGCCTCGACGGTCCCTGCCGCCTCGTAGCCGAGGCGAGCGGGAAACGTGGGCTGCTCCAGGTAGTGGCCCGAACGGAACATCGACTCGGCCCGGTTCAGGCCCAGCGCCTTTACCGCGATGCGGACTTCGCCTGGCCCCGGCGGCGGAACGTCTACCTGCTCGATCTTCAACACCTCCGGGCCACCGGTCTGATGGAACCTTACGATGCGTGCCATGACAGTCTCCTTCTAAAGTGTGGAGCCATTCGCTCCGGCCATGCTTGCCGGAGCGCGGCGACCTCGTTCAGCAGCCGCTCCTGTTTGCCCATGTTCGCGGTTTCGTGGCGCGCGCGGATGAACATGAATTTCCAGTGAAGCGAGATGCTCTTGGGCTTCAGCTTGGTGATCTCCAGCGGCGACGTCGGGCTCTGGACCGCATAACCTCGGATCTCGGACATAGCGAATTCCTCCTGAGACGGAGGGCGCGGCAAGCAGCGCCCCTACGATTTGTGGAAGAGCCTCATTTTTGAGGGTAGCGGAGCGCCGCAAGGGCGTCAATGGAGAGCCTCAATGGTTCTCGCGGTGCGAATTCCCCCTCACCCACGCCCTCTCCCGCGGTGGGGAGAGGGGAAATTTGCGATGCGATTCGGGGGGTTATCACGGGCGATCTTCTGGATCTGGGGTCGCGGGCAGGCAGAGCCGGAGGATTCTGTCGTCGAGGCGCCGACTGAGCGCCGCCAGGGGAGTTCGCGGAGTTCGCATCACGGCCTCCAGTTCTACCGGAGACAGCTCAAACCCGGAGCTGAAGCAGGCGCAGTGGGGGTCCTCGAAGAACCGGCGGCGGAACTCCTCATCGGTGAGGAGTTTGCCCAGGATCTGCTCAACGGCGCGCTGGCTCATGGCACCCTCGATGTCAGTTCTGTCCGTGCTTGACCTGCATGCTACGAAGAAGGTCAGCCCGTATGGTTCCCATCGCTTTAGGGCTCATCATGAGAAAATGCCGAACGGTGTAGCCGCACGCTCGACAGCGCTTGTAGATGAACAGCCAGCTTCCATCCTCCTCCACGTCCCCAACCTGTTCCATGCCTGAGAAGCAGCACTCGCTTGGATTGGGCGGAGAGATGATCCGATCAGGGTAGGCGTTCAGCGTCGCTCTTCGCTCGTCGTACTCCACGATATTCGCCATGGTTTGCCTTCCCGTCTGAGGGTGATTTTGGTCAAGACGCTTCAAGCGCGTATTCAGAGTGGTCTGACGTCTTCAGGTCTCGCCAGGCAGTCGGGACAAGCGCGGCGAGTCTGCTCGGCATCCAGGAGGCCGGAGCCCGCGTCAGCAGGATTGCGAGGACTACCAGCGTCCCCCCTGGCACGAACAGTTCGATCACCAAGAGCTTCCCCGCCTGCTTCGCCAGTTTGACCATCTTCTCTCTCATGGTGGACTCCTCTTTGCCAAGGTCTGAGTACGTCTTCCGTCTCCTCCGGAGAATAGCAGGCGGCGTGCCAATTCATCTGGCGACTATAACAATTTGAAAATAAAGAGCTAGAAAGAGCTTAGGTTAGCGGGAGAAGGGTAAGCGTGTAAATCCACTCGCAGAGGGGTGTGGATTTCCCAACAGGATGTTCAGAAACCCACAGTGAAGCTAGTGCCGTTCCAACTATTTACGCCAAAATGGTGAGGCCAGGGAAGGCGAAATTTGAACAACCGCTTAGCAGGGGATATCTGTCAGCAAGTAGTCACAACAAGTTGGAACGGCACTAGGTGTCGAGGCCGTAGCGCTTGAGGCGGGTATAGAGTTGGAAGCGGGTGAGGCCGAGGAGCTTCGCCGCTCGCGACTTGTTCCCCTTGGCCTTCGCGAGGGCGTCGAGCACCATGCGCTTTTCCACCTCGGGGAGCGAGTCGGCGGTCGGAGGAGCTCCCGGGTGTGCGCGCGCGTGGTGCGATGTCTCGTCGGCGGGGCGGGCGGCCCGCGAAGTGATCCCGAGTTGGGTCGCGGTGATCAGGCCTCCATCGGTCATGATCAGGGCCCGCTCGACCGCGTTCTGCAGTTCGCGGATGTTGCCGGGCCAGGCGTGGGCCAGCAGCGCGTCCCGGGCCTCGCGGCTGAGGCCGGCGTTACCCCTCCCGAACTGCGGTCCCAGCTCGCGCACGAAGTGCTCCGCCAGCAGGAGCATGTCCTCTCCCCGTTCGCGGAGCGGTGGCAGGTGGACGGCGAACACGTTCAACCGGTAGAAGAGGTCCTCGCGGAATTGCCCCGCAGCCACCGCCCGCTCCAGGTCGCGGTTGGTGGCGGTGATGATCCGCACATCGGCGCGGAGAGTGGCGCGTCCGCCCACCCGCTCGAACTCGCGCTCCTGGACCACGCGCAGGAGCTTGGCCTGGACCGCGGGCGAGAGCTCCCCCACCTCGTCCAGGAACAGCGTGCCCCCGGCGGCGAGTTCGAAGCGGCCCGCTTTCTGCCGGTCGGCACCGGTGAAGGCCCCTTTCTCGTGGCCGAACAGCTCGGATTCGAGGAGCGTCTCCGGCAGGGCGGCACAGTTGATGGCCAGGAACGGGCCCTCGGCCCGGGGGCTGGCGTAATGGATGGCGCGGGCCACGAGTTCCTTCCCCGTGCCGCTTTCGCCGGTGAGCAAGACGGTGGTCTCGGTGGGCGCCACCCTCTCCGCCCGGGCCAGCACCTCGCGCAGCGCGGCCGAGCGCCCGAGGATCTGGTGGAAGCCAAAGCGCTCCCCGAGCTCGTCCCGCAGCGAGGCGAGGCGCTGCTCCAGTTTGCGGGCCCGCTCCTCGGCCACGGCCAGCCGCCGCTGCTCTTCCGCAAAGCGCTGGTGCTGGACCGCCAGGACTACCTGCGCCGCGATGCCATTGGCGATCTCCACGTCCGCCTGGTCGAACCAGTTGGGCTTGCGCTTGCCAAAGAAGAGGGCGCCCCCCACCTGCTCGCCGAACCAGAGGGGCATGCAGAGGTTGGCGCGGCGGCCGCTGTCGATGATCATTCGGTCGCCCGGGCGCGTGGGGTCGAGTTCCACCCGGACGTCCCGATGCAGCACGGTGTCGCCGGCCTCGACCGCGGCCGCAAAGGAGAAGTGCTCCAGGGGGAGCCGCCCTGGCATCGTGAAGCTGGGATCATCGTCCACCCGGCCCAGCAACTCGAGGTCTCGGCTGCCTGGCCCCAAGAGGCCCGCACCCATGACATCGAAGTCCAGGAGGGGGCGGACCGCCTCGGCAAGCCGGTCGAAGATGTCCTTCACGTTCAGGCTTGCCCCGAAGACGCGGGGCAGGCCGGCGAGGACTCCCAGCCTATGCCGCCGGCGCTGCTCCTGGTGTAGGAGGACAATGTTCTCGATGAACGGGCCGATCAGGTCGGCCATCTGGCGGGCGGTGGCGACGTGCTCTTCGGCGTAGACGTCCGGCGTGAAACTCGCGGCGAACAGCGCGCCGATGGCACGTCCCCCGCTGTGCAGCGGGACGCCAACGCGGCAGCGGATGCCCGCCTTCAGCGCCCTGAACCTGGCGGAATCCCCTCCGGCGAGACTGGCATCGACCTGGAAGTCCTTGATGAGCGCCGCCTCCCCGGCAAAGACGGGCCACAGGTCCCAGTCGTTCGGGGTGTAGCGCCCTCCCGGATCGAAGGCGATGGTGTAGTGGCCTTCATGAAGCAGAGGGCCAACCGCGGCGTATTCCGCAAAGACGGTGAACGTCCGCCCCTCGTCCTCGAGATAGGCGATCATCAGTCGGTCGTGTGGGAGCAGGCGCTGAACGTGCGCGGAGAACTCCTTCAGGAATCGTTGGGGATCGAATGCCTCCTGCAAGGCATGGCCGATCGCCCCTAGGGAACACACCAGGCCGGCAAGCCCCCCTGCGGCAAGGTCTTGCGAGGGCCCCGGTTCGTGAGAGCCTTCCGCGTGAATCTCTATCGCTTGCGCCATCTGGGATGACCTATGCCGGGAAACGTGAGCGCGATCATACTCCGAGGTGATGGGGTGTGATGCCACCGGAAAGAGCACCCATTGGCATTATACGCCCTCCCGGTGTCAACGACAAGATGTCGCCGCACCTCCAGCCGCTTGTAGTGCCCCCCCTGAAAGTGAACAGGGCTGATGGAGCCTGGGAAGTTGGTAGAAGCGTTGGCGGCAGGCGGGGAAGCAGATGCACCGAAACGCGACCAGGATGTGACGACCGTCCTGGATGCGGCCTCAGAGTCCTCATCTTTGTTACTTACTCTACTGGCAGCAGCTCAACGATCACCGCCTTGTACTCCCCATCCCCGATATTCTCTGCCGTCATTGGAATGCCCGACTCCCAGAAGACTTCTCCTGCAGAATAGGTACCCATCTCTCCGCCTTCTATCACTTTCACCTTCCCTTGCAGTACATAGCGAGGCCCAGGCCCCTTGTGGGTATGCTCCGGCGTCTTGTACCCTTGGGGATACGTCACATGTCTGACCAGCACCTTGATCTTCGAGGGAACCTCCACCACTTTTTCTAACAGAACCTTCATGGCTGGCTTGGGTTGATCCTCAGCGGCGAGGGGCAGCGGAGCGACATACCATTCGACAGCAAATGTTAATGCGAGAAGCAACGTCGAGCGACGCATCCTTCTGGTCCTTCGCATTAGATCTCCTCCTTCCCTTCTGGGTTCGAGTCTTTCGCTTTCTACAGAGTACGGGGCTGCACCTTCACCCCCACGCCCCAAAAACACCAACGCCCTCTCAGGCTGAGTTGCACCCGCGAGGGCGTTGCTAGGTAGTGCGCCGTCCAGATTGCAACGGGTGTGAGAGGTCCCGGGGCCACGGGGGACGTTTCGATTACCTCGGGGGCAGTATGTCACCGCCTCCCTCGGCGGTCAAACTTTTTGAGAGCCTTACTGGTGGGGAGACCAGTGTAGATTTCAACCATTACTCTGCCGTCTGGGGAGTCCACATTACGGGGGCGTAGTCTGCGCTCGTTATGCGTGGTTACCGTTTTCGGTGTTGCCTTCTCACGGGAGCCCGATTCGGTCCCTGCTGAAATGGTTATCAGTGTGATCTTCACCATCGGCATCTCCTGAAGGGGCTAGCCGAGGAGCGGCACGCTTGCAGTCTCGCAGGATGAGGTCTGGCTCTGGGCAGGAGTACTGCATTCCAATGAGGGGGCGCCGCAATGGTTGGCGAGATTCGTGGCAGAGTCAATAAGAAGGAAGCCTGGAACGTAGGGTCGCTCATGCCCTCGGGAAACGCCGTCAGGCTACCTGTCGGAAAGCTCCAGAAGAAGGACGACGAAATTCGCCGACGGGCGGCATCGGTAATCGGTTGGCCCCTTGGCGCTCACCAAGAGCACCAAGGGGCCAACACGCTCAGTCGCCCAGCCTACGGGCACGTGAACACGTCAGGGTCGGGGGCAATGGCTTTGCAGCCGGCATCTCCCACCCCGCCGTTAGCCGGAGCGTCGCAGCTGACGCACAGGACTTTCCCGTCTGCGTTGCTCATCGCGCTCATTGAGCCGACAAGGACTGCGCCGTTCACGCCGCAAACGCGGACAGCACTGTCGGCGCCTCCTTTATTGCCAGCGGCTTGTGAAAAGCTGAATGACCCGTCCACCGGGATCTTGTAGTCAACTTGATCCCCGTCCGCGTACCTGACGCGGACGCCCCCGGCTAAGCCATAGTTCGTCACCGCTACATGGTAGTTGAATGCGCTCCTCGCGGTACATGCCGCGCCAGTGCTAGGCGGCACATTCACAGGGTTAGTCCCGTCGAAGAGCGCGAAGTCGCTCCTGTCAGGGCTTGCGCTCGCCACCGTCCACGGCCCAACTAGCACGACTAACCCGACACACAGAAAGGGAACAACTAACGACTTCTTCATCACTCTTTCTCCTTTCTTGTTTCTAGGTTAAATCCCTTTGCGAAACCGGCCCTGATCGCTCCTTCATTGAATCGTGCCTCCTACCTCCTTCCGCGAGTACACGACGTTGGATCCTCCCGCGCGAGCAACCGATCGAACAACGTGAGCCCCTCTCGCCGGTGTCATTGGGAACGTAACCATCGACTGGCGGCAGACCGGCGAGCGGCGGGACCGCCCGCGGCCACACTGTCAAGGTGGGGCCGCGGGCACCTCCGATGTCGTGCAGTGCTAGCTTCTGCTAGTCACCCTTCCACTTGTGCTTGGGTCCCTTGCCGTGGCCGGCCCAGGGCGGCGGCCCCCCACCCTTCTTCATATGACCAGGGGGGACCTTGTAGTAGGCCACCGGCACGGCGAGGACAGGCTGGGGGACCCGCTCCACGGCGATGTGGCC
>JACQQF010000028.1 GCA_016207095.1 Candidatus Methylomirabilota bacterium | reverse complement strand
GTTGTGCGTCGTGGAGGAAGCCAACGACCTCTGGGCCATCGAGAAGACCGGCCGCTTCAAGGGCAGGTACCACGTCCTGGGGGGCTCTCTTTCACCCCTCGATGGCCGCGGCCCCGAGCGACTGACGGCCAAGTCGCTGCTGCACCGACTTGAGACGGAGGGTGTCAAAGAGGTCATCCTGGCCACCAACCCTCATGTTGTGGGTGAGGCGACGGCGATGTACCTCTCGCGCTTGCTGAAACCGCTGGCCCTACGCGTCACCCGACTCGCTCGGGGCCTCCCAATGGGCGGCGATCTGGAGTACGCCGACGAAGTGACGCTTTCCAAGGCCATCGAGGGGCGGCGAGAGGTCTGACCGGCCCTCGGATCAACCCGGAAAAGTGGTTGCTCGCCTCGGACCGCTGCGTTATACTACCATCCTATTTTTCTCGACCATTCCCCGGTAGCTCAATGGTGGAGCGAGCGGCTGTTAACCGCTAGGTTGTAGGTTCGAGCCCTACCCGGGGAGCCACGCATACCCTAAACTGGGCACCCCCACCGAAATTCCCGCCTATTCACTCCAGCCACTATATTCGCCATACCTGCGTGATGGAAACCCTGCCTCTCCGCTTGGGATTGCCATCGCACAATTGCTCGTGTAGATTAGTGGTTGTAACCTACACTACCGGCACACGCGAACGCACGTTGAGAAAGAGCTTGACATCCCAGGGAGGAGGTGACACGCTGCCGCTCACGTAGGTGAACGTGATGCCCCCGGGGTGACCATAGAACTTCTGCCACTGGCTGCAAGTTGGTCGGTGCATTCTTCAGCAACGCCCTCTTGGGTGAAACTCGACCTGAGAGGGCGTTGTTCTTTATTGGAGCGCGGTCGCCGGAGAGGTAGTCGTGAAGATCGAGGAGGACCCACGGAGGAAAGGAGAAGGCTCAATGGGAGGAGTCGGAAAGTTGTCCCGCTCAGTGTTGATTGTCGCAATGACCTTAGCTGTTGGAGGGTATATCGCTCCGCTGCCCCTTATCGCTGAGGATCAGCCGAAGCCAAGCTCGAAGGTGCTGTTTGAAAAAGTGGTAGAGGTGCCCTCAAAGATCAAGGTGCTGGTCCGGCACGTGACGTTTCCTGCGGGATACAAGAGTCCTGAGCATACCCACAAGGGGCCTGGGCCTCGCTATGTGCTGCAAGGGAAGGTAGAAGTCGTCGAAGGTGGGGAGACGCATACCTATACTGCGGGAGAAGTCTTCTGGGAGTCAGGCATTCCAATGACGGCAGAGAATGTCGGGGATGGGGAGTGGAGGGTTGTGATTGTTGAGTTGCTCCCGGTCGAGTAGGCACCTAAAAGAGGCGTCTGCGTTCCGCATGGCTGCCGAACAGGCTCGGGGAGAAGGACCTGCAACAACAAGATAACGCGAGGGCGGGCAGGCCGCCGAGCAGGGCAAGTCTCCTGACATTATGGCGATGGAGGAAGGGAATCCCCTTCGCCACGGGAGCAGAAGAGGAGAGAGCAAGAGCGTGTACGGCTTTCGATGCGTGCGTGACGAGCGGGAAAAGGGGGAAGCAGTGGGTAGGGAGCGATGGACGGGTCTGCGATCACGGCTTGAGCGACTTTTGGTGGCCTGCCTGTTGGTGCTCCTCCTCCCCGGGATATCCGCCAGCGTGGAGGTGGGGGAGAAGGCGCCCGACTTCGAGCTGCCGAGCACCGTGGGCGGGACGATCAGGCTGAGTGACTTCGTCGGCAAGAAGAATGTGGTCCTCGAATTCTATGTCCTCGATTTCTCGCCCGTCTGAAGCGAGCACCTGAAGACCCGGCGGGTCGAGTATGAGAGGTTCCAGGCGCTGGATGCGGAGATCCTCGCGATCAGCGCCTTCAGCCCATGGTCTCAACTCGCCTTCGCGAAAACGATGGGGCTGCCCTACTCCCTCCTCAGCGACTTCCCGAAGCTGGAGACCATCGAAACCTACGGCGTATCGAGTCAGATCGGGGAGGTGCCCACGGCGAAGCGGGCGTACTTCATCATCGACAAGCAGGGTATCGTCCGGTTCAAGGGGGTCATGGACACGATCAACCCGAAGATGCCCATTTACCCCAACCAAGCGCTGCTCGACGGGCTAGAGAAGATTAATAAGGGGGACTAGACGGCACGGACTACCATCCCTCATGTTCGGCCACCGAGTGGTGTGCATTACACCCCCGTAATCTTCAGCGGGAAACTCGCTGGCCACGTAGCCAGCATATGCGCAAGCCCTAGGACGAATTGTGGGAACTCGAGGCAACTTGACAGCCCGCATGGGCTATGGGAGAATCCAGTTATTCAGGAGGTGAGGACGATGTGCTGGGAGCGCGAGGAGCCGAAGAAGGTGAGCGAGGAGATCGACGAGATCCTGAAGAAGATCGTGAGGGAGGCGGAGAAGGGGGAGGAAGCAGCAGTGCCGGCCAAGTCGGGATAGTTCCTGTCGTCTCGACAGAAAACTGCATCACACCAAAAAAGAAACAGGGGTTAGGCGATTTTGAAGTGTGGCCTAACCCCTTTGCTATTGTACAGGATAGCTTCCTTTACCCTCTATTGCCCTTGCCGATCAGAAAGGACTCTTTATCCTTAGGCGACAGGAGCTTGCGGCGAGACGCTTCGCGGGGGGGCGTCTCACGGGGCATGGAGAAGCCAGAGCGATGTTATCGGTAGACGGGAGGAGAACAGGCTGACAATCGAGCGCTCATTAGTGGTCCTGGGAGGTCATGCCTGAGCGGGTCATTGCGGCTGGGGCGACTTCGCCTGTTGAACGCCGCCTTAAGCTGGAGCGTCTCCGTCACCGACTCTGATTTCTCCGGGAGCGCCGGAAGGACGTGACCTACGACCCAGCACTTCCCGCCGGGCGCCGCCGAGAGAAGAAAGCCAATTCACGAGGGAATCACCGAAGCCCGAGGACAGCCGCTGGAGTTGGAAGGGAACTGATAGGGCCTGAAAGAGCCACGGCGATGACTCAGCAAAGCACGAGGCGACAGCAGCTCATCGCGCTCATCCTCTCCGGAGTGTTCCCCGGACTTGGGCAATTCTACAATCGTCAGCCTGGGAAGGGGGTGGCGTTCCTGGCCGTCGGTGTCGTCCTGAGCTGGCTCCTCGGTCGGGCGGTTCCGACGGATTCACTGATGCTGATCCAGCCGGAGGCCAGTCTGATCGTCCCGCTCGGTGTCCTGCTCATCGTCTGGCTCTGGTCCCTCATTGACGCCTGGCGCGTTGCTGGCCGGTGATCCGTGTGTGGCCGCTTCACGCTCACAACCAACCTCGGAGCCATTGCCAAGCGCTTTGGGGTCGCTCGCTTCCTGGAGGAAGTTAGTCCCCGCTACAACATCGCCCCGACGCATACCGTGATCGTCGTCAACGATGACGGGAGTCGGCACCTCACGCCGATGCAGTGGGGCCTGATCCCATCCTGGGCCAAGGACCCGGCCATCGGAAACCGGATGATCAATGCGCGTGGTGAGACCGTCGCCACGAAGCCTGCCTTCCGCGTAGCGCTCAGGAAGCGCCGATGCCTGATCCCAGCCGATGGGTTCTATGAGTGGCAGCCAGTCGGGCGACGCAAGCAGCCCGTCTACATCACCCTCAAGACTCGGGAGCCGTTCAGCTTTGCCGGCCTGTGGGAGACGTGGACCTCTCCAGAGGGGGAGGAAGTCAAGACCTGTACGATCATCACGACGGAGGCGAACGAGCTCCTGAAGCCGATCCATGACCGGATGCCAGTGATTCTCACCCGAGAGGCGGAAGCGGTGTGGCTCGACCCCACGAGCCAGGACCCGGCGTGGCTCCTACCACTCCTAAAACCCTACCCGTCGGAGGAGATGGAAATCTACCAGGTCAGCACACGAGTGAACAATCCAGACCGTGACGGGCCAGAGTGCATTAAGCCACTGGCTTAGAGAACCTGGCAGGCCGCATTCCGGTCTCGAAGGCTGCCCTGGCCCTACACTTTTGCCACGACAATTTCGTCCGGATTCATGGGAGCCTACGGGTGACTCCGGCGATGGCAGCGGGGGTGACGGACCGAGCAGGGGATCTCGACGAACTAATTGGCGTGCCGCTTATAGGAAGATTCAGTACGAAACACCCCTAAAGGCTCTCCATACATCGTCCAGCCGATCAATAATATGGGGCTCATCCTCTTCTGCAGCTATCAGGAGATTATGCATAGGCGCCTGAAGTGCTCGCCTAATGGTTTCATAGCGCTCGGTCAGAATTGCCTGCCCATCGTACTCGTCGGATAATTTTTGGAAGACATGGCTAAGGCTTCCGTAGACGGAGGGATTCGTGTCAAAGCGTGCGTCGCAGAGGTCTACCAACTTAAGGAGGTTGTCATAGAATAATCCTTCATTGACGAGGACGCGAACTTCTTCATTCACCGCTTATTACGGCAAGCCGTGAAATCGTTCATCGTAAAGAGCGCGTCCAGGGCAATTCCGTGTTGCTCGATATTCTTCCGCCCGTTTTCTTCTTCCCGATCTACAAGTGAAACGGCTTTCAGAACGATCAGCTCCGCCTCTCGACACTTTTCGATGGCGTCTATCGTTGATCTTCCACTCGTGATCACATCATCGACAATGATCACCCGATCGCCAGGCTTGACAGCACCTTCAATATATTTTTTCAATCCGTGCCGTTTGGGTTCTCTCCGTACCACAAAAGCGTTGAGGATTTGGCCTTTCTTCGCATAAGCAACATCCGAGACGGCAATAGCGATTGGATAGGCTCCAATAGCAAGGCCGCCGATTGCATGCGCGGGGAGATCGTATATCTTCTCGAAGATCAGTTCGCCTATTAATCGTCGAGCTTCTGGATTTGAAAAAGCCTTCTTGCAGTCTATGTAATGGCGGCTCAAAACTCCTGAGGAAAGAGGGAATGCGGGAACTTCGTTGTAATGGTAGGATGTAGTGTAGAGGATTTCTAGAAGCCGCTTCTTTTCGAGAGATGTCAAGACCGCCACATGACCTCCAGGATGTTTATGCTCGACTCATCTTTGCAGAGCCCCTGGAAAGTCAAGTTCCTCCTCGGTGCCCCTCTGCTTCTTATAGTGAATCAGAATTATTGTGGCGTTCTCCTGATGCACGTAAGCATATCTGATACTCATTTCATGTCAAGCAAAAAAGCTATGTGTTGTGAGCGCGCCAGCATGATACACAACATGAGGTGTAGAAATGTCTGAGATAGGCTGGGGGGGAGCGGCGATGCCGTCGGTGCAAGACTCCTTGCTGCATGGTGTTGATTCCGATGGATCACTGTGATAGCATCAAGCGGCTGTTAACCGCTAGGTTGTAGGTTCGAGCCCTACCCGGGGAGCCACCCGATCTCCCCAGAAGGCATCAGTCGGCTCTGATACCACAGTCGCCCCCGCGTTTCTTGCCCACGGTTTTTCCTTCCTCTGATTTTGACGTGTCAGGCCTGCGTGCTTCGTCCCGCTGAATAAAGATGTGAGGCAGGCCGAGCGATCTTCCCGGCCTGCCTCACCATTATGTGGAGCGATGCTTACTTCTTCTCCAGCCAGAGCTGCTCAAGCTTCTTGCGGAAGTCCGCCTTGGCCTTCGCCATACCGAGGCCACTGCTCCACATGGTGCCTATGGCTTCAAGCGCGGCATCCGCAGCCTTCTCCATCATGGGCCCCCAAGCTTTCTGAATCTTCGGCTTGAGGATGTCGATCTGCACCGCCTGCATGGCTTGGAAGAAGGCGCTATGCCACATCTTCATCCCGCATGCAACCGGGTCGGGACACACCGTCTGCCCACAGCAAGGGCATTTCGGACACGCGGACGATCCAGCCCCGGATGCACCGGATTGCGATTCGCACGCTGCCTGTTCTGCTGTGCAATCAGCGCTCATCTTGAGCTCCTTTCGGTTGTCTGAATCTCTATTGAACCCTCTAAACGCTTCAGTTCAAGACATCAATACACCAACCTCAGCGCATCTACATCTCCATGACCGCTCACCTCCCTTCAATTGACCGCTGGACTGGATCATCTCCGGGTGACCCCAAGGCTTCTCCTCCAGTCATTCGCCGAAGGCCGAGCGACTCCTCGGACGCGTCTCACGGCTTCTTCGGAAGCGTGGTCACGAACGCGATCGCCCGCTGCACCCAACGCATCAGGGCCTTGTCTGACTGGTAGCCGGCTGGGGCGACGTAGACGAACCCCCGGAGTGGGCGCCCCGTGAAATCCATCGGGCGCGCATGAGGCTCACGTACAGCCTGTTCGTATCCTTGGGGGCTAACCCGGATCACCAAGTCGTCACCGATGACGCCGCAACACATCCGCCCCCCGAGCAGGAAGGAGATTCCGCCGAACATCTTCCGTTCAGTTAGCTCGCGCCGCCTTCCCAGGCACCTGCGGACTCTGTCGGCAACCGTAGCATCGTAGGCCATCGACACTCCCAGCGTTCAGAGATCCCGGCTCCACCCCACGCCTCATGAGTTCGCGGAGAGTCGGTGGAAACCGCTACTCTCGTATTGTACTATATGGTACAATTAATGAAGAGGCAAGGGAAATATGTCCGCGACGATTCTTGCCGTCAAGGTTCGGATGCTCTCGTGTCAGGTAGCGCGCCAGGGATCGGCGGGCTCCAGTCGAGCCGGGCGACTTTCGACGTGCGTGAGGACGGTCCTCGGCATATAATAGAAGGCATGAAAAAGCGCATTGCCCACACGACCAGCGCAAAGCTTCGCATGATCCAGGCCGCGTTCGACCTCTTCCACGAGCGCGGGGTGCATGCCACAAGCATCGACGCGATCCTCGAGCAATCCGGGACGGGGAAGAGCCAGTTCACCCACTATTTCAGGAATAAGGAAGGCCTGGTACATGCGACGCTACAGCACTTTTATGAGCTGCTGCGGAGCGGAGGGCTCCCCTTCAAGCAGACCCTTGAATCCTGGAAGGACGTCGAGGAGTGGTTCCGACTCTTCATAGAGGCGCAACGGGCGATGGGCTGCGCCCGGGCCTGCCCCATCGGGACGATCGGCAACGATCTCGTTGGGAGCCAACGACGTCTCCGACAGGATGTTGGATTGATCTTTGACCTGACGCGAACGAGCTTGGCGCGGTTCTTCGCGGCCGAGCAGGCGCGAGGGGCGATACGTGACGGCATAGATTCGGAGGCGTTGGCCGATTTCTGCTTTTCGATTATGCAGGGTGGACTGCTGGTAGCGAAGATCAAACGGGAAAGCGTGCCGTTTGAAAACGCGGTGATGCACGCCCTCGCCTATCTCCAGTCGCTTCGCACCTCCCCACGGCAGCGACGGCGCTCACCCAGGCTGGCGTGATCAGGTGTGACAAGCGGGAGAGTGAAAGCCGCAGGGGACAGCAATTGATAGCCTCACCGCGCATTGGCAGTTGACCGCCGCACGGTGTTGCGCTTAAAATGGGCGCGGAGTTCGTGCGCCAGGGAGAGCCCACCCGCTCGGGTGCCGGCGTGCCCCGGAAGAGCGGGCAATAGGTGAAGGGAGACGACATGGCTGGCCAGACAGGAGTAGAGCGGTGGGTGGATGAGGTCGCGCGGATCACGCGCCCCGATCGAATTCATTGGTGCGACGGATCAGAGGGAGAATACCACAAGCTGATCGAGGGGATGGTAGGCGATGGCACCCTCATCCGCCTCAATCAGAAGAGCTATCCCGGGTGCTATCTGCATCGGAGCAACCCGTCAGACGTCGCCCGGACCGAGCACCTGACCTTCATCTGCACGTCGCGGAAGGAGGATGCCGGCCCCACGAATAACTGGATGGCGCCGAAGGAGGCGCGGGAGCGGGTGGGGAAGTTGTTCGAGGGCAGCATGAAGGGGCGGACGATGTATGTCATTCCCTATATCATGGGGCCTGCCGGCTCGCCCTACAGCAAGCTCGGGGTGGAGATCACGGACAGCCCCTACGTCGTCGCCAACATGCGCCTGATGACCCGCATGGGAAAGGTGGCGCTGGACCGACTGAGCGGTTCGAATGGCTTTGTGCCGGGCCTGCACTCGCTTGGTGACTTAAGCCCGGACCGCCGCTTCATCCTTCATTTCCCCGAGGAGCGCCTCATCTGGAGCATCGGATCGGGCTACGGCGGCAACGCCCTGTTGGGCAAGAAGTGCTACGCCCTTCGAATCGCCAGTTGGATGGGCCGCGAGGGGGGGTGGTTGGCCGAGCACAATATGATCATCGGCCTGGAGGACCCAACCGGACAGGTCACCTACATTGCCGGCGCCTTTCCAAGCGCCTGCGGCAAGACCAACCTCGCGATGCTTGTCTCCCCGTTGCAGCACCTGGGCTACAAGGTCTGGACTGTGGGCGATGACATCGCGTGGCTTCACGTCGGGCCCGACGGTCGGCTCCGGGCCATCAACCCGGAGGCCGGGTTCTTTGGGGTCGCCCCCGGCACCAGCTCCAAGACGAATCCGAATATGATGGCTGCAGCGGGACGGAACACCATCTTCACGAATGTCGGCGTCACTCCCGGTGGGGAGCCGTGGTGGGAGGGGAAGGATCCGACGCCACCCGATGGCCTCATCGATTGGAAAGGCAACCGCTGGGCGCCCGGCGCCGAGAAGGCCGCACACCCCAACTCGCGCTTCACGGTTCCCGCGGGCCAGTGCCCGTCGATCTCTCCCCACTGGGAAGATGACGACGGCGTTCCGATTTCAGCGATCCTCTTCGGAGGTCGCCGCGCCCGGGTGGCGCCGCTCGTCTACCAGTCGTATAGCTGGCAGCACGGGGTGTTTGTTGGGGCCGGGATGGCCTCCGAAACCACAGCCGCTGCCACTGGCGCGGTCGGCGTCACCAGGCGTGATCCGATGGCGATGCTCCCATTCTGCGGCTACAACATGGCCGATTATTTCGGCCACTGGGTGGCCATGGGCTCCCGTATGAAGCACCCCCCCGCGATCTTCCACGTGAACTGGTTCCGTAAAGATGCGGACGGCAACTTCCTCTGGCCCGGATTCGGTGAGAACGTTCGTGTCCTGATGTGGATCCTGGACCGGGTCCGCGGTCGGGGCAAGGCCGTCGAGACCCCGATCGGTTTTGTCCCAGCGGCCGATGGGTTGGAGATGGATGGGTTGAAGCTGCCGGCCGGAACCATGCAAGAACTCCTTAGCATCGACCGCGATGCGTGGTCCAAGGAGCTGGAGGACCAGGGGAAGTTCTTCGAGCAATTCGGCGATCGCCTGCCCAACGAGATGCGGCAGGAGCACGCCAAACTCGCCCAACGGCTCAGTCGCGTTCGCGTCCCTCTCAGCCCCGCCGAGACATCCAAGGGATCCTAACCGACAGCGGCAACCTGCCGAGCATCTACCGCTCCGTGTTCGCCGTCCGGCTGATTGGGCCCTTGCGCGTGGCCCCTCTTCCTGGGGGCTGGCGATAACCACCCCATTGGGATACAATCAAATAGGTCATTAGGCATTCACATTTCCGCGAAAGGCGGCAATGGAAGAACAGTTCGTCGCCATCACGCTTCATCGAATTGCGGGGCAGTTGGTCTGCGGCGCCGTGATCCTGGCCAAGCAGCCGGATCGCTCCTGGTGGGGAAAGTGCCAGAAATGCGGGGAGGAGTTCCGGCTGGGCCCCGACGCTCAGTTCGAGGGGCAGGTTCGGGCGATGAGGAACTGACTATTGCTGAACATCGAGCTGAAAGCCCGTTGCGAGGATCTCGGTAGGCTCCGCGAGAGGCTCATGTCGCTGGGGGCTGAGAGTCAAGACCCCGAGCGACAGGTCGATACCTATTTCAGGGTGGCGCATGGCCGCCTGAAGCTCCGGGAGTCGTTGCAATCAGGCCCGGAGCTGATCCATTACATCCGAGCGGATGTCGCGGGGGCGCGGGAAAGCCACTATCAGCTCTATCGAACAGAGGATGCCGAGGGGCTCAAGGCGATCCTTGAGAAAGCCCTTGGCGTAAAGGCTGTGGTTGCGAAGCGGCGCGAGATCTATCTCATCGGGAACGTGCGGGTCCACCTCGACAAGGTGCAGGACCTGGGGAGCTTCGTCGAGCTAGAGGGGATTGTGGAAAACCCGGCGGAGCTCGTGTATGTCGGCGACGAGGTCCAAAGACTGCGGCAGGCACTTGGGATCGAGGAGCATGCTCTCGTCAAAGAATCCTACTCAGATCTGATAGGGACGGCCGGGGTCTCGCGGGGGCCGCGCGACGATCGACCCGACGGCTCCTCACGAAGGCCGGATGAGGGTGTCCAGCCGGTTCAGGAATGATCATGTGGGCCGCCATTGCCTCGATGCCCGCCGTTGCCTGTGGCGATCCTGGCCTGGACCGCGAGCGTCAGGTTGTGGCGGGCGGCCTCCATGTAGGGGTGGAGGCTCAAAGCCTTGCGGAAGCACGCCTCGGCTTGGCGAAACTGGCGAAGGGCGAGATAACAGAGCCCTTGACCGCTTAGGCATGCGAAATGGTACGGATTTCTTTCGAGCGTGGCCTCGCAGTCTGTGATCGAGCGCCGGTACTCGCCTTGTAGGTAGAGAGCGGTTGCGCGCTTGTTGTATCCTTCGGCAAACCCCGGTGCCATCGCGATCACCCGACTGAAGATCTCCACAGCGCGGCCAAGCTCTTGCCGACCCATCGCCTCGATCCCCACCTGGAGCAGCCGGTCGGTTTCCGGGTCTCCCGATCTGCACCAGATCTCCCAGAGCGTCCGCTCAACCAGATGGACCAGGGCAGGATCGTCATCGGCCAGCGTGGTGACCAGCACGGGTACCGCGCGGTCATCGCCGATGGCGGCAAGCACCATCGTCGCCTCGCGCCGCTGCGCAGGGTCCCCTTCCTTGAGGAGCGTCAAGGCGTCGTCCTGTGTCATGGGCTCCCTTCCACGCGCCATAGATGTAGTATGATATCATGGTCGGGTTGGATACTAGCCACTGAAGGAGAAGTAGTGGGTCAGTTTGCCAGAGATCCTTCACGGAGCTTGTCCTGAGACTCTTCGCTTTGCTCAGAGTGACAGTCGAAGGATTCAGGATGACAAGTCTCGCTAGTGTCATTCTTGAGCCCTTCGGCCCTGAGCGGGCCTCAAGGGCTGGCTCCGCGAAGGGGAAGAATCTGAACTCCTGTTGCACAATGACTCGCAAGTCTCAAACTGACCCACTACCGAAGGAGAAGGAGGCGCCTTTCATGCACCATCGCAGGCTGGGACGCACTGGGCTTGAGGTGTCGGAGGTCGGCTTTGGGGCCTGGGGGATCGGCAAGGGATGGTGGGGCGAGACCGACGACAGGCTCTCGGTCAGGGCGCTGGTTCGCGCGCTGGAACTGGGCATGACCTTCATCGACACCGCATACGCCTACGGAAATGGGCACAGCGAGCGGCTGATCGCCAGGGCCTTTCGACAGGCTGGGCATCGCGTGTTCGTCGCCACCAAGGTGCCCTTGAAAGGCACCGACTGGCCCCCCAGGCCGGGCACCTCGGCGGGCCAAGCCTTTCCCGCCGAACGGATCATCACGCACACGGAGCAGAGCCTCCGAAACCTTGAGACCGAACGGCTCGACTTGCAGCAGCTTCATATCTGGCGGGATGAGTGGATCGAAGAAATGGAATGGCAAGACGCTGTGCAGAAGCTGAAGCAGCAGGGGAAGGTCCGGTTCTTCGGTGTCTCGGTCATCGACCATCAACCCGAGACGGTTTTGAAGCTGGTCAGATCAGGACTGATTGACGCGGTGCAAGTGATCTATAACATCTTCGATCAGTCCCCCGCCGAAACACTCTTCCCTCTGTGCCGGCAATACGACGTGGGCGTCATCGCCAGGGTGCCCTTTGACGAAGGGGGCCTGACCGGCACTCTGACCCCGCAGGCGAGCTTCCCGAAGGGCTCGTTTCAAGGCTCGTATTTTCGGGGGAATCGGCTGCGCGAGACCTGCGAGCGGGTCGATCGCCTCAGGCCGCTCTTGCGCGACGCGGTCTCATCGCTGGCGCAGCTTGCCCTCAAATTCTGTCTGAGCCACGCCGCGGTCTCGACGGTGATCCCCGGTATGCGCCGGCCCGAGCATGCCGAGGTCAACTGCGCAGCCTCGGACGGGAAGCCGCTGTCAGCGGATCTGCTCGCGGCGTTAAGAACCCACGCCTGGGTCAGAAATTTCTATCAGTGAGTGGGGCACCCCCATAGGTCGTTGCGACCTAAGCATGCCATTTCACAAATACGCTTACGAATCCGTTCGCCCTGAGGAGGCCTGGAAGGCCGTCTCGAAGGGAGGGGCGGTAGTCGATTCTCCAGAAGAGTACGTCGCCATACTTATGAAACACCTCACCTAGCACGCCGTCCTCGCCAAGACGGCTACCTTCCTGGGCATCACCGGGACCCTCCAGGCCCAGCAGGGCGTCGTCCACCTCGTAGCCGACCGCCTCTGGAATCCCCCGCTCGGGCGCCCGCCCGCCAGCACCCCCAGCCGCAACTTCCACGCATCGCACTCTACATGACGTGTGATTCCGATCCGGGCTCAGCCCCGAAAGTATCCTTGACTATATGTACATCGGTACATATACTTAGACGATGGAATTCGAGTGGGACGCTCGGAAGGCTGCATCGAACCTCCGGAAGCATGGTATCGACTTCGCCGATGCCGCGACGGTTCTGTACGACGAGTTGGCTGTGACTGTCGTGGATGAGGAACGGAGCGAAGAGCGTTTTGTTACCACTGGAATCGACGCGCTCGGCCAGCTTTTGGTCGTAGTCTATACATGGCGCGGTAAACGGGTGCGCATGATTTCGGCTCGCAGAGCGACGCCCCTGGAACGTCAACAGTACGAGGGAGGAGTATGAGAAAGGAGTACGACTTCAGCCGTGGCAAACGTGGCGCGGTTCTTCACCTGCCTCCAGGCAAGACGCGAATTACCATTCGCATAGACGACGACATCCTGGAGTGGTTTCGACGTCAGGTCCACGAGGCGGGTGGCGGGAGCTACCAGACGCTGATGAACAAGGCGCTGCGCAATTTTATCGAGTCGCAGGATCGATTTCTCGAGGATACTCTCAGGCGTGTCCTCCGAGAGGAGTTGCCGCGGTACGGGAGGAAATCAGCCGCTGGCCTGATCCGTCGCTAGGTTTGACGCTGGCGCGCTTTCCCTTGTTGAGGAGACGAGACCGTGTTCATCAACGTCATCCTCTGGCCCAGCTTGTATCCACGGTACGCCGTTCTCGCCAAGACGACGTTCCTCGGCATCGCCGGGACCCTCCAGGCCCAGCAAGGCGTCGTCCACCTCGTCGCCGACCGCCCCTGGACTCCTCGCGTGCGGCGCACACCCGCCAGCACCCCCAGCCGCGACTTCGACTAACTGTTAAAGTCCCATGTCTTGAATCGGCGTGGACGTGTCATTTACAGTCGCACCGCTCGTCTGTGACAGCGATCTATTGGCGTGATACACTGCGGGCTGATATTAGGATAGACTGATAGCTCCGCAGTGTTTGTCGGGGAAAAAGGACTTGACGAGGCCCTGCTAAATTGTCGAAAATGCCGAAAGATTTGGGTTTGCGTGGATTAGATGACCTTATGGGATAGACTGCAGGAATTAGAGCAGTAGACCTAATAGTTAGGTTCCTTAAAGGTCATATAGCCAGGATACCCGATCAGAGAGGTCAATTCCTCAGGAAACCCTCCATGACATTAATAATCACCGCTGCGACAGCGAACAAGGTGGTTCAAGCATCCGACCGTCGACTAACAAGACTAACCAACGGAAGCGTTTTCGACGATGACTCAAACAAGGCGGTCTGCGTTGGTTGCAAAGATGCTTATTTTTCTATCGCTTACACGGGATTAGCCTCTATCAATTCGAAGAAAACCGATGAATGGATTCTGGATTATCTCATTTCAATTCATGCGTTTCAAATGAATCTAGTTGTCGAGTATGGGGACATCGTTCACCTGGGATGTATGGGGACATCGTTCATGATGAAGGCTATCCTGATTAAGGAAGTGCGCCATGCTAGTTCTCCGAAAGGAGGACCACAGCATGGACGAAAGAGAACGACGATTCTTGGCAGTGGGAGCCTACCTGGCGGGAGCAGCCCCCACCGAGGTCGCCCGGACGGTCGGACGAACGGTTCGATGGCTGTTGAAGTGGGCCCGGCGGTACCGCGAGGGGAGACCAGATTGGGCGCAGGACCGCTCTCGAGCCCCCCATCGCATGCCCGGCCGATCCCCCACCTGGGTGGAACGGCTCATCGTGCGGGTCCGAAGGACGCTCATGACGCGGCCCCGTGTCCAGCACGGAGCGCAGGCCATCCGCCACGTGTTGGCCGAACGAGGAGTCACCCCGCTGCCCCGGGTGGGGCTCATCAACCGAGTGCTGACTCGCCATGGGTTGGTGAGCCGGCGTCAGCGGCGGTTCACCCCCAAGGGGCTCCCGTATCCCGCCATTGTGCCCACGGGCGCCCTCTGCCATGCGCTGGATCCCGTGGGGCCCCGCTACCTGGAGGGCGACGGCCGGTTCTTCTCCTTGCACACCATGCTGGTCAATTCCCGCGAGGTGGCGCTGGAGCCCCATCGCCGTTTGACCGATCCCATCCTCTTGGAGGCGCTGTGGAAGACGTGGCAACGCCTGGGGCTGCCGGACTATGCCCAGATGGACAACAAGCCGCCCTTCACCCCCAGTCCCCGCAACCCCTATCGGCTGTCGCAGGTCTTGCGCTTGCTGCTCACGTGCGGGATCGAGCCGATCTTCATCGCCTTGGCCGAACCCTGGCGTAATGGCCATGTCGAGCGCTTTAACAACACCTATGACCAGCGGTTCTTTCGGGCGCAGCGCTTCGGCTCGTTTGCCGCGCTGGTGCAGGCCTCGCGAGGGTTCGAGCGCTACCACAACCACGAGTGGCGCTACTCCACCCTGGGGAACCGGACGCCCGCCGAGGTGGGCGCGACGCTGGTGCGCCGCTATCCCCCCACTGGACCCTTGCCCTTGCTGGAGCCCGGCGTGCCGCCGGGGCGGATTCATGTGGTGCGCCTGGTCCGCTCCGACCAGCGGGTGGACCTGTTCGGGATCCGCCTCCGGGTCCGCGTGGCGTTCATGTACCGCTACCTCCATGCCACCATCTCAACCACCGAACACTGTGTGCGCCTCTATGCCGATGGACGTCTGGTCAAAGAACAGGCCTGGCCCGTGGAGTGAACGATGTCCCCGTATTTTCACCCTCCCCCCAAAACAGGTGAACGATGTCCCCATACTCGACATCTAGTGTCTGTCCGTGAGGCGCTAGAAACACAATTAACAGCAACGTTCATCTCATTGCCCAAAAAACATAAGAGAATGACATTTGTACTTTCAGGCTATAGACACCATATACCTTTTACGATGATTATTTCGAATTTTGAGAGAGACAATATTTGGCCTCATGGAGAGGTACAGGAAGATTTTATGACGTATGTACGGTGGAGGAGGAGAATCTCAAATCCTGAAAAAGGACACTCCATTTCCATCAACGGAACACAGCAAGCAGTCAACAGGCCAATTATACGAAAAATTAAAGGATTGATTCGAAATAGATTTTTCCAACAGCAAGAATGCAAGATTGTCGCCGATAAGTTAGTGTCTCTTATAAGAGAAGCCGCAGATACCCCCAAATTTGGTCGGTATATTGGTCGGAACTGTATGTCTGTCACAATGACGCCTAACCCTAACGATGGTTTTGTGGCCAGATATTACCCTGATAAAGCTTCTCCTTTCCAGTACAGTCCACACTTGATTACTACACCCGGAATTGCTATCAAGGGAGTACAGATATGGACTGGTAAAGGACCTCCTCCCTGGCGGAATATACCGGGTAAGCACTGACTTGAAACTAGCGTGTAACCCCTGACAGATAAGTAGATTTGGTCAGAACGGTGGTTTGGTTGATCTTTACCATTGGATAGTGACGCAGCGTTGTAAGGAACCTAACCACGGCATGCAGCGGACGCGCAACAAGCCGCGCGCGGCTGATGCCTGGGCGTTAGGCCCGACCGCAAAGAGGTGCGAGCCGGAGGCAAGTGAGGAGGCGCCTCAGTGTGTAACGCGTGGAATCACGGGTATGGCTGTACCTGAGGCTTTGGAGGCGAAGGCCACCTGGGAGGTGGTCACGGCGGAAGGCCTCGAACGGTCGTAATTCAGCCCCCAGCACCGACGCCTCGCGAAAGACCGTGGGCGCGGTGGGCTACCGGCCATGCCCGCTCAGACCTCGGCGAACGCCTCACCCACCCGACCACCTGCCCCGTCTGCGGTGCCGAGATCTTCTTCCATACCAATGGAAACGGAGATGTCGTCTTCTTCGACGAGCTGGAATGGCCTTGGCCCAAGCATCCGTGTCTGACGACCGAGGATGGGATTAGGGCTGCTTTTGGCTCGCACGCCGTTCGGGCTGTCGCCACACTTCACGTCCGGCCGACGAGCATTCCTCTTCCAGGCGGGCTGTTCCCTGCCGAGTTCGACCCGGACTGCGCCGATCGCGTCGTGCACGCCGTCGTCGTGCGAAAGAAGGAGGTAACGCGCTGGTGGGACAAGGGCGACTCGGTCATTCATCAACGTCTCGAAGCCCTCGCCCTCGCACTGTACACGGGCACCAAGCGTGCCGTCCGCATCTACGTCCCTATGCGTGCGAAGGTGAGCGTAGGAGAGGTTATTAGGGTGACCTGTACCGTGCGCGAGCTGAGTGGTCGGCCCGCACTATGGACCGACACGGTTGAAGTCCTCACGCCAGACGAAAGTGAGAGAGTGGGGGGGTGAAACCGTGTTCACTGTTTCGTGGAAAGATCACCATCGGCTTGTGTGTGCTCGTCGCGGTCAGTCAAGGCGACCGTTAAGCGACTCGGGCGCGCCTCTTGGAGGGCCGCACGACGAGCCCGACCCGGATGCCCAGGCGTGCGAGAAGATTAATAAGGGTGTCGATGCTGAACAGGTCGATGCGCCCCCGCATAAGCTCGCTGACGCGGGGCTGCGTGACGCCGAGGAGTTTCGCTGCCTCAGCCTGTTTCAGGCCGCGCGTCGAGATGGCCTGTTGCAAGTGGATCATCAGATTCGAACGCACCTTCAAGTGTTCGGCCTCCTCGGGCGAGAAGCCGAGGTCGCGAAAGACGTTGCCAGTTGAACGAGTGACCTTGAGCTTCATGAGACGCTTACCCTCCTTGTTCTCCGCGCGCCATCAGCAGCAAGCGGAGTCGGTTCCTCGCGATCTCCAAGTCCTGGCGGAGCGTCTTGCGGGACCGCTTCTCGAACGCGTGGAGAACGTACACGGCTTCCGCCAACCTGGCAATGCAAAAGACCCGATGCTCGGGACCAGTACAAATGCGAATCTCCTGGACACCCGGGCCGACGCTGGTCATCGGCTTCCAGTCGTTTGGTGGCAGCCCCAGTTGAATTCGCCAGAGCTGGAACCCCGCTACCCTCCTCGCGTCAGCGGGGAAGGCTTTGACATCTTGGCGAGAACTTCCCAGCCAAATGAGGGGCTTCTCGGGCATTCCTCAATATACAAGTATCTGCATATCACGTCAAGCTCGAACAGCGGGGAGAGTACCTCTCCCAATAACGTGGACACCCACACCTAACGAGTGAGGGAGTGTCCGATGCGAGGCGTGAAACCGTGTCCACGTTTTCGAGGGAAGATCACCAGCCACTTGTACGTTCGAGCTACACCGGGGTCAACCTATATGCAGGCTAACAGACCCCGGCACAAGGACAGCAGGTAGGAAAGGACCCAATCTCGCCTCCCACTGCCGAAATCTCCCCCAATTCTCGCCGATCCCCCACCCACTTACCATTGGTCCACAGCCCGCTCGCCTCCTAAGTAGCTGTTTTTTAATGGACTCTGTCTTGGCATCCGGGTTGCTCTCTAGTAGCGACGTGGTAGAGTCGCTAGTTCGCCTGGTCAACGTTCATGACGAGAAAAGGAGGCATTCAGACATGGGAAGAGAGTGCAACAAAGCGGGGCATAGCAAGCTTTGGGGTCTTGGGCTCGGCCTGGCCCTCTGGTGCGCAGTGCTTGTCGGCGTGGCTGGTGCCACCGACCCCATCACCGAGTTTCCGCTCCCAGCGGGCAGCCCATCTGGCATCACCGCCGGGCCGGACGGGGCCCTTTGGTTCACCTGGTCCACCGTAAATCCCTTCAAGTGTTACTGTCCAGAAACTTGGGATTGTACCTATACACAGATACAGTGCAGAATCAAGAACACGACCCACAAGATCGGGCGGATCACCGCGGCCGGGGCCATCACCGAGTTCCCGCTCCCCGCGGGCAGCTACACAAACGGCCGCATTACCGCCGGCCCTGACGGCGCCCTCTGGTTCACGGAGTATGCCCCTGGGAGGATCGGGCGGATCACCAGGGCCGGGACCATCACCGAGTTCTCCCTCCCCACGGCTGATTACTACCCGAGCAGCATTACCGCCGGCCCCGATGGTGCCCTCTGGTTCACCGAGAATCTTGTCAACGATAACAGATACATCGCTAAGAAGATCGGGCGGATCACCATGGCCGGGGCCATCACCGAGTTCCCGCTCCCCGCAGCGTATGACATCCCGGCTAGCATCACCGCCGGCCCGGACGGGGCCCTTTGGTTCACCGCTCTCAACCATATCGGCCGGATTACCACAGCCGGGACCGTCACCGGGTTTCAGCTCCCCGGGGGGCTCAACTACCCGGGCGCTATCACCGCTGGCCCCGACGGCGCCCTTTGGTTCACCGACAACTTCGGCTCGTCTGTCGGCAAGATTGGGCGAATCACCACAACCGGGGCCATCTTCGAGGTCACCCTCCCCACGGCTGATGGCATCCCGAGCAGCATCACCGCCGGCCCCGACGGCGCCCTCTGGTTCACGGTGGGCCACAAGATCGGGCGGATCACGCCAGACATAGTGGGGATCGCCGCGGTATCGCTCAATGAGTCAGCGCTCTGCACGGGCAGGACCATCAGCTATCAGGCCACCCTAACGCCGGGGCCTAAACTGACTCCGGTGGACATCTACCTCGGGGCCGTCTTGCCCGACGGGGTCACGTTCCTCTCCCTGGTTCAGGGACCTTCAGGAGTGATCTCCGTCGCCCTCGGCCCGTCGCCGATTCCATTTCAGGCCAACGTGCTGCTCACCCAGTCAGTGGTCGTCCCATCCTCCTATACGTTCGCGGGATTCGAGCCCGTTGGCACGTACTCCACCTATGCCCGCCTGGCGATTGCCGGGAGCAATCCCCTCCTCCCGGAAAATGAGCTCGACCTTGCGGTGCAGTCCTTCCAGTTCACATCGGGCGCCGTCTTGTCGCTCTCCGTCGACGCGGGAGGGTCGGTGACGAGGAGTCCCGCAGGGACTCACTGTGGGCCGGGCGGCTACGCCTTCGCCCCAGGGACGAGGGTCACCCTGACGGCCGAGAGCTACTTCCTATGGTTTGTCAAGGACGACTTCCTTGGTTGGGGGGGAGACTGCGCGGGGATCGGCAGGAGAGATAGCCGCACGCACGGGACCTGCACCCTCGTGATGACGACCAACAAGAGCGTGAGCGCCAGCTTCGATTGCCCCTTATGCCACAGCTACTTCTGATCTTGGAGGGGCGCTTGTCTCAGCGAGTCAGGACCGAGCCTCTTGGGAGCGAGTGAACGAAGGGATGGCGTGCCCTTCGGGCTACTCCAACACCAGTTCCGTTACGCGCTGAGGAGTGCCAGCGCTGGCCCACAAGGAGGTGAGCACGACGATGCCGTCTTGATCAGATGCCGCTGACCGGTATCTGTCAGGCCACCGTGAGGTCCGGGCAACCTTGACGAGTTCTCGAAGGCCCGAGGGAATCATCGCAGGCGCGGGAAGTGCGAGGACCGGGACATGCTGACCAACATAGTCAATAGTTCGCCAGCCCCAGCGGATTCGCCGCAGAACAATTCGTTCCGGCCGTACTTTACGACCACAACATTTTGAAAGGAGCAATCGATGTCAGGACATTGCGATCACCTCCGCCTTCAGATCGCTGATCTTGAGACGGAGCTTCGGGACTTGCAGGAGAGTCTCCGTACTGCCACGCCACCACAGAAACCCGACATCGTCCGGCGCATCAGGGAGATTCAGCAGCAGGAACTACCGCAGAAGCGTCGACAACTGGAGGAATGCCTGGCCCAGCCGGGGGCGATCGGGGGTTTTGTCATCTTGACCCAAATCCCGGGACTGCAAGTCCTTGGGTGGGAGATTAGTCAGGGACTTCCAGGGTATGAGTTGGTCGCTGGAAAGGATACTCTGGTCAGGGTATTTATGGCTGCCGCACCGATTCCTACGGGGGGCGTCGGCGTAATGCCGACCCTGGACTTCGCGTCATTGCGTGTGCATGGCCCGCAAGGACTCTTCATCGAGGTTTGGGGTGAAATGCCACCTGTCTTTACGAACACGAATCAAGAGTACAACGAACAGCGAAACGTGAACTTCTATGTGGCGGGGCTCGATATCCCTAGGACTGGTACGTACTCCTTTGAGGCAACCTTTTACCGGTCCGGGCGCCCAGTCGGGACACAATCGCTTGGTGAGAAGCGATTCCTTTCGACGAAGGACCTGCGGCTGCTGGTGGTAGTTGAAAACTTCGTAATGACCGATGAGGCCTGGGATGCCCTTGGCGAAGCACTACGCTTACTCAACAGGAACTTCCCAATCCGAAGCGGCGTCGGGCCGCTCCATGGAAACGAGGTAAATGGGCTTCGATACCGCCTTGAGCCAGAACCGCTCCAACTCAGTTTTACCGGGCCCCTCTTGACATTGGAACCCCTAGTTCGAAAGCTGGAGCAGTTCAATGCAGCACAAGCTGCGACGGGGTTACCGGACCGGGCTGACAAAATCATGACTGTCCGCACCCGCCAGCCACGCGAAGGAGGTGTGGGGGGCAACGCCCGGGATCCGCTCGCGTCGGTCGTGTACACCCCAGGAGGCTCATTCCCGTCGATCGTATGCCAGGAAATCGGCCACTTGTTTGGCGCCTCCGTACTCGGTCTGCCAGACAGCACTCACACTCCTAACAGCTTTATTAACGATCCGTCAGCATTCGACCTACTAAATGGGCGCGCGATCACCAACCCGCGGCCCTTTATGCAAAGCCGAGTAGGGGCGTTCGGATCTGATTCCTTGTTTGAGGAGGCCGACTGGAACTTTGTGCGTCGGATGATTCTGGAACTGCCCTCGACCGGGCCAGCCTGAACATGCTGCTGATGATGGAGTGGCCGTCGAACAACTGTATGCAGCCGACGCGCTACCGCGCGCGCGACTGATAAGGAGAGCACAATGAAAACGAACCAATTTGTTAAGGCTGTGTGCGTGGCATTTGCTCTGACGGGTTGTGTTGCACGAGCGGTTAATGAAGGTGTTCAAGATCGCGGTCCCCAGGTTGTAGCGGCGCCGTTGCCGGCCGGGGAACGCATGACCATCGCGATCGCGCGCTTCACCAACGAATCAACGTACGGAAGCGGGCTTTTCACCGACGCCTCAGGTGATCGCCTCGGCAAACAAGCCGCCGACTTGTTGGCACGACATCTCATGGTGACGCAGCGTTTCACCGTAGCTGAGCGGCAAGACCTGGGAAGGTTACGTGCCGAGGCAGAATTGATGGGATTGAGCGAGGAACAGTTCAGGAAAAACCTCATGGGTGTTGAGGCGTTGATCCTCGGCTCCGTGGCTGAACTGGGACGCGATACGACGGGCGGCATCTGGCTGCTCGGCAAGGAGAAGACGCAGCGCGCTCGTGCGCGTGTCGTGCTGCGCTTGGTCGATCCAAAGACCGGGCAGGTATTCTACACGCAGGAAGGCGCTGGCGAGGCGACGCTCTCCGCATCAAGCACCCTAGGCTTTGGGGGCACAGCCGGATTTGACTCGACGCTCGAAGGGAAGGCCATCGACGCGGCCATTGTGAACATGATGAACAACGTCGTAAAGACGCTCGACGCTCGCCAAAGGGCGCGTCATTGACGGGGGAACCCATGAACGGCGTGAAAGGTCGGTGGCGAGCCTGGCTAGCGAATCAATACACTCTGTGGCAATACGTCTGCCTAGGTCTCGTCATCGGTGCAGGACCTACGGGATGCGCCCCGCCGGCCCTGTACCAGTGGGGCGAATACGAAGACAGCCTCTACCGCCGCTACGTCAAGGAAGACATCGCCGGGGCAGAAGCGTATCTGCGAGAAACACTGGTAGCCGCGGAACTCAAGTCGCGCGTGCCTCCCGGTGTGTACGCTGAGTATGGGTTCCTGCTTTATCGGCGCGGTGATTATGCCGGCGCGATAGAGAAGTTCGAACAAGAAAAGCGAGCCTTCCCTGAGTCTGCGGCGCTGATGTCGAAGCTCATCGAGCGCATTCAGCAACAACGAGAAACTCGTGGCCAAACTGAACAGAAGGAAGTTCCTGGAGGAACTGGGCAACCATGAATCGGCGCGCCCTTTTCGTTGGATTCGGTCTGTTGTCCCTGCTGGCTGGCTGCGCCTCGGTGGGCAAGCGTGACCTATCGACCTTCTACGCGCATGAGCCCCGCTCGATTATCGTCGTGCCGGTCGTGAACGAATCGCCGGAAGTGTCTGCGCCAGCGGTCTTTATCACCACGATCACTGTACCGCTGGCTGAGCGCGGCTATTATGTGTTTCCGGTGTATCTTACTGAATTGCTCCTTCGTGACCTTGGACTACCGGAGGCTGGGCTCGTCCATCAGTTACCGTCACAGCGTTTCTTCGATCACTTTGGCGCCGACGCAGTGTTGTTCATCACGATCAAGGACTGGAGCACCAAGTATCTGATCCTGGCTTCCTCCGTCGTCGTCGAGATGGAGTACGTCTTGAAAGATACTCGTACCGGCACGGTCTTATGGGAATCCAAACAACAGGTTGCCCGCAACTCTGGCGGTTCAAACCCCATTGCAATGGTAGTGAGCGCAGCCCTGAACGCATTGTTTACAGACTACCTCCCGCTGGCGCGCCAGGCCAATGTCCAGGTGTTTAGACCGCCGGACGGACTTCCATCAGGTCCGTATCACCCCGATCACGGAAAGGATCGCGACCGCTTTTGAAGGCTCGTATGGGCCGTGTAAGGGCGAGTGGGGGTGTAGGTTACACCCAGTAATGTTGAACGTCGGAGGACATGAAAGCGGCTGCTTTGCACAGATATCTGAAAATAACGCCCTGCCCCGTTTGGCCTCGAGGCAACATCAACCCTGACCTGCCTAGCGGTTCGGGCGGGCTAGGCGATTGCTCCTGGGCTTCTGCCCCGCTTTCCCGTACACGGCGGGACGCCCCTGAGTTTCTGGGACGGCGCGCCGCGCGGCGTTCGCCTTCGCGCGGGCCCGCTCCTCCGATTTTCGGGCGCGGATGACAGCGAGGCGTTCGGCGATGGGGACCTCGAAGCGCTCCGCGGGGTTCTTTGCGTAATTGAACCCCGGGATCTTCTGGCGCGGCAGGCGGTTGCCGATGTCGCTCTCGATGGCGCGGAGGTTGACCTCTTCGCTCGGTGAGACGAGGGTGTAGGCATCGCCCGTGGCGTCCATCCGTCCCGTGCGCCCGACCCGGTGGATGTAGTCCTCGGGGAGGTGCGGGACGTCGAAATTCACGACGAGGCCCAGCGCCTCCACGTCGATGCCTCGGGCGGCGATGTCTGTCGCGACGAGGACACGGCACCGTCCCTTCTTGAAGCTGGCCAGGGCTTCGGTCCTCTGGGCCTGGCTGCGGTTCCCGTGGATCCTTTCGCAACTGACGCCGTGCTTCTCGAGGAAGTCGGCGAGCCGGTTGGCCCGGTGCTTGGTTCGGGTGAAGGCCAGGACGTTCTTGAACGCGCTGTTCCTCAACAGTTCGAGGAAAAGAGTGGACTTCAGCTCATGCGGGACGGGATAGGCCACATGGGTGATCCCCGCCGGCGGGGCCGATTTCCGCTCGATGTTCAGGAAGACCGGGTTCTGCAGCATGTCCCTGGCGAGTTCCACGATGGGCGCCGGCAAGGTCGCCGAAAACAGAAGCGTCTGCCGGTGCTTGGGGACGTGCTTCAGGATGCGGCGGATGTCGGGCAGAAAGCCCATGTCGAGCATGCGGTCCGCCTCGTCGAGCACGAGGTGCTCGATGCCATTGAGCCGCGCGTAGGGGTACTGGAGATGGTCGAGGAGCCGGCCGGGGGTGGCGATAAGGACGTCCACGCCTTTGCGGAAGGCCCGTTCCTGGGGCCCTATGGAGACGCCCCCGTAGACCGCTACGCCCGTCACGGACGTGTGCACGGCGAGATCGTGGAGATGTTCCGCGATCTGCGCAGCCAGCTCCCGGGTGGGGGCCAGGACGAGCGCCCTCGTGGTGCCCCTGGGCTTCTCTATGAGGCGGTGAAGGATGGGCAGCAGGAACGCTGCGGTCTTGCCGCTTCCCGTCACGGCGGTGGCCATGACGTCTCGGCCCTCCAGGAGGGGCGGGATGGCCAGACGCTGGATCGGCGTGGGCTGCTCAAACCCGAGGTTGTGGATGGCCTTCAACAGGTTCGCGTTGAGTGTGAATGATGAAAAAGACATGGTCCTCCTTGTGCTGTCTTTGGGCACGCCTGTCCTTAGAAGGCAGAGTGCGCCCGTGTTATTTGTCCGGTCGGTTTGAGTGGGGTGACGGTGGGATCGCCGGAGAAGCCGCCGTGCAGGATCTGAACGTCCCAGGTCGACAATGGATCGTGCCGCGTCGGGGCCTCGATCAATCTTGCTATGCTACTATAACACGCTTGGCGCATTTCTCCAAGGGGAATTCAATGACGCAGAAGGTCTCGCCGGCACAACCCGCCGCCACCTACGCACCGACCTGCGGGCTGCCTCGGCCGGGCACGGACTCCCCGTCCGGGGGCCGCCTGGGCCGCATCCCCGTGCCGCAAGAAAGCCTGAGGGCTTTTTAGGTTTGACAGGAGTGTATTAGTGCATTAGTTTACTACCACAGATTATCGGCTGTGGGTCGCGCGCCGACTGATGGAGAAGGAGGCGGTAGAGCGGGGCGAGTTGCAAGCCCTGCTTGGAGGCGCGAAGCTGTCCTGAGAGGGCGGCCGGGAGCGCGGGGCGTGACGCAGGCACAGGGATCATCGTGGTGGGTCGGTGCTGGGAAACTCAACAGGTCGCGGACGGACATCCGGAGAGGAGCAGAAGCGATGGCAACGGGCACGATCAAGAGGCTGGTCAGGGAGCGAGGCTTTGGGTTCATTCAGGGACATGATGGCGTCGAGCTTTTCTTTCACAGGTCCGCCCTCCAGGGAGAGGCGTTCGATACGCTCTCGGAGGGGCAAACCGTCACGTTCGATGTCGAGAAGGGGGACAAAGGACCGCGGGCCGCGAACATGAAAGTGAGCCCCCCCAGCGCCTAAGCGGACGATTGAAGGTGGCCGACGAGGAGCACCTCATCATGCGCGAGGAGGACGTGCTGGGCATCCTGCAGTAACGCCGCCCACGGTGGGGTCCCGCTCGTGATCCCGTCCGAGATCATCCCGGCCCAGCGGTGGCAGAACCTCCTCCACAACCAGCGGGCGCTGCTTATCCAGGCGGCGCTCCTCTCCAAGCCCGGCGTGATCGTCACGGCTGTGCCGTATCACCTGGCGCGATAAGGGGGGTTAACCAGATGGTCCACATGCTCCTGACTCAGGCCCTGGTTGTTGGGGCGCTCTTCGCGTACGCGAGCTTCTTTGAATGGACCCTTCACCGCTTCGTGATGCACCGGGTCTTGTTGATCTCATATCCTTTCCGGACCCATACGCTGACCCACCACCGGGACTTTCGCAGCGATGCCAGTTATCACCTGCGCCCCAACCAGAGCTATGAAAGCTTGACGTTCGCCTGGTGGAACGCCCCGCTCCTGATTGCGTTGCAGGTCCCGATGTTGTGGGGCGTTGAGAAACTGAGCGGTGTGCCGGTGCTGTGGGCTGGCGTGGCGACCTTCGGCCTCTACTATTTTTTCTATGAGTACGGCCACTGGTGCATGCATGTGCGGAAGCAGCGGTGGATCGAAACGACCAAGGTCTTCCAGTGGTTGGATGCTCACCATCGCGGGCACCACCGGATGCACGCGAAGAACCTCAACGTGGTTTTCCCGCTTGCGGACTATGTTCTTCGGACGCGCCGTCACTTCGAGTGGGAACGCGAGGAGGGGAGTCTCTGTCCTGCCGACGATCCTTCCGGACATCGCGGCTGAGCATGATCACCGGGGAGATATCCCGACGCAGCGGGAATGATCAGGCAGTACCAACGACGGGCAAACCTAGTGCCGTTCCAACACTATCCGCCTGACATCACAATAACCCGCAGGCATCTGGATCGGCCGTCGCAAAACCTTGTCATTTGTCCGAACACGTTGGAACGGCACTAGCCCTAAAGCGGCAGGGGGCGTCCACCGTCCGTGGACGCCCCCATTCCGCCCGCAAGTGGTTTACTTGTAGTAGCCGACCGCACAGACCTGGTCGCCGACCTTGGTGACGAAGCTAACCTTCTGAACCGGATCGGTGCTGCCGGGCCGCGGCCACATGTAACCGACCTCGCTGATCTTGCCCGCTTGGGCGACCTTGTACATCTCCGCACCGAGCCCCTTGCCGGCCTTGTCCTTCAGGTCCTTGAGGCTCTTTCCGACGAGCGACGGATGGGCGGTGAAATTGCCGTCGGGTCCGCCGCAGAACGGGTACAGATCCCGGTCCTTGAATCCGCCTTCGCCCTTGGCGAACATTGCCAGGGCCTTGGCCTTGTCCGCCTTGACCGCGACCACCGCCTTCTCCAGCATGGCTTTGGCCTGTGCCGCGGTGCCAAAATCGGCGGCGATCGCCGTCGCGACCCCGACCACGGCTACAATAATCAGGACGCCAGCAAACAGAAGGCTCAGCTTCTTCACCATCGCTTACCTCCTTGGTCATTGCGTTGATGTAGGACGTTGTCGTGGATGGTTCGCCGATCGCTCCACCGATCCTCACGACGAATCGGTGGAGCGGCGGGGAGAGGGTATCAAGTCGCGCCGATTCTTGTCAATAGCCGGTTGACAATTACGTCATCTCAGGAGGGGACGTAGTGTGGTAATCTATGTTGCTTGGAGGGGTGCTGATGGATCAGACCAGCATTGCGGCGGTGCTCGGGAAGCTCGATTCTCAAGTATTTGTCCTCACGGCGGCGGATGGGGATCGGCGCAACGGCCAGATTGTGTGTTGGGTGCAGCCGGCCACCATCGTTCCTCAGGTTCCCAGGGTCCTGGTCGGCATAGGCCGGATGACCTACACCCGCGAGCTGATCGAGGCCAGCCGGCGATTTGCCCTGAACCTGCTCGGACAGGATCAATGGCCGTGGGTCCCCCACTTTGGCTTCAAGTCGGGTCGGGAGGCGGACAAGTTTGCCACAGTTCCCTTCGAGCGCGGGATGACCGGCAGCCCGCTCCTCCCAGGGATCGTGGGTTATCTGGAGTGCGAGGTCAGATCCGTCCTGGACGGCGGCGCCCACCTCTTTTACCTGGCGGACGTTCTGGTGGGGCAACTCGTGGCCGATCGGGAGCCCCTCCGCCTTCAGCAGCTCCCAGAGCTCCTGCCTCCAGAGGATCTTTCCATTATGATTCGGCTCCTGGAGCAGGACAGGGTGCGCGACCTGGCGCTTCTCGGATGACCCCGGGGATGCGGAACAATCTCTGGGGGTTTCGAAGCACTTTAGGGGAGCACACGACCTGCAGGCCACTCGTCCGCGGATTCGTTCGGAGAATTCGATCTGAGCGAGGCGAGAATGTAAGGAGGGCACGATGAGCGCACGCACTGGTCCAGGACACGCTGTACAGGCTGAAGGGACAGACCGCAGGAGGTTTCTCGCTCGCACCGTGCTCGGCACGGCCGGTACGGTCGCCAGTTGGCTCATTTCAAGGTCCTACGGCTGGGCGCTTGCACCTGCTGCCGAGGAGCCTGCGCCACCGCCGCCAACCATAAGCCCCCAGCAGAGGAGGAGCCACGAAGACTATATGCGGCAGGCCATCGCTCAGGCAAAACAGGTCCCCCGGCTCCCTTTCGGGGTGGTGATCGTCCGGCGGGCAACCGGTGAAATCGTCGCAGAAGGGTTCAACCGGTCGTCTGATAACCCCACCCTCCACGGGGAGATCGATGCGATCAATCGCTGCGCGGCAGCGCATCAATCAATCGACTGGACAGGACTGGATCTCTACACAACCGCGGAACCCTGCCCCATGTGTCAAAGCGCCATCGAGTGGGCCGGCATTGCGACGGTCTATTACGGTACGTCGATCCCGTATCTGAAAGACCGCGGGTGGTGGCAGATCGACATCCGGGCAGAAGAGGTCGCTCGCCGAACACCGTTTCGGCAAACTAAAATTGTTGGCGGTATTCTCGAATCGGAGTGTAACCCGCTCTTCGATGCCGCTCCCAAAGGCACCTTCAAGACGTAAGACGGGCGGAGCGCTTGTTGGTTCATCACCGAACAAGGTATACGTATACGCGGCACCGTCGGGGGGATGCGTGATGAGCGAAAAGGTTGTGAAGACAGAGACAGAGTGGAAGCAGCAATTGACGCCGGAGCAGTATCAGGTCGCGCGACAAAAGGGGACCGAAGCGGCTTTCACGGGCCGATACTGCAACACCAAAACCAAAGGAGTCTATCAGTGCGTCTGCTGCGGCAGCGACCTGTTCGGTTCAGACACCAAGTTCGACTCCGGCACCGGGTGGCCAAGCTTCTGGGCTCCGATCGCCAAGGAAAACATCAGGACCGACATGGATAACAGCCACTCCATGCGGAGAGTGGAGGCGATGTGCAACAGGTGCGATGCCCACCTCGGCCACCTCTTTGAGGACGGGCCAAAGCCCACAGGACTTCGCTATTGCATCAATTCCGCTTCTCTCAAGCTCCGAGAAACAGGATGAGTTGCTAACCGAAGGCTCAGCCTGTGAACATCTGGGGGCCCTTCGTCCAGCTCTGCGCCGTCACCCTGCTGGCGCGGCTCAGCTACCAGATGGCGAGGAGCCCCGTCCTGCCGCGCTTCGCCCAGGACCTCGGCGCCGCTCCAGAGCTCCTCGGCCTCATCGTCGCCGCCTCGACGATCACAGGGGTCTTCATCAAGTTCCCGGCCGGTGCCCTCTCTGACGTCATCGGTCGGAGAAGGATGCTTGTGTTTGGAACCCTCTTCTTCGCTGGCCCTCCCTTCCTTTACCCCTTGGTCCATAGCCCCGCCCCGCTCCTCCTCCTGCGTTTCCTTCACGGATTCTCGACGGCGATCTTCTCGCCAGTGGCCTCAGCCTATGTCGCACGTCTTGCCGAGGAGGGACGGGGTGAAAAGCTCGGATGGTTCGCTTCAATGGGCGACATTGGCGGGACCGTCGGGCCCCTGCTGGGCGGCCTCGTCCTCTATGCCACGGCGAGCTACCCTATGACCTACCTCCTAGTGGGCATCCTGGGCGTCCTTCCCTTGTTCTTGGTGTTGAAGCTGCCGGACGACCCGGGGCCGACCGAGCGACAGAACGCCCACGCGGGATGGTTCCACCTCAAGGCCGGCGTTCTCGACGTGCTTGCGAACCGCCCGGTCCTCGTCGCCTCATCCGTAGAGGCGGGTATGTATGTGGGGTACGGAGCCTTGCTCGGCTTCCTCCCTCTTTATGCCAAGGCAGCCGGCTTGAATGACGCCGAGATCGGGATTATCCTGGGAGGTCAGCTCGCCACGACGATGGCGGCCAAGCCGATCGGTGGTCGTCTCTCAGACCGCCTCGGACGGAAGCCGCTCATCCTGATCGGGCTCCTTCTCTGCGCCGCGATCCTGCCGCTCATCGTGCTCACCGAACGGTTTGCCCTCCTCTTCGTGCTCTCGGCGCTCTTCGGCCTGGGAGTCGCGTTCGTCACCCCTTCCACGACGGCTCTGGTGGCAGACCTGGCCAAGGCAGGCCGAATCGGCTCCGCGATGGGGGTCTTCGGCACCATCTGGGATTTCGGCGAGGCCTTGGGGCCGATCCTGGCCGGGTTCCTGATCGCTTTCGTCGGGTACTTCCCGGCCTTCGCCCTGATCGGATCGTTGATTGCGCTCACCGCGCTCATCTTTGCCAAGTCAGTCAAGGACCCACAAAGGATCTGAGGGCCCGAATATCATCGTCGCCCCCAAGGAGACCGAGCGGATGTCTGTGCACCCGTCGACGCGAGTGATCTTGCTGCTCGTAATGGGTATAAAGGTCATGGATTGTTGGTCTTTTGTTGGTCATTGCGTTGCAACTGCTCGACCATGCACGATATTATGACAACTCAACGGTTCAAATATCAAACCACTTTGATAAAGGGACTCCATGATGAGAAAAAAAGCATT
>JACQQF010000026.1 GCA_016207095.1 Candidatus Methylomirabilota bacterium | reverse complement strand
GGGGACGAACTGGACCTTCGGGTTCGCCGCGTGCAGGACCTTCGTGATCGCCGCGGTGAGGGTGGTCTTGCCGTGGTCGATGTGCCCGATGGTCCCGATGTTCATGTGCTCTTTGGTCCGCTCGAACTTGGCCTTGGCCATAGCGCCTCTCCCAAGCCGGGGGTGCATTCACACCCTGCCGGCGCTCATCCACCTATGGTGGGATCCCCCTCCCCATGACCTGGATGAGAAGAACAACACGAAGTGGAGCCCACGACCAGGATTGAACTGGTGACCTCATCCTTACCAAGGATGCGCTCTGCCGACTGAGCTACGTGGGCAGTCCTACAGATGTCTCGATCCACAGCCCGAGTGCCTCACTCACACTCATGCTGATTGGTCATTGCTCAATATTGCGAACCAGAACGACTGTTCAATTCGGCCCGGCTGCGGCCGGTTGCCCGATTCACCTAAAGAGTGCGACTGAGCTACACGTTGATCATGCGGAACGGGCGCAGGTACAAGCGATGTGACCTGTGGAGCGGGAAACGGGATTCGAACCCGCGACCCTCAGCTTGGAAGGCTGACGCTCTAGCCAACTGAGCTATTCCCGCTTAGGTCTGAAGACGTCGTTGCCAATTGTGAAGGACCCTGCGCACTGGGGGCTCACCCACCACGGCTGCGATTGCCGCCTTATGAGAGCCGGCGCCGATGGTGGGGAGAGGAGGATTCGAACCTCCGAAGGCAAACGCCAGCAGATTTACAGTCTGCCCCCTTTGGCCACTTGGGTATCTCCCCTCAAATCAAAGGTCAGGAAGGATTCACGAAAGGGCCGCCGACGCCATGGAGCTGGCGAAGGGATTTGAACCCCTGACCCGCTGATTACAAATCAGCTGCTCTGCCACCTGAGCTACGCCAGCAGACAAACTGTGAATATATCCTTTCGCCGAGCAGTCAGCAATGCAAATATACCGTTGAATCCTCGAGGAAACAAGAGAAAACTTGGTTGACCTTCCATTTTCCTCACTATTCTCAGTTTTTTATCGATTCCCTTAGCGGGGGTTGCTGTGGTCCCGCTGACGCCGAATCTCGAACAGAAACACACTAGCCGAGGCCGCTGCGTTCAGGGAGGCCACTCGGCCACGCATTGGGATCGATGCCAGCAGATCGCACCGCTGCCTGACCAACGGCCTCAGCCCCCGATGTTCGCCACCAATAACCAGGGCTAGCGAAACACGGAGATCGACATCGTAGAGTGACCGCGAGGCTGTGGGATCTGCCCCCAAGATCCAAATCCCCTTTTGCTTCAGCCACGTGAGGTATGCCGCCAGGCCGGCGACCTGAGCAACCGGCAGGTATTCTACGGCCCCGGCCGAGGCCCTCGCCACCGCCGGCGTCAGCCCAACAGCCCGATGTTTCGAAATGAAGAGGCAGTCCGCCCCGGCCGCCTCCCCGGCACGAAGAATCGCGCCCAGGTTCTGTGGGTCCTGAATACCATCAAGGAGCACAAGCAGCGGGAGCGGGGTTGTTGCCTTGATTCGAGCCACCAACTCGAAAGGATCGTTATAGCCCGCCTCGCCCACCTCGGCCAGGACCCCCTGGTGCGCGAACGGTTTGGCCAGCACGTCCAGCCGCCCACGCCCCTCGTGCTTCACAGGCACTCCCTTGAGCTTGGCGAGCCTGATGATCTCCGCGATCCCACTATCGTTCTCTTCTCGAGCCAGAACGATCCGCTCGATATTGCGCCGGCCTGCACGAAGGGCCTCCAGCACAGCGTGAGGACCAACCAGGAAATCCCCCTTCATGTCGATGCGTCAGGCGCGAGGGCCCGTGAGATGCCAACGAGCCCCCCTCGGTGTATCCTCCACGATGACACCACGCTCAGCCAACCAGGCCCGTATGCTATCGGCCCCCGCCCAATCCTGCTCATCACGACACTGGCGACGCCGTTCCACGATGATCCTGACCCTGTCTTCCGGCAAAGGCTTTCCGGATTGAAAGGCCTCGTCGATGGCCTTCCGAGCCTCAAGATAGTCCGATGCGTCAACCTGAGCGCCGGTCGTCACGCGAGTGTCGGAGAACACTCTCTTCTCCCGCCAATCCTCGTGTAAGACGCCCAGCACAGAACCCAAGCTCCGGACGACGTCCCCTGCAAGGCCGAGCGAGTCGATCGTTGACGTGTCGGACCCCCGCTCGGCGTCCTTCAGCGATATATTGATATCGCGAACCAGGTCAAACATCGCAGCCAGCGCGCGCGGCGTATTCAGATCATCATCCATGGCATCCGTGAATTCTCTCTCGGCGTGGAGAATCCGGCGCAAGAGAGGGCCATCACGCTGCGACGCGTTCGCTTTGGGAGACTCCACCTCTTGGACCCGCCGAATCTCGGACAAGGCGTTCAGTAGCCGCTCCTCCGCGCGGCCAGCGCTGCCGATCGCCTCCTCCGAAAAATCCAGAGGGGCTCGATAATGGGTCCCCAGCAGAAAGATCTTGAGGGCGCCAGGGGTGACATGCTCCAGAAGATCTCGGACCGCCAGCACGTTCCCTAGCGACTTCGACATCTTCTCGGCGTGAATGTTTACGAACCCGTTGTGAACCCAGTACCGGGCAAAGGGCTTGCCGGTCGCGCATTCCGATTGAGCGATCTCGTTCTCATGGTGGGGGAAGATCAGGTCGGCGCCACCGCCGTGAATATCGAAGGTCTCGCCAAGGTACTTCATCGACATCGCCGAGCATTCGATGTGCCAGCCCGGCCTCCCGGGCCCCCACGGACTGTCCCAGGAGGGTTCCCCAAGCTTGGACGACTTCCACAAGGCGAAGTCGAGCGGATCTCGCTTCCGATGGTCCACCTCGACCCGCGCCCCGGCCCGCAACTCCTCGAGGCTTCGATGCGAGAGCCTTCCATAGTCAGGGCATCGCCTGACCTCGAAATAGACGTCGCCATCGACACAATAGGCTACTCCCCTTTCGATCAAGACTTGAATGATGGTGAGCATCTCTTGGATGTGCTGAGTGGCTCTGGGCTCGTGGGTCGGTGTTCGAAGTCCGAGCGCCCCCATATCTTGGCGGTATACCTCAATCTGCTCTTCGGCCAGGGAATCCCACCCCCGCCCCAACTCCTGGGCCCGCTTGATGATCTTGTCGTCCACGTCGGTATAATTCCGGACGTAGATCACCTTGTAACCCCGATACTCGAGGTAGCGCCACATCATGTCAAAGGTGAGGGCAGCACGCGCGTGGCCGATGTGGGCACGGTCATAGACGGTCGGCCCGCACGCGTACATCCGGACCTCGCCGGGCACGAGTGGATCGAAGGGCTCTTTCCGCCGGCCCATCGTGTTGTAGATCTTCAGCGGCATCGGCAAGCCCTGCGATGTCACTCCGCCGCCACGCGGCGCCTGAGGAGGGCGATCGCGAGACAGGCGATGCCGCCGCCCGCCCCCAAGACGCCCACCCCATTGGCTGTCGTCGCCTTGACGCTCACGTCCTCGACCGCGCCTCCAACGATCTGGGCAAGGTTGATCCGCATCTGCGTGATATACGGGCCAAGCCGCGGTGCCTCCGCGATGATGGTCGCGTCGATATGGCCCACCGAGTAGCCGAGGGCGTTCACCCGCTGAAACGCCTGCTTCAGCAGGAGAAGGCTCGATACATCTTTATACTCCGGATTCTCCGTCCCGAAGCAAGAGCCGATATCCCCGGCAGATGCGGCGCCCAACAGGGCATCGATCACCGCATGGGCCAGGACATCCGCATCGGAGTGCCCACCGAGGCCCTTCTCGAATGGGATCTCTACCCCGCCAAGGACGAGACGTCGCCCCGGCACCAAGGGATGGGTGTCGAACCCGATGCCCACCGTCATCGGGCCCTCTGTCGCCGCAAAATCAGGCCGGCCAGCGGCAGATCGTCCTCACTCGTGATCTTGAGGTTCTCGTAGCTTCCCCTCACCACCTTCACCCTCACCCCGAGGTGCTCCAATAGCGCGGCGTCGTCGGTGGCCAGGATCCCGCGCTTCCGAACCGATTGGTGAGCCTGCATCAGGAGAGAGTATCGGAAGACTTGGGGGGTCTGGGCCGCCCACAATTGTTCCCGCGCCGGTGTGTCAACCACGAGACCATCGGCGTCCACGCGCTTGATGGTATCGGTGACAGGGACAGCCGCCACCGCCGCGCCGCATTCCTTCGCGGCTTCTATGGTCGCCAGAACCACCCCAGGGGAAACGAAAGGGCGAACCCCGTCATGGATCAATACCAGATCCGTGTTCGGGTTCGCCCTCAGCAAACCGTTATAGACCGAATCCTGCCGTTCCCGTCCTCCGGGGACCACCTCCGTCGCAAGCTCGACCTTGGCAAGGCACAGCGCCTCTCGGCCGAATGACTCCTCACCGGGGGGAACCACAACGATCGCGGCCGCCAGCGCATTCGACGCCGCCAGTGCTCTCAGCGTGTGGCTGAGTATCGGAAGACCGTCCAGCGCAATGAACTGTTTCCTGACTGCCCCCCTGAACCGGCTCCCCTCTCCTGCCGCCGGAATTATCGCCGTAACAATCATAGGGTCAAGAGTCCAGGGTAGAGGGTCTAGGGTGGAGGGTATAGGGTTCAGACGAATACCCGGATCTACTCTTCTATACCCTAACCCCTGACCCCTAAACCCTGTTCTTCACGCGGCCTCGGCCTCTTCCTTCAAACGCGAGAAGATCATGCGCCCGGCGGTGGTCTGCAGCACCGTGGTGACACACACATCGATGGTCTGGCCGATGTAGCGACGGCCATTGTCCACCACGACCATCGTGCCGTCATCGAGGTAGGCAACCCCCTGGTTGTACTCCTTCCCTTCCTTCAGGACATAGACCCGCATGTCCTCCCCCGGAAGGACGATGGGTTTCAAGGCATTGGTGAGCTCATTGATGTTCAGCACCCCGACCCCATGCAGACCCGCCACCTTGTTCAGGTTGAAATCGTTGGTCACCACCTTGGCGTTGAACGCCTTGGCCAAGGCCACAAGCTTCGCATCAACCTCGCGAATCTCCGGGAACTCCATGTCGCTGATCTCGACATGCACATCGACCTTCTTCTGCATCTTCTGAAGGATATCCAGCCCTCGACGACCCCGATTTCGCTTCAGCGTATCCGATGAATCGGCGATGTGTTGCAGCTCCCGCAGCACGAATTGAGGGATGAGAAGCGTCCCCTCAAGAAACCCGCTATCGCAGATATCAGCGATGCGGCCATCGATGATCACGGAGGTATCAAGGATCTTGTAGCTCTTGGACCGCGGCTCCTCCCTGAGCAGCCGCACCAGGTTCGTCGTGCTAAACTCCCGACCCTTCTCGATGGCGACGGCAGCCCCAAGGTATGCGGCGCCGACCATCACAACGACCCGCAAGATCAGAGCCATGTAGGCGGGGACGGAGACCAGAAGACCCGCGATAGCGACGAAGAAAATCCCGGCTAGTCCGAGCCCTACGACAAACCCAATGATCCCATTCAGAATGACTTTCAACGAGGTCTGACGAAACTTCCACTGAAGCACCAAGACGACAACGCCGCACAGGGCCCCAAGCACGAGGCCGGTGGCTCCCAAGGTCCATCCGTCAGGAGCGGCACCGCCCTGTGACGCCACATAGAACCCGATGGCGGCCCCCACTATGACCGCAGGCAGGCCAAAGCGAAAGGTGCTCAAACGCATCCCCTCCTTTCTAGAAGCGTTCGATGACGGCGCTCACGGGCCATCATTTGTTATTGACTGCCTTTTCTACTCGCGCTCGTGCTGTCTCGTGATCAACCCCGGAGGAGTGGGAAATCTCGCTCACGAGTAACTCTCGAACACTCTCCAGCATCTTCTTCTCCCCGAAAGACAGGTTCCGCTCCTTCTGGAGAAGGACCAACTTTCGGAGGACGACGGCAACCTCATAGAGCGATCCTGTCTTGATCCGCTCCAGGTTATCCTTGAACCGGCGGTTCCAGTTGGGGCTGATCTCCAGATCGTTCTTCTTCAGGATTGCAATGACCTTCGGGATGTCCGCCGGCTCGATGACCTCTCGAAGGCCCACCCGTGAGGCGTTTTCCGTGGGGACCATAATCGTCATCCCGCTTCCGATAATGCGAAGAATGTAAAAGGATTGACGTCTACCCGAGACGTCTTTTTTCTGGATGGCCTCAACCAGGCCAACGCCATGAGTCGGGTACACCACTTTTGTGCCGACACGATACATGATTAACATCCTTGTCACATCTTACCAGACATCCCGATATGAGTCAAAGGGTTCCACCGCTCAGCGCGCCCCGAGTTCACGCGCCAGATCTTCCAGGTTGCGTAGGCCGGTGACTTTCAGGGAGGAAAAGCTGGACTGCGCCCGATCGAGGTTGTGCTGTGGCAGCAGACAATGGGACAAGCCCAGTCGGGCCGCCTCTTGGAGTCGCTGCTCCGCCATCGGCACCGCGCGAACCTCGCCCGCCAGGCCGATCTCGCCGAACACGGTCAAGCCCGGGTCCAAAGGAAGGTTCTTGGCGCTGGAGAGGATCGCCGCGGCCAGGCCCAGATCGGCGGCGGTCTCTTCCAGCTTCACGCCCCCGACCACATTGACATAGACGTCGCACGCGCTCAGGTGCAGGCCCAACCGCTTCTCCAACACGGCCAGCAGGAGCGCTCCCCGGCCGCTGTCCAGGCCATTGAACACCCGCCTGGGGATGGGGGCGCCGGGAACAGCCACCAACGCCTGAAGCTCCACGAGCAGAGGCCGGCTGCCTTCCACCGTCGGGATGACGACGGACCCGGATGCCCCCGAAGGCCGCTGCGACAGAAACACCTCCGACGGGTTTGCGAGTTCCCGCAGCCCCGCCTCGGTCATCTCGAGCACGCCAAATTCTGGGGTAGGGCCGAAGCGGTTCTTTCTGGTTCGGAGAAGGCGATGGATCTGATGCTCCTCCCCCTCCATGAAGACGACCGCGTCCACAAGGTGCTCCAGCGCCTTCGGGCCTGCGATGGAACCATCCTTTGTGATGTGCCCGATGACGAGGGTGGTCACCCCTTTGGCCTTGGCCAATGTCATGAGCCGGACGGCGACCTCGCGAACCTGACTGAGACTGCCGGGGGGCGACTCCAGCTCCTCCGAGGCAATAGTCTGGATGGAGTCGATGACCAACGCCTGCGGCTGGAGCCGCTCAGCCTGATCCACGATAGCCTCAAGCGAGGTCTCGGCAAGGAGCAGAAGGTGATCCGAAAGTGTCCCCAGCCGTGCCGCCCTCGAACGTATCTGTTCCGGCGACTCCTCGGCAGAGACGTACAACACCACTCCCCCACCCTTGGCGATCTGCATTGAGGCTTGAAGCAGGAGCGTCGATTTTCCGATTCCCGGATCGCCGCTGATCAGCACCAGCGAGCCGGGAACAAGGCCACCCCCCAACACCCGATCCAGCTCTGCCAGACCGCAGCTCACCCGATGGAGCGCCCTGGTATCGACGGCAGTGATCGGTATGAGGGGCTCGAGGCGACTGGAGGGGCCCGGTCCGGCGACGCCGCCCCGGTCAGTCGCAACACGCTCCTCAAGCAGACTTCCCCATTGCCCGCAATCGGGGCAACGACCCATCCAGCGAGGGGTCTGGTAACCACAGCTTTGGCAAAGATAGTGCGTCTGTGTCCTGGCCATCGGTGCAGTGGAACCTCAGCCGCGAGAGGGTGGCCGCGCCAGCCGGCCGCTAGATTCTACCCGCAAGGCTCATGACAGTTCGTGGTCACAAACAGAAAGGCCCCAGCCCTGCGTGCTATGGGGCTAGGACCTCACGGTCGCCCTGAAGCCACCGCGCGCGCCTCAGGTCTCTTCATACGACTCCTGGTGAACGAGGTCGAGGGCACCGAACTTGACGTACTCCCTGATAAAGGCCATCTCCACTGTGCCCGTCGGGCCGTTTCGCTGCTTGGCGATGATGACCTCGGTCTTCGTGTCCCGCTCCGGATCGATCGCCCCCTCCTTTCCAGCCCGGCGGGCCCGATAGTACCCGGGCCGGTACAGAAAGACGACCACGTCGGAGTCCTGCTCGATGGCCCCTGACTCCCGCAGGTCCGACAACTGCGGGCGACCCTCCTCCCGCTCCTCCGTCCGGCGCGCAAGCTGCGACAGGGCGACCACCGGGACCTTCAACTCTTTCGCCATCGCCTTCAATCCCCGGCAGATCTCCGACACCTCCTGCTGGCGGTTCTCAGAACGCAGGCGGCCCGAGATCAGTTGGAGATAATCGATCACCACCAACCCGATGTTCTGCTCAGCCTTGAGCCTCCGCGACTTCGCCCGCAGCTCGATGAGCGTGATTGCGGCAGAGTCATCGATGAAAATGGGCGCCTCAGACAGGCGGCCGGCGGCGTTTGTCAGCTTCGGCCAGTCGGTCTCCCGAAGGTAGCCGGTCCTGATCCTGTTGGAATCGACCTCAGCCTCGGAGGACAGCATCCGCTGGACCACCTGCTCCTTCGACATCTCCAGACTGAAGACGCCGACCGGTATCTGTTCCTCGATCGCGGCGTTGCGGGCGATGTTGAGGGCAAAGCTGGTCTTCCCCATCGAGGGGCGGCCCGCGATGACGATCAGCTCCGACGGCTGCAGGCCGGCGGTCCTCATATCGAGGTCGGCAAATCCGGTGGGGACGCCGGTGACTTGCGTCTTGCGGTCATACAGTCGCTCCACCTGTTCAAAGGCGTCTTTCAGGATCGACTTCAACGGGAGGAAGGAACGCCGCACGCGTTCCTCAGAGATCTTGAAGATCTGCTGCTCGGCCTCCTCGAGTACCTGTTCCGCCTCCTCCTGATCGGCATAGCCGAGCCCCACGATGCCCGTGGCCACGTCGATCAACTGACGCAGAAGCGCCTTGTCCCGGATGATCCGCGCATGGTAGGAGACGTTCGCCGCTGTCGGAACGGCCTCCACGAGGGACGCCAGATACGCGGCACTCCCCACCTCTTCCAGTTCGTTTCGTCGACGGAGTTCGTTGGTTGCGGTAATCAGATCGACCGGCTCGCTTCGCGCGAACAGGCCCTGCGCGGCGGCGAAGATCTTGCGGTGAGCGTCGCGGTAGAAATGGTCCGGCCGCAGGAGCTCAAGGCACTTCAGGAAGGCCTCGCTGCTCTGAAGGATCGCCCCGAGTACCGACATCTCGGCCTCCAGGCTTTGCGGGGGAACCCGCTCCCTGATGGCGTGAGGCCGATCGAGCGCTCCCTCCCTCCCGACCTGTCCTGAGCCCTGTCGAAGGGTTCGATCCGCCATGCCCGCACCTCTATGAGCGCTCCACGGTGAGTCTGAGCTCGGCGACGACCTCGGGGTGCAGCCGAATGGGAATGGTATAGCTGCCCAGCACCTTGATCGGCTCTTGCAGGAGGATCTTCCGACGATCCACGTCGAGCCCCCGGGCACCTAGGGCGGCGGCAATGTCCTGATTCGTGACGGAGCCGAAGAGTTTCTCCTGTTCGCCGGCCTGGCGCTTGATCACGCAGCTCGCCTCTGCGATGCGGGCCGCCATCGCTCCCGCCGCATGGCGAAGCCTGTCCTCTTGACCCTTGTTCTGTCGAAGCAGATGGTCCAGCGACTTGACGTGGGCGGGAGTCGCAGCCACCGCCTTTCGCTTGGGGATGAGGAAATTGCGGGCGTAGCCATCTGCCACCTCGACGTGGTCGCCGGGTCTTCCCAGTTTTTCCACCTGCTCCAGTAGAATGACCTTCATCGTTCCTCTACCTCCTCGGGCGATCCGTCTGACCCTCTCGGCTCACGCCCCAGGCGGCCGGGGGAGCGTCTGTCGGCGAAAGACAAACCAGATATCAAACAACCCTACCCCTGTCAAAAGGAGCAGTAGAAGGGGCTGAAGCAGCAACAGCGCGACGCCCAGGACCCTCACAAAGGCGGGGAGTTTCAGCCGCCGAATCCAGAAGGCAGCGATCGCAAGGCCCTGCAGAAAATAGAGCGTCATCATGACGACCAACCCGTTCAGGCCGATCTGCTTGACGATCGGCAGGCCGCTCAGAAGCAGCGCCGCTGACGCGATGAACACCCAGACCAGTGCGTCCGGCATCTTCCAGGCGAACCCAGGGTCGGACCCTGGGTTCGTAGAGACGCGCGCCAGGCCGGTACGAGCCAGGAAGTAGTTGGCGGAGGTGATCAACAGCGCCACCGCGATGAACAGGCCCGGCGAGGTCGCCAGCAGAAACTTCTGTAGCTGTTGCGCCGCGGCCAATACGGCGCCGGGCTCTTCCGGTGCAAAGCCCATCTTATTGTAGAGCGCCATCGCCTCCTGGAGTGCGAGATCGAGTTGCCCCAGGAGATAGGCTGCCACGCCGCCCCCGTCGCGCGATAGGATGAAGAGGCCGAGCAGGCTGCCCCCGATGATCGCCAGGCTTCCCGCGGCTACCGAGGTCTCCGGAGCCCACTCCCTCCGGATGGTCTCCGCAAGCACCAGTGCGGGCAGGCCGAATTCAAGGTAGAAGATCCACACATATCCCCGCCCCAAGAGGACGGCCAAGGCGGCGCCCACGGCGAGCGTTCCAAGGAGGGCGGTAGCTCGGCCGTGCCTCACAGAGAGGAGGACGAGAGGCAGCGGGGTGAGCAAGGCAAAGAAGACCCCGGCGATCGGGATCGTCGTGCCCGCAAGCGCCAGCGTCAGCGACGCCAGGCACAACGCGGCCCCTTGGACCATCGTCCTGGCCTGCCCCTCCATCATCGAACTCCCTCTCTGCACCCCGACGAGCAGCCTCCCGACATTCGGGGCCGCTTACGACAGATCGGCGGCGAATGGCAGCAGCGCGATGCTGCGAGCCCGCCTGATGGCTGTGGCCAATTGACGCTGATGGAGGGCGCAGTTGCCGGAGATCCGCCGCGGGGTGATCTTTCCCCGATCGGTCATGAAGTTCCTGAGTCTCTTTGCATCCTTGAAATCGACCGCGTCGATCTTATCGACACAATATTTGCAGACCTTCTGCCGCCGAAAACTCCGCCGCTTTTTCAGCATTCGCCGCAATCCTCTCGTCGCTCATCGAGTCTCAAAACGGTACCTCCTCTTCCCCAACCGGCCGAGGCGGCTCCTCCTCGGACGCCACCGTCTCCTTGCGCCCACCAATGAATTGCACCCGCTCAGCCACCACCTCATACTTGGTCCGCTTCTGGCCATCCGGCGTTTCCCACGATCGTTGCTGGAGGCGACCTTCGACCAGCGCGGGGCTCCCCTTGCCCAGATACTCGGCGCAGGTCTGCCCCTGCTTATCCCAGACGACCACCGTGATGAAACAGACCTCCTCTTTTCGCTCACCAGTCTTGGTGGTAAAAGAGCGATTCACGGCCAGATCAAAGTTGCATACGGCCATTCCGGCGGGTGTGTGCCGAAGTTCGGGGTCCCGGGTCAGGTTCCCCAGCAGAATCACCTTATTGAAGCTCGCCATCACCGACCTCCTGGGTGGCCGTGCCGACCTCCCCGTGGCTCCGAGAAGGCTTTGACTTGAAACGCGTTCTCCGAGGCTCCTCAGCCCTGACGACCATCCCTTTCAGGATCGTCTCGGTGATCCGAAAATGCCGATCCAGATCGGCCACGACCCCGCCAGGGCCACCGACCTTCATCAGGATGTACTGGCCGTCCCTCCGCTTCTTGACCTCGTAGGCCAGACGCTTCTTCCCCCATTTCTGGACCTCTGCAACCTCTCCTCCCTTCTTGGTCACGACCTCTCGAACCGCCCCTATCTCTGCCTCAACGCCGTCCTCTGTAAGGACCGGGTCCAGGATGAAGATCACCTCATACGAGTTCACGCGCCTCACCCCCTTTCTTTTACGGGTCCGAGGGATCCCGACGCCGGGATGCCCGAATGTTGTATCGGTTCATGGCCGCTTGAACGCCCTCCCGGATCAACAACTCGACGGCATCGGCGGCCTGTTCCGCCGCCTTTTCGACGTCGCGCTGTTCGGCCTTCTTAAACGGCCCCAGGACATGCTCTACGGGATCACGTCCAGGGCCTGGACGCCCGATCCCCACCTTGACCCGGAGAAAGTCCCCGCCGCCCAGGGACTCCTGGATCGAACGGACACCCTTGTGCCCACCGTGACCCCCCCGAGTCTTGATCCGCAACTGGGAGATGGGGAGATCCAGATCGTCATGAATCACGATGATCTGGTTGGGCTTCAGGCCGACGGCCTGCTGCCACCTCGAGACGGCGGAACCGCTGTCGTTCATGAATGTGAGAGGTTTGACCAGCAGGACGTCCTCGCCATGACGCACCGCTCGCGTGAACAGTGAACGATAGCGTCGATGCCCGAAGGTGGCACCGCACCGGTCGGCTAATTCCTCAACCACCAGGAAGCCGACGTTATGGCGGCTGTCTGCGTACTCCGCGCCCGGATTACCCAGGCCCACGACCATCCACAACGGCTCGTCTTACCCCTCTGCCTTGCCGGCCTCCTTCTTGCCCTCCCTGCCCTCCTTCGCCTCCTTCTTGCCGGCCACCTCCGGCTCCGCGGGCTTTGCCTCCTTCTTTCCGACCACCTCCGGCTCGGCAGGCTTCTCCTCCACGGTGACCGGAGCCTCCTCGACCACTGCCCGCAAGATCAAGACTGACACCACCGCCCTGGCGGGGTCATCGACCACCCTGACATCTTCTGGCACCGGGAGATCGCGCACGTGAACGGAGTCGCCCACGTCCAGATCGGTCACCTCCACCGTGATCTGCTTGGGAATCGCCCCGGGCAGGCATTCGATCGACACCTCGCGGAGGTGCTGTTCCATGAAGCCCCCCTTGTTCCTGACGCCGATCGGTTCACCGGTCAACTGGATCGGGACCTGAACCCTGATCCTCCGCTTCATGGAGATCTCCAGAAAGTCGGCGTGGAGGGGTTCCCCCCGGACAGGATCCCGCTGCAGATCTTTCAGGATCACGGGAATCGTCCGCTCACCGTCCCCGACCAGCAAGAGGCTGATCAGGACGTTCTCGCCCGCCCCGGTGCCCAGCACCTTCGCCAACTCAAGGGGATTGATCGTCACCGGAACCTGGCCGGCCGAACCGCCGTACACGACGGCTGGGATCATCCGCTGTTGCCGAAGCTTCTTGGCCGCCCCCTTGCCCAGCCCCGTTCGGATCTGCCCTTTCAACAACACCTCTGCCATCCTTCCCTCCGTCATACGAAAAGCCGACTCACGGACTCGTCTTTGTGAATGCGGCTGATGGCCTCTCCAAGGAGCGGCGCCACAGAAAGCACGGAAAGCTTTTTGGAATGCCTGCCTTCGGACAGCGGGATCGTGTTGGTGACAACCACCTCCTCGAGGGCCGATCCCTCGATCCGTTCCACAGCCGCGCCCGAGAGGACGGGGTGCGTGCAGCTCGCAAAGATCCGCTTCGCCCCTTTTTCGAGTAGCGCCGGGACCGCCTGGGTGAGGGTCCCGCCCGTGTCGATCATGTCGTCCACGATTATGACGTCCCGCCCCTCCACATCCCCGATGATGTGCATGACCTTTGCCTCATTCGGGCCTGTCCGGCGCTTGTCGATGAAGGCCAACGACGTGTCCAGACGCTTCGCGAATGCGCGGGCCCGCTCCACCCCGCCCGCGTCCGGAGAGACCACCACCGCCTCGCCCAACATTCGCTCCTGAAAATACTGGAGCAGGACCGGGGCGGCGTAGAGGTGATCGACCGGGGTCGTGAAGAAGCCCTGGATCTGCCCGGCATGAAGGTCCATCGTCAACACCCGGTGCACCCCAGCCGCGGTGAGGAGGTCGGCCACCAGCTTGGCGGTGATGGGCACGCGGGGCTGGACCTTCCGATCCTGCCGGCCATAGCCGTAGTAGGGCATGACGGCCGTGATCCGCCACGCCGACGCCCGCTTCAGGGCATCGATGATCACGAGAAGTTCCATCAGGTTCTCGTTGACCGGCCGACACGTGGGCTGGATGACGAAGACATCGGCACCTCTGACATTCTCGAAGATCTGGACAAGGATCTCGCCGTCGGCAAAACGCGACACCTCGGCCTCACCCAGCGGGACGCCCAGATGGTCCGCGATCTCCTGTGACAGGGCCCGATTGGCGTTGCCGGAAAACAGAATCAACCGGTCAGTCATCTGGCGCTCTCCACGTGGCTCGCGTTCTCTTCAGTCCTTCCAGGCCCGATCCCGGCCTGCAGCACTCTTCTGGCTGGGGGGCGAGGACTCGAACCTCGATGTGCAGATCCAAAGTCTGCCGGATTACCCTTATCCGACCCCCCAAGGGAAGGAACGCTTCCGCTGTACGAAGCCAGGAGGCCTGTGTTCCACCCGCATTCTACTGAGCGACAGCGAGCATGGGGTTCTTATCCAAGGTGCGGCACGCGACAGCCCTGACGCCGGTCTCCACCAGGGTCGACGCAACCCGTTCCGCCACATCGGCGTCCTTCATCACCCCGAACACAGTCGATCCGCTCCCGCTGACCAGGGCCGGACTCGCGCCCAACAACGCCATCCGCTGTTTCAGCTCGGCGACGGCCGGATAGGCCTGAAGCACCACATCCTCCAGCCGATTGAAACAGCAGGAGAGCGCGGCATCCGCCTGCCCGGACTCGAACAAAGCTCGCATTCTAATACCGGCCTTTTCCGATGTCAACGGCAATCTCAGGCGGCTATAGACCGATGCGGTGGAGATGGCTATTCCCGGATTGGCAATCACCAGCCATCGGGGACATAGAGCGGGCATCTCTTCCACCCGCTCCCCCCGTCCCTTTACGAAGGCGGCCCCTTGGGAGAAGAAGAGCGGGACATCCGAGCCCAGCTCACCACCAAGACACATCAACTCTTCGCGGGACCGCCCCAGCTCATACACGAGGTTGAGTCCCCACAGGGTCGCCGCCGCGTTACTGGAACCCCCTCCCATCCCTCCCGAGATGGGAATACGCTTTTCGATTCGAATACTGATCCCGGCGGTGATGCCGCAGTGTCGCAGCAGCAGGTCCGCCGCGCGGTAGCACAGATTCTGTGGCCCAGACGGGACCTGTGGGTCCGCCACCCCGATCGTGATCCCGCTGGCTCGCCGCTCCAGGGTGACGGTGTCGCAGAGCTCGGTCAGGACTGCGATTGAGGTGATCTCATGGTACCCATCGTCCCGCCGACCCAGGACCTCGAGATACAGGTTGATCTTGGAAGGGGAGGGCAATGTGACCCGGTCCATCCCTCACTGGAGCCTAAGTGACGGGGCCTGGCCCGTGTCAAGGTCCACGACTCGCGCCCTCCCGGACGGTTGCGGGAGTGTGAATAGGTCACTAGGAAGCTCGGGGTTGAGCTCGTACGAACGATACGACACCTCGATCACCACACGTCCCGAAGGCTCTTCCAAGAGAAGCGAGAAGAGCCCGTACCCCTCTGGAGAGTAGCGAAATTTCAAACGGAGCGATCCCCAGTCGTACAGCTCCCCTCGCAGAAGCGTCAGGTCGTCAGCGGACACCCAGAGCCGCTGCGTGTAGGACGACTCCCGCTCTCGCAGCAAGTAGGCGTACTCATTCTCCGGGCGGAACATCGCGCTCTTGTCGATCTCGATGGGAAGGGGGGGCAGCCCAAGGAGCAACCGGACCAGATGTGATGGCGCGACGCGGATCCCGGCAACCGCCGCCACGTTCTCCGCTGTCGCCCTCCCCGCGACGAATGTGTTCTCCACGGGAACGTGAGCCTGGAGTCGGTGTCCATCGCTGGCCACAACCAGCGTCGTCAGCCCCGCCCAGCCGATTGTCTCCAGGCGAATCAGTGCCGGCCGCTCGACAACGGCCACCTGCTGGAGATACTGACGCCTGCCGCCGTGCCAGACGGTGAGGTCAAGGACCGCCCTCAGGCTGGTGGCCTTCGCCTCGCGCTCCTTCAGCGTGCGGAGCATCTCCTCCGCAACCGGACGCGACACGAGGGGAAGACCCTTCTCCTCTGGAACCAGGTCCAGGAAATACCCGCAGCCGCTCAGCCCCGCCCCCGCCAACGCCGCCACCAGCACGCAGAGACGAAGCGGATGAATCATCCGCCCTCCCGCGAGAGCAGATCGCGCGCGCTTCTGACCTTTCGCTGAATTGCCTCGTTAGCAGAATCGAGGGCAAGCGCTCGCTCCCAATCCCTGATCGCCTCCCGAACCATCCCCTTCTTGAAGTAGACGTCACCGAGGTGCTCAAAAATGGTAGGGTCTTCCTTTTTGGACAGCTCCGCGGCACGGTTCAACTCCACCAAGGCCTCGTCCACCATCCCCTTCTTGTAATAGGCCCACCCCAGGCTGTCTACGAATGCCCCATTGTCCGGCTCCAGATCCAGGGCCTTCTTGACCAGGGCGATCGACTCATCGAGGTTGATCCCCTCGTCGGCGAACATATACCCCAGATAGTTATAGGCATCGGCGTGCTTTGGATCAATGACCAAGAGCCTGCGAAAGATCGCCTCGCCCTTGTCCATCTGGCGACTCCGCTCAAAGGCGGAGCCCAGTTGATAGAGATAGCCGACATTGTTCGGTTCCAGGCGTATCGCCCGCTCCAGTTGCACGATTGCCTCAGCGTAGCTCTTCTGCTGGAAGTGGATCAGGCCCAGCAGGTATGGGATGTTGCCCTCCTTCGGCCTGAGCCCCTCCGCCTCGGATAGCAGTTCGATGGCCTCCGCGTAGCGCGCCTTCTGGCTGAGAATGTAGCCACGGTGAAACAGCGCGTCAGGATGGCGAGGGCTGCCAGCAGGAATCCGCGCCAACTCCTCGAGGGCCTCGTCGTGGCGCTTCTGATCCTCGAGGGCCAGGCCCAGGTAGTATCGGACCTCGTGGTTGGCCGGCTCCTGACGGAGAATATCGTGAAAGGTGTCTACGGCCTCCCCGTAGGCTTTCTTCTCATAATGAACGAGTGCCATCCGGAGCTTCACCGAGCTGTTGCTTGGCTCTTGATCAAGCAGTCGCCGGTACTCCCCAAGCGCGGCATCGAGGTCCTTCTGCCTCATATAGAGTTGCGCCAAACGCTCCCGAAGCTCGCGATTTCGCGGATCGCCCTCCAGCGCCTGTCGGTAGACCCCCTTCGCCTCATCCAATTTGCCCTGTGCCTCGAAGCTGATCCCGAGGGCCAGCAATGCCGGCTCGAAGTCTGAATCCCTGTCCACGATCTCCTGAAAGAGCCGGCTGGCCTGTTCGGACTGCCCGTCCTCAAGGTAGAGGCGCCCCAGGTTATAGCGGGCCACAAGTGAGGCCGGATCGATCTCCAATGCTTGCCGGTAGATGGCGATCGCCTCCTGCGTTCTTTTCGCCTCCACAAATAGGCTCGCCAGCTGCAGGTACGTCTCGATCCGGGTGGGGCTCAGTTCAATGGCACCACGGAAATGGCGTTCGGCCGCGGGAAGATTGCGCAGGCCCTGATAGACGGTCGCCAGGAGGAGGTGAGCGTGCAGGCTCTTCGGATCGAGCGCAAGCACCTCCTCTGCCGCCGTGATCGCCTTTCTGAAGTCGCCCCGCTTCACATAGAGCGCAGCCAGGTGGTTGCGCATGGCCACGGAGGCGGGATCATGCTGGAGGGCGTCCTTTTGCCATTGAATCGCCGCCCGATAGTCTCCCTTCTGTTCTGCCAGCAGGCTCCGCATGAATCCATAATAGGCTTGGGCACCGGCCTCTTCCGCACCCCCTTCGGGCGCCTGAGCGACGGTAACGAGCGGCGCGGAGTGGCCCGCAGCGGCCTGAGGCAGTGCCGTGTGCTGGCCCACGCACCCCTGACCGAACAGGGCGAACCCCAGCATCCCACACAGACCACTCAGGACCCGTCGTGAATCAGCTGTAGCCATCCGCCTCCTCAGGCACCGCGATCATGGGCAGGCTCCGTGACCGCCCCCACATTTTTCCGATCTGAGCGTAGCAGGTCCAGGGGTCCGAGTCAACGAGGAACACGTCGCGCGCGATCACCTCTCAAGCACGCGCCAGTAGCAGCCAGCAACGCGTCCCGACCCTCTCCAGACTTGGCCGAAAAGGCGATGATGTGCCGCGGATCGCCCAAACCCAGGGCGCCGGCGGCATCGCGAATCTGCGCGTCACGGGCCGTCCGGCGAAGCTTATCGATCTTGGTCAGGACCGGCACGCAGTCGAGGGAGAGATCATCCAGGAATCCCTTCATTTGAAGGTCCTTCTCCGTCACCCCCTGCCGTGCGTCAATCAGCAGGATCACCCCTCTGAGGTCACGAGCCGCCGCAAGGTACTCCTCAACCATTGGTCCCCAGGCCCGCCGGACTGAGTCCGGCACCTTCGCGTAGCCATACCCCGGAAGATCGACCAGGTAAAACTCCTGGTTCACCAGAAAGAAGTTGAGAAGCTGCGTCCGTCCCGGCGCTTTGCTCGCCCGGGCGAGCCCCCGGCGGCGCAACAGACAGTTGATCAACGAGGACTTCCCGACATTCGAACGGCCGGCGACGGCGATCTCCGGTCGCGGCTCACGAGAGACCTGGGCGAGCGAGGCGGCGCTTGTAATAAACTCGGCGGAAAGGATTTTCACGAGAGAAGTATATCACACCTCTCCCCCTCCACTGCCGTCTATGCACCCGTGGAGAGAGGGAAAGGCTGAGGGGACGCCTTTCCCATTGACCCGCCTCGGTCGCCCGTGATACTCATCGAGCGTGGTAAAGCGCTCTACGGTCGGCTGCCACACACGAAGGAGGGTCGATGGCCAAGATCGCGGTCTTGCGAGGAGATGGTGTTGGCCCGGAGGTGGTCCGTGAGGCCATGAAGGTGCTGAAGAGCGCTGGAGGCCGCTTCGGCGTCCCGCTGGAGTTCGAGGAGGGACTCGTCGGGGGGATCGCCATCGACATGCGAGGCGCGCCGCTTCCGCCGGAGACGCGAGACCTCTGTGGAAGATCCGACGCCATACTCTTCGGAGCTGTCGGCGGACCGAAGTGGGACAGCCTGCCGGTCGATCGTCGTCCTGAGCGGGGGCTGCTCTCCCTCCGCAAGGAGCTGCAGCTCTACGCCAACCTCCGACCCGTCACGCTGTTTCCGCCGCTGATCGATGCCTCCCCACTGAAGCGCGAGATCGTCGAAGGGGTCGATCTGCTCGTGCTGCGGGAGCTGACGGGTGGCCTCTACTTTGGTGAACCGAAGGGAATCCGACCGGCACCCGACGGGAGGGGAGAACAGGGCGTGGACACCATGATCTACACGACGCCGGAAATCGAGCGGATCGCCAGGATCGGGTTTGAGATCGCAGCCCAGCGCCGGAAGCGGCTCACCTCCGTCGATAAGGTCAATGTCCTGGCCAGCTCTCAGCTCTGGCGCCGCGTCGTCACCGAGGTGGCGAAGGAGTTCCCTCAGATCGAGCTGGAGCACATGCTGGTGGACAACTGCTCGATGCAGCTCATCCGCGAGCCCCGGCGCTTTGACGTGGTGCTGACGGAGAACACCTTCGGAGACATTTTGAGCGACGAGGCTGCCATGCTCGCCGGCTCTATCGGTATGCTGCCGTCAGCGAGCCTGGGAGATGGGACCGCCCTGTACGAGCCGATCCACGGCTCCGCTCCCGACATCGCCGGGCAGGATAAGGCCAATCCACTTGCCACCATCCTGTCCGCCGCGATGCTGCTCCGGCATTCACTTCGTCACGAGTTGGCGGCGGCTTCGATCGAGGCCGCCGTGGGCCAGGTGCTGGCAGAGGGCTACAGGACTCCCGATATCTGGCAACCCGGCGCTGGTCTGCTCGTAGGCACGAGGCACATGGGCGACCTGGTGGCGCAGCACGTCGCATAACCCCTGACCCCTATCCGCTAGGGTCGTCCGCGTAGGTTTCGAGTCGGGCCCGTGAGGTAGTTCAGGCAGGTCTGAGGTCAGGACCGAACGGTGGGAGAGCCGGTGGTGTCGCGTGAAAGGCTTGCCTCCAGCCGTCCCTGACTGGATGATGACGATCGAATCCGGCGGCGGACCAGATACCAGACGATCAAGGCGTTGACCACCAGCGCAAGAGCGTAGGTGAAATGCGGGGAGCTGACCACCTCGTAGATCTCGATCGGGATGAAGAACGCTGTCGCGACAATCGTCAGCCACTCGGCCCATACCTGTCTCAGGTGAAGCCCCCAGGCCATGGTCAGCAAGAGGCCGGAGGTCAGGATGGTGCCGAGCCCAACCGCGGCAATCTGCGTTGGCGATACCCCGGTTAAGGACTCAAGCAGGAAGAGAAGATAGCGATTCTCCGGGTCGATTCCCAGCGAGTCCGCCGCCTGCTCCGCGAGGTCCGAGAGATCTTTGTTGATAAGGGCGAACACCCCGAGGCCGACCAGGAAAAAGAGGATGCCGTAGAAGGCTTTGAGGACAATGATTGCCCGCAGGCCGCCATCTCTTTCTCTCCTCACCTGACCTGACTCAACCGCTCCTTCGCCCACTTCGCCTCCTGCGAATTCGGAAATCGCTTCAGGAGATCGTTGAGGACCCTTCGGGCTTGGGGCCGGTCCCCCATCTCCAGGTAGGCATACCCCTGCTTCAGCAGAGCGCTGGCCACCTTTGAATTTCCAGGATGCTCCCTGACGAGGAGGTCGAACTCTCGAGTCGCCCGGTCGTAATTCTTCATGCTATAGAACGATTCGGCGAGCCAGTAGCGAGCATTTGGGATCAGGCTGGTCTTGGGGTAGAAAGCGATATAGTTGAGGAAGCCGGTGACCGCAAGGTCGTAGTTGCCTCGTGTATAGTCGTTCAGGGCGTTCTTGTACAGCTCATCCGGAGCCGCCGCGCTCACCACCGATCGGGGAGGGGGGGCTACGGCAGCGGCGAGAGGAGCGCTCGGAGGGGGTGGCGGTCGTCGGGTCGGGTGCGCAGGCGCTGAGGTCGCCTCCGGGAGCGGGGACGGGGGAGGTGGTTCCGGCGCCACCAGCTTGGGTGGCACGACCACGGGTGCCGGCGTCGCGGGAGGTGGTGGTGGAGATGTGCGCTGGGTCGCAGGGGCCGGCGGCGGGGGCGTGACGGGCGGCGTCACCTTTGGAGGCACAACCTGGGTGGTTGCTGCTTGGGTCGTTGTTGACAACGCCAGTGTCGTACCGGGAGCCGAGACCGTCGGCTGAGTCGTCTGTTTGGCGCTGGCCGCCTTTCTGGCTTCAGCCAACGCAAGCTGGGCCGTTGCGTTCACCTGCTGGACCGCGGCGTTGGTCTGGTCCGCCGTCTGCTGGAGAGCGCCCGTGACCTGCTGGGCCATCCGCTGGGTCACAGTCACGGCCTGCTGCGCCACATCCATCGCTTGCTGCGCGGAAGCCGCTGCCTGTTCTGCGGCGGCGGTCGCCCTCATGGCCTCGGCGAGGGCTTGCTCTGCGGCCGTGTGAACCTGCTGGACCGCGGCGTTGGTCTGGTCCGCCGTCTGCTGGAGAGCGCCCGTGACCTGCTGGGCGGTCTGTTGCGACGCCGCCGTGGCCTGCTGGGCGACCGCCGTGGCATCCTGGGCCGCCGCCTTCGCTTCCTTGGCAGCGACAGCGGCCTGACTCACCTGCTTGTCAAACTCAGTCAGTCGGCGTCCGAACTGCTCGACCTGAGCGGCCACGTCATCGATCCGCCGACTCGATTCGGAGATGCCGTGGCCTATCTCCTCGGATCGACCCTGCGCCAGACGCGCCTCCGTCGCCAGTTCATCCAGCTTCGTGCCAAGGTTCGCCTGGGACTGAAGGAATCCCTGAACGTCCTCCTTCCGTTCCTGAGCCGCCTTCTCCAGTCTGGCTTTCAGATCCGCCTCCGTCCTCTCCTGGCGGGCCTTGAGATCTGCATCCGTCTTCCCAAGCTTTTCCTCCAGGGCCGCCCGCGCGCGTTCGCTGCGCTCCACCCGCTCCTGCAAGGTGATCCTGGCGCCCTCGCTTCGCTCCAGCCGACCCGCGAGGGCGGCATCAGCCTCCCCGAGCTTCTTCTCCAGCGCCATCCGCGACCGTTCTTCTCGCTCCACCCGGCCGAGGAGGGCGAGCCGGGCGTTCTCGCTACGCTCCAGCCGACCCTTCAGGTCCGCCTCAAGCTTCCCCAGCCGCTCTTCGACGAAGATCCTCGCCCCTTCGCTGGTCCTGGAGACGGCCGCCACCTCGCTCCTCACCGAATCGACATCGCGCTGCACCATGCGGATGGGCTCCCCCTGGCACCCCATAGCCACGACAGCAACGATGGCCACAACCGCCAGGGGAGAACGACTCATCCCGCTCCTCTTGCACTGTGCACGCATCCCACTCCTCGACGCGCCGCGCGCGACCGTGAACCCTGCCCGTTCAGCGAGCCTCTTCATTTTGTGCTGAGCGTGAAATGCGCCCGGCGGTTCCACTTCCAGGCCGATTCATCGTGCCCGAGCACAAATGGCCGTTCCTTCCCGAAGCTGATCGTGTTGAGTCGGTTGGCCTCTATCCCGGCGGCCACCAGGAAATCCCTCGTCACCCTGGCTCGCCGCTCCCCGAGCGCGAGGTTATACTCGCTGGAGCCGCGCTCGTCGGAATGACCCTCGATGGTCACCTTGGCCGCAGGATTTGTCCTGAGCCACAGGACGTTGTCAGCCAACGTCTTCCTGGAGTCGTCCCGAATCGCCGACTGATCGAAATCAAAGAAGATGTCCGCGACTGTGACCTCAAATCCCTTGGGAGCCTGAGCGACCGCGGGGCCTGATGGCGACCCGATGGGGGCGGCGGCCACCGGAGGAGCGGCAACCGGCTCGGCGGGGGCAGATGGCGACGTGCCACCAGGGGCAGGCCCCGCTCCTGACGGGGTCGTGATCCCGGGAACCGCGCCTACATCAGCCCCTTGCGCCGGCGTCTCGCTTCCGGGTGTCGGTAGCTCCTTGACCGGCGTTGCTGTCTCCGGCTTCACCTCGGTGTCTGCGGCCGATGGCGAAGCTCCGGGCATGACGTCGGCCTCTTTCACCCCGGCCCCCGGCTGGATCCCAGCCTCCGCTGGCCCAGGCTCCGGAGTGGTCGGAGCACTTGGCGGCACCTCGGCTTCCTCGACGCGACCCTCCCCTGCGGTTTCGCGCTCCTGGGTCTCGGCCGTTGTCACCTCCGGGGGTGACTTCTCTTCCGAAGGGAGAACCGTCGGCGGCACAGCACTCACCGTGGGCGGCGGCGGGAGGGCAGGACCGGGCATCGCGATCGCGCCCTGTGGTCCGATCGCCTTCGGCGACGTCTCTGCAATCTCCGGTCGCTTCGGACACCCTACTAGAAGGAACGGCACAACAAGCAGTGTGGTGATAAAGAAGCCAACCCACGCATGTCGCTTCTGCTTCATCTCGAATCCCTCCTTGTTCTCCGGGACATCGCTTCCACAAGATCCCGCATGCTCGCCACTGAGGCCCTCGCCATCTCGCCGGAATGGTGTTCCGGTGGGCCGGCTACGGCGACCAGTCAGCGAGGTAATTGTCCCTTCCATTCTTGGTCAGTCGTCGCTGGTTGCTTCCATCGGCGTTCATGATATACAGGTCACGTCGGCCGTTCCGCGTCGATGTAAAGACGATGTGCCGTCCGTCGGATGACCACGACGGCTCCTCATTATTGCCGGAGTTCGAGGTCAACTGCAACACGCCCGTCCCGTCGGGACTGATGAGAAGGATATCGAAGCTTCCGTGCAGTCGCCCCACGAACGCGACCTTGTCCCCTCGCGGGGACCACCGAGGCGACACGCTGTACTCCCCCACCCCGAAGGTCAGTCGCCGGACATTGGTCCCTTCAACATCCATGACATAGATCTGGGGGGTGCCACCTCGGTCCGAATTGAAGACGACCTGCCGGCCATTAGGAGAGAACGACGGAGAGACATTGATATGTGGCCCCAGCGTCAGCGGACGGAGCCCGGTCCCGTCGGCGCGGCTGAGAAACAGATTCGTCCCTCTGTCGTTGCTCATCGAGAAGGCCAGCCATTCCCCGTCGGGAGACCAGGCGGGGGCGATATTCAGTCCAGGGCTCGAAGAGACCTTCTGACGCCGCCCGCTCTCCAGATTGACCACGAAGAGGTCAGGGTTCTGATCCCGATACGAGGTGTACGCGATCTTCTTGCCGTCTGGAGACCATCTCGGAGAAAGGTTGATGGAACGATTTCCCGTGATGAGGACGGGATTATGCCCGTCGTAATCCATCACATAGATCTCCTTGGCGCCGTCCACCGATGACACATGGGCGATCCGCGAGGAGGCGGTCCCCTTCTCTCCAGTGAGCCGGAAGACGATCTCGTCCGTCAGGCGGTGCACCATCGTCCGCAAGGTCCGCTGATCTCCGACGTACCGCTTTGCCGAGAGTCTCTCCCCCCTCGCCACCTCAAAGAGCTGTCCCTCCAAGAACAACTCGTTTCCACGCGACGAGAGCTTTCCAACCACTACTGCCTGGACCTTGAGGGAGTTCAACGCCGCCATGATCCCTCGTTCCTGTCCAACGCCGACCTGGGTGGCCTCGAACGGAAGGAAAGACGGCTCGATCACATCGAAGATCCCGGCATTCTTGAGATCATCGACCAGGATGCCGCCGGCCTGCGTGCCGAGGTCCTCGCCCTTCACGCCAAATCTGAAGGACGGAAAGCCGACGATGGCGATGGCGATCTTCTGCGCCTCCTTCTTGTAGATGTCGATTGTAAATTTCTCCTCCGCGGACCACGCTGACAATGGGACGAGAACGGCGGCGAGGGTGAGGAGCCAGACACCACGATGCGCACCACGGAGCGATCGCATTAGCTCTTCTCTCCGACAAAGGTAAATCGGAGCTGGAGGTAGAGCGTCTCGGCCTTGAAGAGCGGCGGCAGCGGCGGCAGCGGGGTTGAGAGGCGGAGGGCGCGAAGGGCCGAATCGTCGAGGATGCGGTCACCCGATGACGCATCAACGGCCAGGTCCCGAACCTGGCCGGAGCGAAGAATTCTCAGGGAGACATTGACGCCGGCGGTCGTCCCCGGCCCCATCTTTGGAGGGGTCCAATTCCCGGTGATCTTGTCCTGGACCAGGACAAAATAATAGGCCAGTGCAGGATCGGTGTTGCCCACAGTCACCCCGGTCTCCGCGACCATCCCGAGTCCGTGAGCGGCAGCCGATCCCGCCTGAGCCCCGAGCGTTGCTGCAGGTGCTGCAGGCTTCATTCCCCTGGCAGACGCCATCTTCGGGGGCGTCACTACCGGTGGCGTGATCACGGGCTTGGTGATATCGGGAGGAGCGGCAACCCGAGGGGCAATCACGGTGGGGGGGTTGACGGGAGCCAGGGGCGGCGGTGGAGCGACGCTGCGCACGGGCGCAGGCCTGATGACCGCCAACGATGGGGGTGGCGCAACGGTGGGCGGAACAATCGGCGCGACGCGCGGAGCAACGACAGGGGCAGGCCTCGCCGGGGCGACAATCGGAGGAGGAGTCGATGCGACCGGGTCGGGAGGCCGCCGATCTGGGGCAGTGCGCTTGGATGGCAGGGTCATCTCCTCGGTCCGCGCGGGAGGCGGCAGAGATCGTACAGCCGCCTGCGGCATGACAGGCCTTGGGGCCGACGGCAACGTCAGGACCTCCCGCGACCGGGCAGCCGGTGGGGGCGGAGGGGATGTCTTTGCCTGCGCCGCCGCGACCTTCGATCCTGATGGGGCGGAGGGGCTCGACGGTGGCTGGCCCCCTCCCCCGGGCGGGGCCACCAGCGTCACTTCGTACGTGACCGGCAACGTGAAAGGCTTGCCCCGCAGCCACTGGGGGGCAAACATCACCACCATTGCAATGAGACCATGAAGGAGAAAAGAGAGTCCAACCGGGTACGACACCTCCACCGGGAGAAGGCGCCGCCCCATCGCCGCCAACATCCCGCTATCGCCCTTCACCCTTGGTAAGAAGTGGTTCGGTCACCATGCCCAGCCGCTCGATGCCAGCCTTCTTGACTGCATCCATGACCTTGACGACGACCCCGTAGGCCACGCCCTCATCCGCCCGAAGGAAGACGGCGGCCTTGGGATTGCGCTGTCGCAGCCCGGCGAGGACTCGCTCCAGTCGCGGGAGTGTCACAGGCTGGTCGTCCAGATAGATTCCCCGCTCCTTCGTCACGGTCAGCATCAACCGCTCTTCAGGCCCCACGTTCTTGGTCTCGGTCTTCGGCACCTTGACGTCGATCCCCCTGAGCATCATCGGAGCCGTGATGAGAAAGATGATCAGCAGGACCAGGACCACGTCCACGAACGGAGTGACGTTGATCTCGGAAAGGGCGCTCCCGCCGGGTCGCTGATCCGATCCCACGCCAAACGAGGTCACCGCCATCACCGGCCCCTCGTCAGGATCCGCTCTGCCAGTGCGAGGAACTCCAGACCGAACAGCTCGATTTCGGTGGCCAGTCGCCTGGTCCGGTTGACGAAGTAGTTGTAGGCGATGACCGCCGGGATGGCGGCGGCCAGCCCGGCCGCTGTCGTGATCAGAGCCTCCGAGATGCCGGGCGCGACGGCACCAAGGTTCGCGGAGCCGGCCTGCCCGATGCTGGCGAACGCGTCCATGATTCCCCACACGGTCCCGAACAGGCCGATGAACGGCGTCACATTGCCTGTGGTGGCCAGGAAGATCAGGTTGCGTTCCTGCTGGGCGATCTCCTTCATGCTGGCGTGGCGGAGCCCCCGGCTGACCAGCTCCAGCGGCTCCTTGTGGATGGCCATCTCAGGCGCCATCGCCCGTGGCTCATTGGCGACCGGCCCCGGGTTGCCGTGGCCGGGGTTTCCCTTCACCAACTGGCTCAGATCACGGTATCCTTCTTGAAAGACCCCCACCAGAGGGCTCTTGCCGAACCGCTTCGATTCTTCGAAGGTCGTGTAGAGGTTTTTTGAGGACCGAAACAGTTGAAGGAACCGCTCCGACTCCCGCTGGCCACGCCGGAACACTCTGAGCTTCATAAAGATAAGGGCCCAGCTCACCAATGAGAAGAAGAGCAGGGTGAGCAGAACCCCTTTGGCAACGACGCCCGACTGGGCGATAAGGCTGACAACATTCATCTATCATCTATCCCTGAGGCTTTTATACCATCATCGCATAGCCTCGTCAAGGCATTTGGTCTGCTGATCCACGGGGAATGGGACGGGCGAATGTGCGCCTGCCGGCGGCCTTATCGCTTGCCTTGTCAAAAGGCCTTGTGGCATGATGGACAGCACGTGAAGCCGATCCCGGTGGGAGGACTGGAGCGCGGTGAAGATCCGGTGGGGAATCCGTGAAAAACTGATCGGGTCGATGATGGCGACCCTCATTCCATTCCTGGCCCTCAGTCTCTATTGGTCCTATCGCGAGCTGCAAGCCGAACGCGGCATGATCCAGCTCGAGACCCTTCGCTTCGCGTCCTCGGGCGCAACCATCGCCGACGAGTTTGTCACCGCGACCGAGCAGGTGCTGATGACCGTGGCCGAGACCCCTGCCGTCACGGTCAGGGATCGATGGCTGCTCAACCTCCTGGTGAAGAACCTCAAGCCGAAATTCCCATACTTCCTGAACCTGATTGTGGTGGACGAGCGAGGGGATCCGATCGCCTCGGCGATCGATTCCCCGCCAGGGCAGGGGGTCTCCTACGCGGACCGTCAGTGGTTCCAAGAGATCTCCCTCACACGCCGCCCAGTGGTCAGCGAGCTGATCCCCGACAGATTAACCGGCCTCGCACACGTGGTCATTGCGGATCCTATCCGTGACCGAAATGATCGGTTTCGCGGCGCGGTCGCGGCGCCCATCGACCTCCAGGGCCTTCAAAAAGCCTTCGGCCGGCTCATGCTCCCGACTGACGCAACGATCGTCGTCCTTGATCGACGCGGCACGGTCCTGCTGCGCCTCCCGCCGAAGACGGAATGGATGGGCTGGCGCGTCATTGATCACGCCCTCTTCCAGGAATCAACCAAGAACGATCGCGGATTCGTCGAGGGCCCCTCGCTGGACGGCACGGATCAGCTCAATGCCTTTGCAGCGACGAGCCGGGCACCCTGGTCGATCCTCGTCAGCATCCCACTCTCTCGCGCTCAGGCCGGCTTCATGCAAAAGATGAGACAGGCCGCCGCCCTCATCGCCACGGCGCTGACCATCGCCTTTATCCTCGGCACGTTCCTCTCCCGACGGATCGCCGAGCCGGTCCGGCGCCTGGCCAAGGGGGCCAGGGCGATAGGCGAAGGCCGGCTCGACGCGCGGATCGAGAGAGTCTCCAGCGACGAGATCGGCGAGCTGACCGAAGATTTTAACCGGATGGCGGGCAGCTTGCGGACGGCCCAGTTGCAGCAAGAGCGTCGCACGACTCAGCTCGCCACGCTGAATACGATCGCCTCAGCGATGAGCCGTTCGCTCGATCTGGACCAGGTGCTGCGCGAGGCCCTGTCCAAGGTGTGTGAGGTCTTCGGCGCCGACGCGGGCGCCATCTTCCTGCTTGGAGGCGACGGACTGCTCCACCTCACACACCATCAAGGGCTCTCGGATCGCCTTGCGGCGCGGGTGAAGACCCTGAAGGTTGGCGAGGGGGTGCCGGGCCAGATCGCCCAATTGAGGCACCCTGCGGTCGTCCGGGTAGACCAGCAGCCCATGACCTCTCAGTTCCCGCTGCTCGGTCAAGAGCAGATCGAAACCATCGCAGGCGCCCAGCTCATCGCTGAGGCGGATATCCTCGGGGTGATTGTACTGGCCAGCAAAAACGCCCGGCACTATTCGCCCGATGAACTTGAGCTGCTGGCCACCGTCGGCAAACAGGTGGGGGTCGCGCTGCAGAACGCTCGTCTGCACAAGCAGGTCATGGAGTCCAAGACCTACCTGGAGCAGGTGATCGAAAGCTCCCACGATGGCATTATCACCGTCAATCCCGATCTCACGATCAGGACATGGAGCCGCGGCGCAGAGCAGATCCTTGGCTGGAACAGGGAAGAGGTCGTCGGGCACCCGGCACGCTTTGTTCCTGAGGAGCTGTGGGAGGAGGCAAGAGTCAAGGTCGCACAGGCGATGGAGAGCAGGCAAACCGTCTATCACGAGACGGTCCGATACCACAAGGACGGCCACGCCATTGATGTCAGTCTGACACTTTCTCCCCTATTGGGACCTGATGGGCAGGTGCTGGGCGCCATGGCTATCCTCCGGGATATCACCGACCGGAAGCGATTTGAGCAAGCCTTGAAGGCATCCGAGGAGAAGTACCGGACCCTATTCGAAAGCGCCAACGATCCCATCTTCCTCATCGATCCTGAGAATGCCGCGATCCTTGATGCGAACCCGCAAGCGGTTGCCACCTCGGGCTACTCTGCCGATGAGCTCCGCCGCATGCGGATTCCCGACATCCACCCCATTGAAGAGCGCGAGAAAGCGGAGGCGATCGTCAAGGGGGTTCTGCAACAGGGTGCGATTATGAGCTTCGAGGGCACGAATCTACGGACTCGTGACGGCCGGCTCATCCCCCTGAGCATCAGCGCTCGCCTGGCGGAATTCGGTGGGCGCCGGGTCATCATGGGGATCGCGCGGGACATTACAGATCTGCGGCGAGCCGAGGAGGAACGGGCCACTATACAGCATCGGCTCTTGCAGGCGGAGAAGCTGGCCTCATTAGGGCAACTGGCCGCCGGGGTGGCTCACGAGATCAATAATCCTCTGGCCACGATCGCCGGCTGCGCCGAGGGCTTGTTAGACAGGGCGACCGACCCGTTGCTTCGCGCGCAGGCCGCGTTCCAGGAATTTCCCGAGTATCTCGCGGTGATCGAGGAAGAGGCGTATCGATGCAAGGAGATCACCGGGAGTCTCCTCCAGTTCGTTCGCGCCGAGGGCGGCGATCGGGAGCCGACCGACATCAATCATATTCTGGAGAAATCGTTGGAACCAACCTCCCACCAACCTCGATTCAACAATCTTGCGCTCCATTTCGAACTCGATCCTCACATTCCTATTCTTCAGACCAATCAGAATCGGCTTCGCCAGGTGTTCCTGGCACTGGCTGTCAATGCGCTGGAGGCGTGCCGCGGAAAGGGCAGGCTGACCGTCCGGACCCTCAAGCGGGCCACTCAGGCCGGCAACGAAGTCGCCATCGAGTTCGAAGATACCGGGTGTGGAATTCCTCCGGAACTGCTCGGAAAGATCTTCGAGCCGTTCTTCACCACCAAGGGCGAACAGCGGGGGACCGGGCTCGGCCTGGCGATCTGTCACAGCATTGTGGCGGAACACGGCGGTCAGATGGAGGTCGAATCCGAGGTTGGGCGTGGAAGCCAGTTCCGGATTATCCTTCCGATCCCTCGAGAGGGCGTCTGAGGAACCGTATGAAGCCATCCACCATCCGAGTCCTGGTCGCGGACGATGAAGCGAATTTTCGGAAACTCCTGGTCCGAGAACTGGAGCGCCGTGGGTACCAGGCTTGGGCAGCCGAAGACGGCGTCAAGGCCCTGGAGGTTCTGCAACAGAGCCCAGCGGATGTCGTCCTCCTCGATCTTAAGATGCCTGGCCTGGGCGGAATCGACGTGATGCGCCGCTTGCGAGAGCACCCTGAACCCCCAGAGGTCATCGTCATGACCGGCTACGCCAGCACCGCGACAGCCATTGAGGCCGTGAAGCTGGGGGCGTACGACTATGTGACCAAACCGTGTAAGATCGAAAAACTCGATCTGCTCATCCGGAAGGCGTTCGAGAAGCGACGCCTCGTCGGCGAGAATCTTCTTCTTCGGTCAAGGCTGGAGTCCGCACAGGAAGAATCAGAGCTGATCACCGAAAGCCCCAAGATGTTAGGGGTGCTGAAACTGATCAATCGAGCCGCTCCGACCGACTCCTCGGTCCTCATCCTTGGAGAGAGCGGCACCGGCAAGGATCTGCTGGCGAGGGCTATTCACGGTCGATCACCGCGGAAGACTGGCCCGTTCGTCGCCATCCACTGCGGAGGGCTTCAACGGGAGATCCTGGAGAGCGAGCTGTTTGGCCACGAGCGAGGCGCCTTCACGGGCGCCCACGCTACTAAGCCGGGCCTGTTCGAGATGGCTGATAAAGGGACGGTCTTGCTGGACGAGATCGGCGAGATGCCGCTTGACAGCCAGGTGAAGCTGCTCAGGGCTCTTGAGACGCAGTCGTTCTACCGCGTCGGGGGGACCCGGCCGCGACAGGTCGATGTTCGGGTCGTGGCCGCCACCAATACAGACTTGGCCGACGCGGTGCGCCAGGGGGAGTTCCGACAGGACCTGTTCTATCGAATTAATACAGTCACCATCACACTCCCACCCTTGAGGGAGCGACCGGAGGATATCCTGCTGCTTGCCGGGCACTTCCTTGTCGATCGCCCCTCCCTTTCGCCGATGCGGCTTTCGGAGGATGCCGAACACGCTCTCCTACGTTATCCCTGGCCGGGCAATGTGCGGGAACTCAAGCATGTGATTCAGCGCGCCCTCATGCTGGCGCCGGGAGAGCTGATCGAGTTGCAGGACCTGCCGTTAGATCTCCAGGCGGGCGGCAAGCAAGAGGGATCAGAATCCCGACGACTCCACGCGCAGGAGCGCAGGCATATCGTTGACGTGCTGCAGCAGGTCCGGGGCCATCGTGGAAAGGCCGCCGCCATCCTCGGCATCGACCCGAAGACGCTCTACCGAAAGGTCCTGACCTACCAGATCCGCCCCGAAGAATACCTCGCCTAGCGCCGATCCAATTAACTTCGCCTAGCATCGTTGCGGGCCCCCGGGGCACTCCCTGCGACGTACCCGGAAATAGGGGCACTGATCGGGATTGCCCGACAACCTGCCCGAACACGAGGCTGATCTTCGGGCAAATCACCCTACCACGCGACCCCACCCCGGATCGTTCTCACACGATCACCTTTTTGAAATTCAATACTTCAAAAACGAAGCCCTCTTGGCACTCATTTTGCCATTAAGACAACACGTAGATGACCTGGAAAAGAGGAGACTGTGCGAATCCTGGTGGTTGATGACGATTATCACGACGCGGAGCAGCTAAGCTCCTTTGCTCGAAGAGAGGGAATCGAGGTGCGCGTGCTGAACAACCTTACAGAAGCCGTCCGGACCCTCATAGCCGAGGAGTACGATCTCCTGTTGCTCGACATGCATCTCCCCGGCCTTAATGCCGCGACGGCCCTTCCCCTCCTGAACGAGGTCGCCCCTCTCACCCCGGTGATTCTCCTCGCCAGTCAACCATCGTTCGCGTCAACCAATCAATTATTGCAGGCCGGGGCCTTTAGGGTGTTGGAGAAGCCCCTGGTTCGAGAGATCCTGCTGACCACCATCCACGAGGCGAGCGCCTCGCGCCGCCCGGGAACCTCTGCCACTCCCTGAGTAGCAGAACTGCCACATGAAAGGAGGTGAGAACATGACACGCACTGCGATGATCGTAGGGCTCCTCGCCACGCTCGTCGTCACCCTGATCGGCCCTGGCTTCGCCATTTCCCCCGCCGGGGCGGCAGAGATGATCCAGTCTGACAAGGCGATGATGAAGGCGACCGGGAACGACCTGATGGCCCTCAAAAAGGAGCTGGCCGCGATCCAGGCCGAGCTCCTGAAGATCACCAAGCGGGCGGGCGCGATGACGGCGATGGTCGACAAAGCGGCAGGCGACTACTGCAAGAGCGTCCCCGACGCTCTCCTGGCGACCGGCTTCGCTCCGGGTCTCTGCAAGTAACGCGCTTGCGGCATGGTGTCGGTGCAGAGGGCCGGAAGCGTCCGGCCCTCTGCTCGGCATTGACGACGTCATTTAAGTGGGAACTGGTATCTTCCCTCTGTGAAAAGGGGCCGAGGGCGGTGACAATGGGCCAGAGGGGATCGACAGAGCTTCTTCATTCGACGGCAAAGAGCCGGACTTCCTACGACGAAGAGCGGGTGCTCATCCAACAGGTGAAGGCCGGCGACTACGGGGCCTTTGAGGCGATCTTCCGCCAGCATGTCACCAAGGTCTACCGACAGGCGTTCAAGCTCATTGGCAATGAGGCGGAGACGGAAGAGGTCGTCCAGGAAGTGTTCCTGGCGGTCCATCAGAAGGTCAAGACGTTCCGAGGCGAATCAGTCTTCTCCACGTGGCTCTACCGTCTTACCACAAATGTAGCCCTCAGCAGGCTCCGCAAGCGGAAGCGAACCAAAGAGGTCCTCCTGGACGATTATTTGCCCCGATTCCAGGAGGACGGGCATCACGAGGTGAGGCCGGTATTCAACTGGGAGAATGAGCTCGATCTCCGCCTTGAGAAACAGGAGCTGCACCGGCTGATCCGAGAGGCCCTCGAGGAACTCCCGCCGCTGGATAAGGCCGTGATCGTCCTGAGCGATCTGCAAGGGATTCCGAATCGTGAGATCGGGGAAACCCTGGGCGTAAGCATTCCGGCGGTCAAAGCGCGACTCCATCGCGCCCGTCTGTTCTTGCGGGGAAAGTTAGCGGTCTCTCTCGGATACTCACCTTCGTGATGAGCCCCCATCGTATGGTCGAACACACCTCACCCCAACGTCCACGTTCCAAGAACGCCAAGATTACCTGTCAGCAGATTACCGCGTTAATCCTTGACTACATGACCCGGGAACTGGATGCTGAGACAGCCTTGGCGTTCAAAGCGCATCTGCGGGAGTGCCCTGACTGCATCGCCTTCATAAGGACCTACCAGAAAACGGTTCAAGCCGCTCAGTCACTGCGCTACGAATCCATCCCCTTGGAGATGCGGAAGCAGGTCCGGCAGTTCCTCCAAGAAAGGATCAAGGGATCGCCGCCTAACCGTTAACCCCTCTCCACCCTCCTAGCCCTTCCACATTCCGCGCATCCTTCCTTCTTTCCCAGCGTCTAAGGTAAAAGGGACACGAGCGGCGGGTTCTTTGTCCGTCTCATCTCCTCCCCTGAGGAGCCGGAATGAATTGTCGAAAAGTGACGACCCTGATCATCGACTATCTGTCTGCAACGCTCGACCCTCAGACACGTGCGGTCTGTAATACGCATCTTTACGATTGCCGCGATTGTGTGCTATTTCTTGAGACGTACCGGAAGAGCGTCGAGGCACTCAGGTCTCTCCCCTCAAAGGAGATCTCCCTTGAGACACGCAACCGGATACGACGATTTCTCGAGAAACGGATCACACAACCCGCCCGCGCCTGCTGACGTCCACCACGCTGGCCACCCTGCATCCTTACTCCTCTTTTCATCGTCAAAGGCAAGTGAACACGAGAGACTCGACCCATGATTGAATTCGGTCGAGACATATGCGGTAACCTCGACGCCGCGTTGAAGCGTGAATGGCTGGAGACCAACGGGCTCGGCGGCTTTGCCTCCTCAACCATCATCGGTCTGAACACTCGGCGCTATCACGGCCTGCTGATCGCCGCCGGTCGGCCGCCCGCCAGCCGGTTGGTCCTGCTCTCAAAGTTGGAGGAGGTGCTGCTCATCGATGGGCAACGCTTCGAGCTATCGGCCAACCAGTATCCCGGCGTCGTGCATCCGCACGGCTACCAGTTCCTCACAAGATTCCGGCTCGATCCATTTCCCGTGTTCACCTACGCGACCGAAGGGGTGGAGATCGAGAAGTCTGTGTTCATGCTTCAGGGCGAAAACAGCACAGTCATTCGATACGAGCTACGACCCATCAGTGGTGACGCTCCCCCTCGGCCGCCGCTCGATGGTCGACGCGTGCAGCTTGAGGTGCGCCCGCTCATCGCGTTTCGCGATTATCACAGCACGACACACCAGAATGACGCGCTCAATTCCCACGTCCAGACGGAAAAGGATGTGGCGACGGTGGCCCCTTACGACGGGCTGCCTGCGCTGCACTTCTCACACGATGCCGAAGAGCTCGATGCGGCGGGCTTCTGGTATCGGAACTTCGAGTACCGAGCGGAGCTCGAGCGGGGCCTCGACTTCAGAGAAGACTTGTTCAGCCCGTTCGCGCTGACGTTCGATCTCACTCATCGCACGAGCGCGACCGTCATCGCGTCAACAGAGCGGCACGACGTCAGCCGCGCCATGGGGTATCGGAAGGCCGAGATCAAGCGGCGCAAGGCGCTGCTCGCGGCATCCCCGTCTGACGATGAACTCGTTCAAGCGCTTGCGGCGGGCGCCGATCAGTACATCGTCAAGCGGGGGGATCAGAAGACGGTCATCGCCGGCTACCACTGGTTCAGCGATTGGGGTCGCGACACGATGATCGCGTTGCCGGGACTGGCGCTCGTCACGGGCCGCTTCGATGTGGCCGAGAGCATTCTGCTGGAGTTCGCCCGCCACGTCGATCGCGGCATATTCCCGAACCGATTCCCGGACGCTGGCGCGCCTCCCGAGTACAACACGGTCGACGCAACCCTCTGGTTCTTCGAGGCTGTGCGCGCGCTCTCCGAATACACCGGCGACGCCACCTTCATCCGTGGTAATCTCTACGAGGTGCTGACCGACATCATCGCCTGGCACGCGCGCGGCACGCGCTACGGCATTCGCGTGGATGGCGACGGATTGCTCGCCTCGGGCGAACCAGGGGTGCAACTGACCTGGATGGACGCCAAGGTCGGCGATTGGGTGGTGACGCCTCGCCACGGCAAGCCCGTGGAGATTCAGGCGCTCTGGTACAACGCACTCTGCGTCATGGAGCGCCTGGCGAAGGTGTTCGGTGACCGGGATGGCCGGACACGTTACGCCGACATGGCGACTCGGGCGAAGCAGAACTTCATTCGCGTCTTCTGGAACGAAGAGGCCAGGTGTCTCTACGACGTCGTTGACGGAGACGCTCGCGACGGCTCCATCCGGCCCAATCAAATCTTCGCCGTCAGCCTGACGCATACGATGCTCCCGCGCGAGAAGGCGAGGCGCGTGGTCGAGGTGGTCGAGCGCGAGCTCCTTACGCCGTGCGGGTTGAGGAGCCTCGCGCCGAGCGATCCGCAGTATCGTGGACGATACGAGGGCGACCAGCGGAGCCGCGACGGAGCCTACCACCAGGGGACCGTGTGGCCATGGCTGATGGGGGCGTTCATCACGGCCTATCTGAAGGTGAACGGTCGAAGCAAGAAAAGTCGTCAGAGGACCTCGCAGTGGCTGACCGGCTTCCGCGAGCACCTGAGTGACGCCGGTCTCGGTCAGGTCTCGGAGATCTTCGACGGCGATGCGCCACACCGACCGCGCGGCTGCATTGCGCAAGCCTGGAGTGCAGCGGAATTGTTGCGCGCCGCCGTCGAGGACGTGCTGGGGGTCTGGCCGGCGACCCGCAAGGCCGCAGGGGCGACTCCACAGGCGAAACCCTCGCGTCGGCGAGGAGCGGGGAGGTCACGATGAATCCATGTGCCGCTCGTCCGTGGATGCGGATCGCGCGTCTCGAGATCGGAGGACCCTGGTGGCAGCAGACACCTTGGAAGCTTCCGCCAAGGTATACGGATCATCTGGACAGCGTGTCCGGCGGCCTGCGCCATTGGGTGGGAAAATGGCAACGCCGGTACCCACGATCATGGCCAACGCACTGCGTGTGGGGAACCATCTGCTCAAGCGGCTCTGGTGAGAAGGAGGCCACCTCATGAAATACGACGCGATCATCATCGGGTCCGGTCAGGGCGGCAACCCACTCTCCCAACGGCTCACCGACCTGGGGTGGACCGTGGCCCTGATCGAGAGAGAGCATCTGGGCGGCACCTGCATCAATACGGGCTGCACGCCCACAAAGACGATGGTCGCGTGTGCCCAGGTGGCCCACTACGCGCGCAACGCCGCCCGCTGGGGCGTGCGAGCGGGCGAGGTGAGCGTCAATCTGTCCCAGATCGTCGCCCTGAAAGACCGGACCGTAGAGCGGTTCCGCTCCGGCAAGCAACACCAGGTGGATAGCCGCAAGAATCTGCATCTTTACCGGGAACACGCGCGGTTCGCTAGTCCCAAACGGCTCCGGGTTGGAGATGACATGTTGGAGAGCGAACGGATCTTCATCAACACGGGCACCCGTCCCGAGATCCCGTCCATCCCGGGGCTGGCCGGTGTCGGCTACCTGACCAACGCCAGCCTCATGGAGTTGAGGGAGCTCCCCGAGCACTTGCTTATCCTCGGCGGTGGCTACATCGGACTGGAGTTCGGACAGATGTTTCGTCGGTTCGGCAGCCAAGTGACGATCGTTCACAGAGGTGACGAGATCCTCAGCCGCGAGGACGCGGACGTCGCCAGGGAGCTACAGAAGGCTCTTGAAGCCGAAGGGACCCGCTTTGTACTCAACGCACGCACAACGCGCGTGGAAAAGGCGAACGACCAGATCGTTCTGACCCATGACGAGGGTGGCGGCCCTTCCACGCTGTCCGGTTCCCACCTGCTGGTCGCCACCGGCCGTAGGCCCAACACCGACGACCTCGGGCTGGAAAAGGCGGGCGTTGAGACCGACATGCTCGGCTTCATCAAGGTGAACGGCCGTCTGGAAACGAGCGCGCCCGCCGTCTGGGCCCTGGGCGACGTGAAAGGTGGACCCGCGTTCACGCACATCTCGTACAACGACTATCAGATCCTCTACGCGAATCTCGTGGAGGGCAAGCATCTGGCGATCGATAATCGTATTGTGCCGTACGCGGTGTTTACAGATCCGCAGCTGGGTCGCGTCGGCATGACCGAGAAGGAGGCAAGGGCGACTGGCCGGAGACTGAAAATCGGAAGGATCCCAATGACGTGGGTCGCCCGTGCCATCGAGCGCGATGAGACAGCCGGTCTGATGAAGATCGTGGTGGATGCGTCGAGCGACCGAATCCTGGGCGCCGCCATCCTGGCAAACGGAGGGGGGAGAGTTGGTTCAGACGCTCGGCGTGCTCATGGTCGCCGGTATTCCATACACCCTCCTCAAGGGGGCTGTCTACATCCACCCGACACTCGCCGAAGGCTTCTTCACATTGATGGAGGAGGTCAAGCCGGTGGATTAATCCGGCAGACCGAAGGCCCCCGGACAGACGGGGTTGTCGATTTGCCGGGTGGAAGCCTGGGATACAAGAGAGGCTTCCTGGTGAGAGATCGGGACGGTCACGGCTTGGAGTTGATCGAGAGATGAAATGAGACTGGTCTCTGTCAATATCGGGCATCCCCGGGAGGTGATCTATAAGGGCAAGACGGTCACGACCGGAATTTTCAAAGAGCGGGTCGAGGGCCGCATCAGGCTGCGAACGCTCAATCTCGACGGTGACAGACAGGCTGACCTGTCGGTGCATGGCGGGCTCAGCAAGGCGGCCTATGGGTACCCGATCGAGCATTATGAGTATTGGCGCGAGCAATTACCCGGTGTCGATCTGCCCTGGGGCATGTTCGGAGAGAACTTCACGATGGAGGGGTTGCGGGAAGACAGCGTGAACATCGGAGATCGGTTCCGAATAGGATCGGCCGAGGTGATGGTGACTGAGCCACGGCTTCCCTGTTACAAGCTCGCGGCCAAGTTCGGGCGGGATGACATCATCAAGCGGTTTCTCCATAGCGGTTGCACCGGATTCTACTTCGCCGTGATGCAAGAGGGGGAGGTCGGAACCGGGGATGGGATAGAGCTAGTCAGTCGAGACGAACACAACATCACGGTTGCTGACATTACGCGGCTGTACGTGCGGGAAAAGGATGATGTGGGCACGCTCCGACGCGCTGTGCAGGTCACAGCCTTGCCCCAGAGCTGGCGAGTGTACTTTGGAAAGCGAATCGAAAAACTCGTGAAGTAAGATGCGCGAGCACGGACGCGGACAAGTGCTCACGTAGTTACCAAGACGATCAAAGATTCATAAGGAGTAGAGACCGTGACAGAAGAGGAGAAGAGGCTTCAGGAATCGTGCCAACGCAAGCGGCACTGGAAGCGCTGGGGCCCCTATCTGAGCGAGCGCGCCTGGGGGACAGTGAGAGAGGACTACAGTCCCTACGGAACCGCCTGGGACTACTTCCCTCACGACCACGCCCGCTCGAAAGTCTATCGGTGGGGGGAGGATGGTCTTGGCGGCATCTGCGATCGGCACCAGTATGTCTGCTTTGCGCTGAGCCTCTGGAATGGCCGCGACCCGATTCTGAAGGAGCGCCTCTTTGGCCTGACGGGAAACGAAGGCAATCACGGAGAGGACGTCAAAGAGTATTACTTCTATCTAGACTCGACGCCCACTCACTCCTACATGAAGTATCTCTACAAGTATCCTCAGGCCGCCTTCCCGTATGGACGGCTGGTGGAAGAGAACCGTCGCCGGGGACGAGGCGCCCCGGAGTTTGAACTGCTCGATACCGGAGTGTTCGACGGCGACCGCTATTTCGACGTCTTCGCCGAATACGCCAAGGCCACGCCCGAAGAGATCCTCATACGCCTTCAGGTCATCAATCGCGGGCCGGAGGCGGCGCAGGTGAACCTGTTGCCGACGATCTGGTTCCGCAACACCTGGTCGTGGGGCCTCGATGTGCGACGGCCACGACTTCGCAAACGTCCGGCCGTCAGGGGGACCAGCGTGGTTGAGCTGAACCATCAGTACTACGGCCACCGCCGGCTCTACTGCGAAAGCCTCCCCGAATTGCTCTTCACGGAGAATGAAACAAACAGCCGGCGACTTTACGGGAGCGAGAACGACTCACCCTACGTGAAGGACGGCATTCACGAGTATATCGTGCATGGCGCGAAGCACGCCGTGAACCCGGAGCAAGTGGGCACGAAGGCGGCCGCTCACTATCCCCTGACAATCGGACCGGGTGAAAGTGTCACCGTACGGCTGCGGTTCACCGATGCGGAACTGTCACCCACCGGGAAAGGGCCTTTCGGGGCCGACTTCGACCAGATCATCTCTGAACGCCAGCGCGAAGCCAGTGAGTTCTACGCCACGGTCATTCCCGGGAGTCTCTCGCCTGACGCTCGAAACGTCATGCGCCAGTCATTCGCCGGGCTCCTCTGGAGCAAGCAGTTCTATCACTACGATGTGGCTCGATGGCTTAGAGGCGATCCGACCGGGCCTGAGCCGCCCGCCGAGCGACTGCACGGCCGCAACCACGAGTGGACGCATCTCTACAACGCCGACGTGATCTCCATGCCGGACAAGTGGGAGTATCCCTGGTACGCCGCCTGGGACCTCGCGTTCCATTGCATCCCGCTCGCGCTGGTCGATTCCGACTTCGCGAAGGAACAACTGCTGTTGATGCTGCGCGAGTGGTACATGCATCCGAACGGCCAACTGCCCGCCTATGAATGGGCGTTCGGGGACGTCAACCCGCCGGTGCACGCCTGGGCGGCGTGGCGCGTCTACAAGATCGACAAGAAACGCCGAGGCACCGGAGATCGCAGGTTTCTGGAGCGGGTCTTCCATAAGCTGTTGATCAACTTCACCTGGTGGGTCAATCGGAAGGATGCGGATGGAAAGAACGTGTTCCAGGGAGGGTTCCTTGGGCTGGACAACATCGGGGTCTTCGACCGCAGCGCGCCGCTACCCACCGGCGGGCACATCGAGCAATCGGACGGGACGAGCTGGATGGGGATGTACTGCCTTAACATGCTGGCGTTCGCCCTGGAGCTGGCCCGGGAGGACGCTGCGTACGAAGACGTGGCAAGCAAGTTCTTCGAGCACTTCGTCTACATTTGTCGCGCGCTGAACAACATCGCCGGCGAGGGGATCGAGCTGTGGAACGCGGAGGACGGCTTCTACTATGATGTGCTGCACCTGCCCGATGGCCGCCCCTTCCCTTTCAAGATACGGTCGATGGTCGGCCTGATCCCCCTGTTTGCCATCGAGGCGTTGGTGTCAGATGTTGTGGACACCCTTCCCGGGTTCAAGCGCCGAATGCAGTGGTTCATCGAAAATCGGCCGGAACTCGGCGAGTACGTCGAAACGCAGACGACACCAGACCTCCGGGTGCGTCGAATCCTTTCGCTGGTCAATCCAACACGGCTGCGGCAGGTGCTGCGATATATGCTTGACGAGGCGGAATTCCTCTCCCCCCACGGCGTGCGCGCGATGTCACGCATCCATCGCGAACATCCCTACACCCTCTCGATCCACGGCATGGAGCATCGGGTGGACTACGAGCCGGGCGAATCGAGCACCGGGCTCTTCGGCAGCAACTCGAATTGGCGCGGGCCGATCTGGTTCCCGGTGAACTACCTGATCATCGAGTCGCTGCAAAAGTTTCACTACTACCTGGGTGACGACTACAAGGTGGAGTGTCCCACCGGCTCCGGCCGGATGATGACCTTGTGGGAGGTAGCAGGAGAAATCTCTCGCCGCCTGACGCGCATCTTCCTGCGTGGCCCCGATGGCCGGCGCCCGATCTATGGAGGCATCGAGAAATTTCAGGGCGATCCGCACTGGCGTGATCTGATCCTGTTCCACGAGTATTTCCACGGCGACAACGGCGCCGGCATCGGCGCCAGCCATCAGACCGGCTGGACCGGACTCGTGGCCAAGCTGATTCAACAGAGCGGGGAATAGTCGTCAGGGGGCTCGCTGGAAACAACCCTCACAAGAGTCCAGTGCTCGAATCTCAAGACTCTTCTCACGTTCATGGGTGAGTGCTACAAGTCCGACTGTACGGATCGGGGTTTTTGATCTTCAGCGAGGATTCCCGTGCTATCATTCGGCTGAACAGGCCCGAGGAGGTGAATCAATGAATCCCCTTCAAGCCCTACTCCAGTATGGACAGTCGGTCTGGCTCGATTACATTCGGCGTAGCCTCATCACCAGTGGCGAGCTGCAGCGTCTGGTGGACAGCGACGGGTTGCGTGGCATCACCTCCAACCCAGCCATTTTCGAGAAGGCGATCACGGGCAGCACCGACTATGCGGACGATCTCAAGGCCCTAAAGGGCAGAAAAGATATGGATCCCAAGTCGCTGTACGAGTCGTTGGCGATCCCCGACATTCAAGCCGCCGCCGACGTGTTGTGGCCGGTCTATGAGAAGACCAACGGGCGGGACGGCTTCGTCAGCCTGGAGGTCTCACCCTACCTCGCCCGCGACACACAGGCCACGATCGAGGAAGCCAGGCGGCTCTGGAGGGCGGTCGGGCGCGACAACGTCATGATCAAGGTCCCGGGCACTCCGGAAGGCATCCCCGCCATCAAGCTGCTCATCGGAGAAGGGATCAATGTCAACGTCACACTGCTCTTCTCGCAGCAGACCTACGAGCGCGTCGTCGAGGCCTACATCGCCGGGCTCGAAACGCGTGCGGTACGAGGCGGCGACCTGAGCAGAGTCGCCAGTGTGGCCAGCTTCTTCGTCAGCCGCATCGATACTGCCATCGACGCGCTCGCCGCCGCTCGGCTCAAGATCGCCACCAGCGCGACCGAGCGATCGCTGCTGCAACGTATTATCGGCAAGATCGCCATCGCCAACGCAAAGCTGACCTATCAGCGGTACAAGGCGCTGTTTCGCGGCACCCGGTGGGAGGCGCTTGCGCGCAAGGGCGCCCAAACGCAGCGAGTCCTGTGGGCGAGCACGAGCACCAAAAACCCGAACTATCGCGATGTGATCTATGTCGAGGAGCTGATCGGTCCCGACACCGTGAATACGATGCCGCCATCGACCCTTGAGGCGTTCCGCGATCACGGTCGTCCCCGCGCAAGTCTCGAAGAGGATCTCGGGGGCGCGCAGGACACAATGGAGGCGCTTGAGCAGGCCGGCATCTCGATGAAGGAGGTGACTGACAGGCTGGTCGATGATGGGGTGCGGCTGTTCGCCGAACCATTTGAAAAGTTGCTCAGCGCGGTGGACAGACAATAGAGTGGCCGTTCAGCCGCAGGTCAATCGTCAGGCCTATACACTTCCGAACGATCTTGCGGCCGCCGTCAGATTGACGCTTCAAGATTGGCGCACGGGCGGCAAAGTCCGGAGACTGTGGGCGCGCGACGCATCACTCTGGACGGGCATGGATGAGGCAGATTGGCTCGGCTGGTTGGAGATCACCGAGGACCAGTTGGCGCATACGGATCACCTCACGACCATCGCCGAAGAGGTCAAGGCCGCCGGGTTCAGGCACGCGCTGCTGTTAGGCATGGGGGGATCAAGCCTGTGCCCCGAGGTGATCAAGATGACCTTCGGCAAGCTCGACGGGTACCCCGAGCTTCACGTTCTCGACTCGACCGACCCCGCCCAAGTGAAGACCTTCGAAGACAAAGTGGACCTTGCCAAGACGATCTTCATCGTGTCGAGCAAATCGGGCAGTACCCTGGAGCCGAACATCTTCAAGCAGTATTTCTTTGAGCGCGTGAAGCGGGGCGCCGACGCCGACAAGCCGGGCACCCGGTTCATCGCGATCACGGACCCCGGCTCGAAGATGCAGCAGGTCGCCGAGAGCGACGGTTTCCGTCACGTCTTCTTCGGGCTACCAAGTATCGGCGGCCGGTACTCCGCCCTGTCGAATTTCGGCATGGTGCCGTCGGCCATCATGGGAGTTGACGTGCCGAAATTGTTGGACCGTGCGGAGGAGATGGTGCAGGTCTGCGCATCCTGCGTCCCGGCCGAGGACAACCCCGGCGTGGTGCTGGGCACGATCCTGGGCGTGCTCGCCAGGCACGGGCGTGACAAGGTGACTATCACCACATCGCCCGGGATCCGGGATCTTGGCGCCTGGTTGGAGCAACTGCTGGCGGAATCGACCGGCAAAGAGGGGAAGGGATTGATCCCGATCGACCGGGAAGCGCTCGGCCTGCCCGAGGTCTACGGGATGGATCGCCTGTTCGTTTACCTCAGATTGGAGTCCAGGCCTGATCCGTCGCAGGATGCCGCGATCGATGCCCTTGAAGGGGCCGGGCAGCCCGTGGTGCGGATCTTGGTCGCCGACCTGTATGGCTTGGGGCAGGAGTTCTTCCGATGGGAGATCGCGACCGCAGTGGCAGGGTCGATCATCGGCATCAACCCCTTCAATCAACCTGACGTGGAAGCCAGCAAGGTGGCGACGCGGAGGCTGACGGAGCAATATGAGAAGACCGGCTCGCTGCCGCCGGAGACCCCGATCCTGCACGACGGTGGGATCAGGCTGTTCACCGACGAGAACAATGCCGTGTCGCTGGCAAAGGCAGCGGGCCGAGACCGGTCGTTCCCCGGGTACCTCAGGGCCCACCTGAACCGACTCGCACCGGGCGATTATTTCGCGATCCTGGCGTATCTCGAGATGAATGGGGCGCACGAGGCGCAGCTTCAAGCGATGCGGCACGCCGTCCGAGACGCAAAGAGCGTGGCCACCTGTCTCGGCTTCGGGCCGCGGTTCCTGCATTCCACGGGTCAGGCATACAAGGGTGGACCGAATACCGGTGTCTTCCTCCAGATCACCTGCGACGACGCGATCGACCTGCCGGTGCCCGGACACCGCTATACCTTTGGCGCGGTCAAGGCGGCGCAGGCCCGCGGCGATTTCCAGGTGCTGGCGGAGCGGAAGCGGCGGGCGCTGCGCGTTCATCTGGGCTCAGACGTGCGGGCCGGCCTGGCGGCACTGCAGGCCGCAATCAGCGAAGCGTTAGGGTAAGGCAACGTTCGCAGCCTTCATCGAAGGGGAGCACGTGCCATGCAGCTCGGCATGATCGGTCTAGGAAGAATGGGGGCCAACATGGTGCGCCGCTTGCTGCGCGGTGGGCATTCGTGCGTTGTGTTCGACCTGAGCGCCGACAATGTACATCGGTTAGCAAGCGAAGGGGCAACAGGAGCGACATCGCTGGACGAGTTCGTTCGCACACTGACCAGACCGCGGGCGGCGTGGGTCATGGTCCCGGCAGGGAACCCGACGGAGCAGACGGTCATGGCGCTGGCACAGCGGATGGAAGAGGGTGACATCATCATCGACGGGGGCAACTCCTATTTCAAAGATGACGTGCGCCGCGCAAAGACATTGAAGGAGCGTGGCATTCTGTACGTGGACGTGGGCACCAGCGGCGGGATCTGGGGAGTGGAACGAGGATACTGCATGATGATCGGCGGAGAGGCACAAGCGGTCACACGTCTCGATCCAATTTTCAACGCGCTTGCGCCGGGCCGCGGTGACACCCCCCGCACCCCCGGACGTGGCGCGCTCGACGGGACCGCCGAGGACGGGTACCTGCACTGCGGCGCGCCGGGCGCCGGGCATTTCGTCAAGATGGTCCACAACGGCATCGAGTATGGCTTGATGCAAGCCTATGCGGAGGGCTTCGACATCCTGCGCAATGCCGGGTCGAAGGAGCTGCCTGAGGACTGCCGCTACGACTTGAATCTCGCCGATATCGCGGAGGTTTGGCGGCGCGGCAGCGTCGTCGGCTCCTGGCTGCTCGACCTGACGGCGATGGCGCTCCTCGAAAACCCCACGCTCTCGAACTACACCGGCTTCGTCCAGGACTCCGGTGAAGGACGCTGGACGATTATGGCCGCGATCGAGGAGGCCGTGCCGGCGGAGGTGCTCTCAGCGTCGCTCTACGCGCGCTTCCGGTCACGGCAAGAGCACACCTTTGCCGAAAAGCTGTTATCGGCGATGCGGCAGAAGTTCGGCGGGCACGTGGAGCGCCCCTCCGGAGGCTAACAGTGAGCACGCTAAGCAAGGATGGACTGTGCCCTCTCCCTCTGCTGTCCAGTAAGGCGATGGCCAAGAAAGGATCGGTCGGCTGCATCCCTTTCCCTCGTGCGGCGTCAAAGATAAGTGAAGGGTGATCCAGAGGCTTTCCGCATAGAGGGAGGGGCAGTATGATACAGATGACCGGGACATTGCCCAACGGCGCGTTCGATCAACTGCGCCTGTCCGAAAAGGTGCTGACTGAGATCCCCGAGTGGCAGCGTGAATGCCCGGAGGCATACGGGCGGCTGCCTGGCGTCTCTCGGGGGCGTCGAGCTGTACGGGCATACCAAGGAAACCCGGAAACCCACCCATGCCGACCTCTACGTCGGCAAGACCCTCACGCTCACGAAGATGATGACAGATGCCGGGACCTTCTCCTTCGGCTTCCTCTCCAACGACTTCAATCCCCTGCACTTCAACGAGGTGCTCGCTCAGAAGACCCGTTTTAAGGGGCGGATCGCCCACGGGTTTCATACCGCGAGCTTGTTCTCCGGGGTGGTCGCTGAACTGTGCCCTTAGTGCGTCTACCTCCGACAGGAGATGGAGTTCACCGCCCCGGTCCGCGCGGGAGACCGGATCACCGCAACCGGCGTCATCGAGGCGCTCGATGAGCGCGGCGTCCTCACGGTCGGCCTGCAGTGCACGAACCAGTTGGACGAGGTGGTGGTCCGGGGCAAGGCGATCCTGAAGAAGCTGAAGGAGGTCTACGACTGGCGTAGTGACTCTTAAATTCCTTTACAGGCATGCTCCCCCTGATCCAGTCGAAGGATCAGCCCAAACGATTCATTGCTAAGCCATTTGTGATTTACTATACTAGGCGAACGGTCCAGAGCGGAAGTTTGTGCCCTTTCCGTAGGTAACACACTTCGACCCGAAGGGAGGTGAGAACATGACACGCACCGTGATGATCGTAGGGCTCATCGTCACCATGATCGGCTTCGGTCTCGGCATCTCTCCCGCCGGGGCGGCAGAGATGATGCAGGCTGACAAGGCGATGATGAAGGCAACGGGGGATGACTTGATGGCCCTCAAGAAGGAGCTGGCCGCGATCCAGGCCGAGCTCCAGAAGATCAGCAAGAGGGCGGGCGGGATGATGGCGATGGTCGATAAGGCGGGAAAGAACTACTGCGCGAGCGTTCCTGAATCCCTCCGGACGGCCGGCTTTGCACCGGGTCTTTGCAAGTAACAGGCGCGCGGACTACGCTGAGGGAGGGGGGGCCGGAACCAAGTCCGGCCCCCCTTTCATCTTTACTGGGCGCAACCGGGGTGCCACGGGTCTTGTCCGTAGGGTCCGGGTGAAGACGATGGCTGGGCCCGTGGGGGCTCAGGACATGAGGGGCGTGCCATGACTCGTGTGCAACTGCTCACCGACGCGACGACTCAGCCCCTCCGCGACCAGGTGCCGGATGGGTGTGCCCTGGTGATCTTCGGCGCGTCCGGCGACCTGACCAGGCGAAAGCTCGTGCCGGCCCTCTATGCCTTGGCCCATGACGGTCTGCTGCCGGGTCGGTTTGTCGCGGTCGGGCTTGCACGACGAGAGAAGAGCCATCAGGTGTTCCGCGACGAGATGCGCGCGGCGGTGGACCAGTTCTCCCGCCTCCGCCCGCTCAAGCCGGAGGTGTGGGATCGCCTGGCGCAGAGGCTCTACTATGTGTCGGCTTCATTCGACGACGCGGCCGGGTATGAGCGGCTGCGGGCCTTCCTGGTCGACGCGGATCGGGAACACGGGACTGCGGGGAATCGGATCTTCTACCTGGCCACACCCCCAGTAGCCTACGCCTCTATCGTCGATCGGCTGGGGGCCGCAGGACTGGTGAGCGACGCCTGGGACGGGCCACGAGGCGGGGACGCCACAGGCAAGGGTCAAGGGTGGAGCCGGATCATCATTGAGAAGCCGTTCGGGCGGGATCTGTCAACGGCCCGTGCCCTGAATGCCGACACCCACAAGGTGTTCCGGGAGCGGCAGGTGTACCGCATCGACCACTACCTCGGGAAAGAAACCGTACAGAACATCCTGACCTTCAGGTTCGGCAACAGCATCTTCGAGCCCCTGTGGAACCGACGATATGTCGATCACGTGCAACTCCTGGTCTCGGAGGACCTTGGGGTGGAGGGGCGAGGCGAGTACTACGACACGGCAGGCGCCGTGCGGGACATGGTGCAAAACCATATGCTCCAGCTCCTGTCGCTCGTAGCCATGGAGCCGCCGGCCACGTTCGAGCCGGACGCCGTCCGCGACGAAAAGGTCAAGGTCCTCCGGGCGATCCGGCCGGTCGATCTGACCCGCGCAGGCAGCGTGACGATTCGCGCGCAGTACGTCAGCGGCAGTCAAGGTGGGAGGAAGATCCCGACCTATGCCGACGAGCCGGGGGTGGCGGAAGGGACGGCGACGGAGACCTACGCGGCGCTGCGCCTGGAGATCGATAACTGGCGCTGGGCCGGGGTGCCGTTCTATCTCCGGACCGGAAAGGCGCTGCCGAAGCGGGTCACCGAGGTGGCGATCCAGTACCGGCAGCCGCCGCTCCTGCTGTTCGCGCACGCCGAGCACCCTCGTCATGAAGAACGGGACGTCATCGAGCCAAACCGACTCACCTTGCGAATCCAGCCGGACGAGGGGATCTCGCTGCGCGTGGGACTGAAGCCGCCAGGCCCGCGAATCAGTCTGGTCCCGGCCCGGCTGGGCTTCGTCTACAGGGACACCTTCGGCGTAGATCCGGCTGAGGCGTATGAGCGGCTGCTCCTCGATTGCATGCTGGGCGACTCGACACTGTTCATCCGGCGCGACGAGGTTGAAACCGCGTGGGCGTTGGTGACGCCGGTGCTGGAGGCATGGGCGGCTGCCGGACGCAGCGGCCTCGCCTCCTACCCGGCCGGGAGCTGGGGACCGACGGAGGCCGACCGCTTCATCCAGGCCGACGGTCGGGAGTGGGTCAACCCGTAATGGCCATCGGAGGACCCACCCCCTCACCCTCGCCCTCTCCCCCACCCGGGGAGAGGGAAGGGAACACCGAGGGCAAGGAGGGGCGTGCCTATCGCCTCTTAGTTGTGGCCGATCAAACTGCACTCGCGAAAGAGGCCGCGGAGCGATGCGCCCGCATGGCGCAGGAGACAGTCGCCCGAGCCGGGCGCTTCACCATCGCCCTCTCCGGGGGCTCGACCCCGAAGCTCCTCTACTCTCTCCTGGCCGCCGAGCCATACTCCACCCGCCTCCCGTGGCAACAGACCCACGTCTTCTGGGGCGATGAACGAGCGGTGCCGCCAGCAGATCCCGACTCCAACTTCGGCATGGCCAAGGCCACTCTCCTCGATCGTGTGCCGATCCCCGCCGACCGGGCGCACCGCATCGAGGCCGAGCGCCCGGATCTCAATGTCACCGCCCGCGAGTACGAGGCCGAGATCGCTAGCGTTTTCGCCGTGCCGCCAACAGGCGACCCGCCTTCGTTCGACCTTATCCTCCTGGGTCTAGGGCCGGACGGCCACACCGCCTCGCTCTTCCCGCACACCGAAGCCCTCCGGGAGACCGGGCGGTGGGTGGTGCGCAATCATGTGCCGACACTGAAGACAGACCGCGTGACGCTCACCGCCCCGATCCTCAACCGGGCTGCAACGGTCCTCTTCCTCGTTGCAGGAGCCGAGAAGGCCTCGGCCCTTCAGGCGGTGCTGGAAGGGCCGAGTGATCCCGAGCGGCTTCCGGCCCAGCTTATCCGGCCGACCTCAGGCCGTCTGATGTGGCTGGTGGACAAGGCCGCCGCTAGCCAGCTCGATAGGCACGTGAGCTAAAACAACGTAGAGTGTCAGTGTGAGGAGCGAAGCGACCGAACAATCCCGGAAAAGCGAGATTGGTTCGCTTTGCTCACAATGACATGAAAGTAAGAGCATTTCGTGCGACTGATATGGATCTGATGGGTAGGGTCAGGAGGGGGGAACTCCCATGATCCTTGCCGGGGACGTCGGGGGGACGAAGACGGTCATCGGCCTCTTCGAACAGGCGGGCGACCGCCTGCAAGCGGTCCACGAAGAGACATTCCCGAGCCGGAGCTACGCCACGCTGGAGGCGATCCTCGACCGGTTCCTGGGCGGCGGGCCCCGCGCGGCGCTCCGCTCCGCCTGCTTCGGGGTGGCCGGACCGGTGATAGAGGGCAGGAGCAAGACAACGAACCTCCCCTGGGAGTTGGACGAGATGGCTCTCGGGAAGGCGCTCCAGGTCCCACGGGTCAAGCTCCTGAACGATCTTGAGGCGGCGGCCTACGGGATGCTCCACCTCGATCAAGCCGATCTGTGTCTGCTCCAGCCCGGCCTCAAGCGTCAAGGGAACATCGCCGTCATCGCAGCCGGCACCGGTTTGGGTCAGGCGATACTCTACTGGGACGGGGAGCGTCACCACCCGATCGCTTCCGAGGGAGGACATGCCGATTTCGCGCCACAGACCGATCCTGAAGTGGATGTGCTCAATTACCTACGGAAGGAGTACGGCCACGTGAGCTGCGAGCGGCTGCTCTCGGGGCCGGGGCTCTTCAATCTCTATCGCTTCTTGCGGGACAGCGGCTATGCCACAGAGCCGGATTGGCTGCGCCAACGGATCGCGCAGGGCGACCCGGGGACGGTCATCTCGCAGATCGGGCTGGCACGAGAGCATCCACTCTGCACAAGAGCGCTCGATTTCTTCTGCTCCATGTACGGGGCCGAGGCCGGGAACCTGGCCCTGAAGGCCTTCGCGGTCGGTGGCGTGTATGTCGGGGGAGGGATCGCGCCGAGGATCCTGTCCCGCCTCCAGGACGGCGCCTTCATTCACGCCTTCTCCGACAAGGGGCGCCTCTCCGACCTGATGCGGTCGATCGAGGTCAAGGTCGCCTTGAACCCGCGCGCGCCCCTGATCGGCGCCGCGCACTATGCCCTCAGGCTGCAGGACAGGCGTTCCTAGCGCATATCCCCTCTCCCCCATCATTCCCACCTCCTTGACAATCCTCGCGACGGTGAAGACCTCGATCGAGCCACCTCGCCGGAGTAGCGTCCCCGCAATTCTCTCGAGGTAGCAAAGAGTATACAAGGCTCCCCATCTTACCAGCCTTTTGTTTGACGGGGCTGCAGAAGCTAACGACTCAGTTCACCGCCCCAACATCGGGGATGACGGTTTGCGTACGGAGATTCACTTTGTCGCTTTCCTCCGACACGGGGTGGTGCTGTGTCACTAATGGTCGCCGTCCAACGCTGGTGCTGAGCAGCGCCGCGTCGGACTCGATTGCGTTGTTAGGTGCCGCTGCGCTATTCATCCCAACCACCCCAAAACGTAGTCGGTGGTGACTTTTCTAACCACTTCGTCGGGTAGTGAACCATTCCGGGGACGAGACGGCTCCAAGCCGCCGCGACCAAAGCAAGGGTGAGGACTCCGAGGCCAACCGGTTGCCACAGGGCGTAAAGGCCGCCATGGAGGTGCACCATGATCAGAGGATTGGCCCCGGCTGGTGGGTGCACCGTCTTGGTGACAAGCATAAAGATGGCCGTCAGAACCACAGCAAGTACGTATACCCAGAGAGCGTCCCCAAACGACTGGAAGCAAATGATACCGATGAGTGCACCACCCAAATGTCCACCAAACAGTGCCCGTGGTTGGGTTGCCGCCGCGCGGGTGAGACCAAAGAGAAACACCGCAGAGCCACCGAGCGACGCAAGCAACAAAGGAGACGAAGGCAGGTCCACCAACCAAAGAGCTAAACCAATGCCCGTTGCCACTCCCGCTGCACACAACATTAAGCGCCCGAGAGCTCTTGTGATGTGCTTGAACCTCCGCGGATGACCGAATTCATCTGTCATAAGCTCGTAACACCTTTTATCTTAATTCCAGTTCCCCAGGTTGACCTTGTCGTATGCTCCCACTGGCTCTCCGGGGAGACCGTAGCCGCCTGAAGCCATGAGCTTGTGCGTGAGATGGGTCCCCCGCCCTCTTTGCCAAAGCCGTGGAGGCTCCGAGGCCTGAGAGCCTGCATCCACAAGGTCGGTTGGCGAGGGTTCAGGGTCGGGGGACCGGAGAACACCATACCACGGAAGGACACGATGAGCCAACAGGTCCACGCAGGGGTCGATGTCAGCGCTGATTCGTTCGCCGTCGCGTACGAGATTCCGGGGCAAGCCCTCCAGGAGGCCCGCATGGACTGCGCCAGCAGGGCATCGCAAGCTGTGCCGCCTGCTCACCCGAGGGGGCCGTCCGGCCCGCGTCTGCCTGGAAGCCACCGGCATCTACAACCTCGACCTGGCCCTGCACCGAAGCCCGGGCATCGAGGTCATGATTTGGATCAGACCGAGACCCGAAGGCCCGGCCAAGAAGCCGAGCGCCAACTCGATCACAATCACCGGTACTAGCTGTCGCGGGATACGGCTCGTGATGAGCGCCGCCGCAGCAGCAATCAGCGTGACCACTACCAGTGTGCCGAGGGCGTGTGTGGACATACCTGGCGGCCCCTTACTTACAATCGGTGTGAGAGTACTCTAACGACTCAAGCTCAGCCGCGGCCGCCTGCAGCCGGCGGCTGCATGCCGTGTTAGACCGCTATCCTGATTTTATCTCGTTCACCGTTTTCAATGCATCTTCAGGGGACATCACTCTCAAGCCCAAATCTGACAATAGCATCTTGGACTGCAACAAAATCAGCTTATCCATCGTTACGAACAAATCCCAGTTGTGTGCCCGATGAATGGCAAGGTGCATGATATCTCGCTGTGTATTTTCGTCGAGTTCATGCCACTCCAGATCGGGTCGAATAAGGCGAGCGATGCGATCAAGGTAGACGTATGCGTTTGGCGCGCCAAGCGCATCGCCACCCCTAAGTGTGGAGCGTCGCATGACAAAGCCGGAGGTTCCAGACCGCAGTTGACTAGCCTTCGTGCGACGACTGGATCCGAGCTGGGTCTTGTCCCTCGCTAGTTCTTCGGCAAGGATTCGCGTGCTCGTGATCTCGACAACTCCCTGCTTTGCCAAGACCTCAAGGGCGTTGAGAGCGGAGATGCATCGACGAGCGTTAATACAGTTCGTGTCAATGGTCACGCGGAACATGGGCGCGAACCCGGGGCCTCCTTGGGGCCTAACGGTTTGGGTGAGCGGCGCGATTCTCAGCGTCCGTCTCAACCCAATGGTTAGATTGCCTTCGGTTTGTGTAGTTCAATGGCTTTCTGACCTAACGAACTGAGTACCTCAGCTATCATCTCCACCGTGGTATTATAGTGAGCTTCGTACGTGGCTTTTTCGCGCGATGCTAACTCAAACAATATTTCGGTCTGTTTGGCACACTCTTTTTTATATTCTTCTTCTGAAATGTGATTGCTTTTTAGGAGGGAATATCTTTTGGCGCGAAGGACGTTTTGGGCTTCGTAGAAGTTTTTGACTTCTTCATCCATTATCCTGCCTCTATGAACGATCTCGTTCCTGTGGCGTTTCACTGCCTTCATATCTAGCGCCTTGCTGTACTTTTTAAATATTGCTGGCAGGTCCGAGGTCACGACATGTTTATTCCGTAGTATGAGATCGAATTTGACGTCGGTGTCAGCGAATCCCAAGTTGAACACTTTATTGACAAGACCAGCCAACATATCAAGTAGTGTCGTCCAGGAAATCACGTAGAACTTGACGCTGAGAATCAGCTCTTCGACTATAAGGGCCTTGAAAAAGCCAACATTTCTCGGCTCGAAGCCTCTGAGGACAATACGGATTTCCTTGTGAAGACTATCAATCTGCACTAACGACCTCAAACTATCGAAACCGTGTTCTCCGCCTAGACCCCGTCTAAATAGTATCGCGGTTTCTTTCCCGTACGTAGCGCTTTCAAGTGCTTTGGCAATTGCGTTGAAATACTCACCGATGATTGAATCAGGCAGCCCATTGCTCATCTGCGTTTCTCGGGGAATACAACGCCAGGCAGCCACGTGTCCAAGCAGCTCTGCTGCTTGCGGGCCGCTGAACGACCTCTTGGATACGCCTAACGCCACGATTTGTCTAGCTCTTTGGCTAGTAGTGGCCACACTGGTGTCAATGGAGGACACTCCCGATCAGGCCCAATTTGCCTGAAAAGAGCGAGCGTCTCGTTAGTAGAGATGTCTATGACCGACATCGTAACCTGGACGCGGTGGCCGCCCGAAAATGAACATGCCCAAGCGTAATCGTGAAGGATGTTGAGCTTCAGAGCGTACCGATAACCTGCTTCCCTGTACTGGACAAGCCTCTCAGGGTTCTCAAGCTCGCTCACTGATTGCCGGATCGCAATTGGGCGAACCTTGAAACCCTGTGAAACCAGCGCAGCCGCCAGTTCGCCTTCATACGGTCCCGCCCCCAACAAAATGAACTCCCTTGTTTTCGGTGCATCCTGGCGAAGCAGAGTAACCTGTGCCGACTTATCCACCAGTTGGCACCCCGTCAAAACCAGCAGAACCGGAATTAGCGTGCTCAATGGTTTCATATCAAATCTAACTATTAAGTATACTGCTCCGGTTCCTGCAGCCTATTTCGTACGGCCACTCTAACCGCCAGAACCAGCTATCCTGCGCATTTTCCGACAGTTAGCACCCGTGTGCCGATCACCGTCGGACCGACAACCGCTGCCAAACTCGCAGCCTATCCCGATATCAGCCCGCAGTAGATCCAGATAACAAATCACCGTCACAAGCGATCCGCGGGGCTGTAGACGCCAAGTCCGCCCCGGCTCAAAAGTAGGTGCAGCTCATTTTGGCATTGCCCTGAAAGTCCCCCTCACCCTGACCCTCTCCCCACCGTGGGGAGAGGGGAGCGTGGGCTGGCTGGGCGGACTTTCATGCCCATGGGCGAGCTTGGGGCTCATGAGGTACTGCGAGGAAGCTGACCATTTCGGATATGCCCAACACCTGAGTGCTCAGCGGCGGACTGTGGAGCGGGCCGGCCGCTGTAGCGCCCGGGGAGGTCGAGCCTCGCCCCCAGGTGCCCGCACAAATTCAGCAACCTCGATTTGCTTTCTCGCCGCAAGGGCGCGCCGGTGCAGCTTGATCCGCTCGATCTCATAGAGCGTCTCTGCCGTAAGGTAACTTTCCCCACATTGCGGGCAGGTGACCACCGGCACGTTCCGAATCAGCAGCTCCCGGCCCCCTCGACCGTACGCCCGCGTGACCCGTTGAATCTCCGCTCCCTCCTTACCACAAACGTCACATCTCATCGTCCCTGTCACCCCCCTCCTCAATCCCGGTACACCGTTACAATGACCATCTTCCCAGTGGGGCCCAGCTTCACTACGGCAACGACCGGCTCGTCGTCCAGCCCCTTGCCTCGCACCAGGTACTTTGCCTCTCGCGTCTTTCGGTCCCGTTGGCGCTCGAAAATCCGACCGTTCAAGATGGCCGACTCGATGTCGAAGACCGCCAGGCCCTCCGCGTCCAGTTCTTCCTCCGCATGAACCGTCATCACGTACTGTCCCGTGCGGACTTTTTCTCGAAAGCGCCTGAGCACCCGCTCGAACACGTTCCTCCTCGGCTACAGCCCCATCCATTCCTGCCGCAGAACTTTGTCCCCCGGCGAGCTTCGTCTTCGGCCTAAAGCGCGCGGTCATCGGCCGGGCGCCGGCAACGCGAGCAAGCGCTACGGAAGTTGCAATCTATCCTCATATCAGCCCGCAGTATATCAGGCCAACAAGTCACTGTCACAGGCGATCCGCGGGCTGTAGACGCCGAGCCCGCTCCAGTTCAAACCGCGGGCGTAGATCATTTTGGCATTGCCCTGAAAGTCCCCCTCAACGTGACCTTCTCCCCTGAGGGAAGAAGATATAGATGGAGGTCTGTCATCGCCCACAGAGGAGCCGGGGGCTCATGGGGTACCGCGTGGAAGCTGACCGCCTCAGACATGCACAACGCCAGAGTTCAGCGGTGCGGCGGTTGTGTGCCGCGTCCCCCGCATCGGCTCAGTTAGGCAACGTGGAGCATCCTGTTTGCATAGTCTTTGCCGGAAGTTGGCGGAGGCAATTGCTTTCCATCTTTTTTGTACAGTTTGATCGTTTCTTCTACAATCTCGCATAGCTCCGCGAACACAGCTTTTTCATCGTCCCCGTGGCAGCCACCATAGAGTAATCCTGGACAGCTCCCCACAAAGCACTGGTCCTCTTCAGACCACTCGACAATCTTGACATACCGGGCGCTTTCTCTCATCGTTTTGACTCCTCTATTGCCACCCTCACAGCCTTCTCTTGGTAGTGCTCGCATCATCACCAGGTTTTCCGGAAATGGTCACTGGTTTGGCAACGTTGGGATGCGTGAAGTTCCTATGATCACCCTTTCCCGCGCGATCGACAAAGCCGACTGCTTCGAGGTCTCTGATAAGCTCCCGAATCTGGCGAGGCGTCGGCATCACCGCGTCAGCGATACGCCTCGCTCCGGTGCCGGACTGCCGTAATGTCGACACGGCGGCGCCGATCATCAACCGAGCAGATCACCCGATACTCCCCGCACGAATACGCCAGAGGTTATTCTCCCCTTGCAGCTTGCGCGAACCAACGGGACGAGGATTGTCCGCAAGCGCCTCGATGCGAGGAAACACCCTGGCGACCACCGACGCGGGGAGCGCTTCAAGCTCTTTTCGCGCAGAACGCGCGAAGGTGAGCTGATATCCGTTCACTCTAGCGGAGTTTTCCGCTGCGACGAAGTCGCTTCCTCGCGGAGTCGAGCGACTCGCGAGGCTCTTGGTCACGCTTCCGGGCAACGGCGCTATCGTAGAAGTCCTCCCAGACCTCCGAGTGCTTCTTGAGGTCGATCACGACAGCCGTCCTTTGTCCGTTCTCATCGACTACGAACTGAACACCCTTCAAGGTGCACCTCCAAGATACGGGACAGTGTCATTCTACGACGACCACCTGGCCATCTCCAGCCGAATGTGTGCCTAGCGTTGCGGCTAACCTGCGACCTGCGCAGCAGCGAAACACAGCGGGTTCGCCGTGGTACCCGACCCGAAGCGGGCCGGCGGGTTCAGTCGCTTGTTAGACGGCGGCGGCTCAACCGGCCAACACGGAGACTTCGCGCTCCAGCCTCGAACCCAGTCGATCTCGCTCGACCTCTAGGTCGTATCGCGCCTGAAGGTTCAGCCAGAACCGGTCGGTGGTGCCGAAGTAGCGAGCGAGCCGCAACGCCGTGTCTGCCGTAATCGCGCGACTGCCGTGCACGATCTCGTTGACCCGCCGCGGCGACACGCTGATCTCCTTCGCCAGCCGGTATTGGGAGACCCCCAGCGGCTTCAGGAATTCCTCCTGGAGCACTTCACCAGGATGAACGGGCGACAATTTTCGGGCGGCCATGAACCCCTCCTGACTCAGTGATAATCCACGATCTCAACGTCGTAGGCGTCGCCGTCCCGCCACCGAAAGCAGATACGCCACCGATCGTTGATCCGGATGCTGTATTGCCCGGCACGGTCGCCAGACAGCTTCTCGAGCTGGTTGCTGGGCGGGACTCGCAGGTCATCCAACGCTTCGGCCGCGTCGAGAACGAGAAGCCTTCGCAAGGCCGCGCGTTGGAGATCAGCGGACCATCGCCGAACGACCTCGCGGCGGAATAGCCTTTCGGTGTCCCGGTCGGCAAAGTTGCGGATCACCTGCTTAGCATAACGCTAGTCGTTATTGTCGTCAAGCGTTACTATCCCGACGTCTAACGCTGGCGCTCAGCGGCCCGCGCAGCCAGTCCGCTGAAGCTTGGGCGCCTCCTCGAACGCCACATGCGCATCGAAGATGAGTATGGTAGACTGAAACGTCGGCACATGTAACCCATGTCCCCGGACTGTTTTGTTACCTATGTCCCCGACTGCTCATGTCACTTCGGAGCGACCTCCGCCCACCAGAGCTCGCGATTCTCCGTGCCAGGGACACGCTCGAGTTTGGTCACCTTAACCATCTCTCCAGACTGGAGCACACCGACAGGGTCCCCCATAACCCATTCACCGTCACGGAAGACAGGGGGATGTCGACGCCGGAAGACGTCCACCCGTGCTCGGATCGACGTGTTGACGGCTGGAACCTCCTGGGTGTCGAAATTCCGTGTAAGCCACGCTGTTCCGCGCCGCGCACCGAGGTAAACCCAGAACGATTTCCTCTCGGGGGGTGCTGTGGGTGCGGGTAGCGTCCTAGCGACCGGTTCGGTAGACGTTGCGGAGACCTGCTGCACAGTCCGAAGCGTCTTCAGGGCGTCGGCAATCAGCTTGGTCTGCTCGGAGACCTGCTTGTCTTCAGGCCCTTTCTGTGGAGCCTCGGCCTTTACTGCAGCCTGCAGCGTCTCCTCCGCTTGCTGGACTTTGAGCTTGATGCCAAGGACTTCGACCTGATCGACCCGGGCGCCTCCGAGCTGGGAGGCTATGCGGGACAGGTGAGGGCCGATGTAATACAAAACTAGGAAGAGTACAACGAGGAGAGCGCCTTCGCGAATAGCCTTCAGCACCCGCTCGATCGTTTCGAGCTTGCTTGGAGTGTCCGGCATGGCTTCCCTCCCGAGTGTTCCGCCCAACCATTAAGTCTACTGCGCAGGTTCCTGCAGCCTATTTCGTACGGCCACTCCAACCGTCAGAACCAGTTATCTTCCGCATTTGTCGACAGTTAGCACCCGTGTGTCGATCACGGTCGGACCGACAACCGCTGCCAAACTCGCAGTCTATCCCGATATCAGCCCGCAGTATATCCAGATAACAAATCACCGTCACAAGCGATCCGCGGGGCTGTAAACGCCAAGTCCGCCCCGGTTCAAACCGTGGGTGTAGGTCATTTCTCGGTCCCTGGTGTGCTCGGCGTCTGTAGTATATCGGTGACGCGCAGCTCGCTCACGCGGAGGCTACCGACCACAAGCTCATCGATCTCGAGCCGTTGGATTCGTGAGCGGCCAATGACGAGCCGACCAATGGCAAGTACACCGATCGCCAGAGCACCAATCGCGAACGCACCTACGGCCAATGCTCCCACGGCCTGTGCACCTATCGTCAGTGCCCGAACATGGGTGGGCACCAAGTCGCTTGACGCCGAGTCGAGCTGGCCCGTATTCGGCCGTTGCTCTATGGGTGTATTCTCACGCAGAAGCATGACATGCCTCCTCGATACTGCATCTCTTGCGATCGACGGAGCTCATCGTGACGTGTGGCTGCCGCTAGATGTCTCTCTCCCCTGTCGGCTCCCCCGGAAGCTGCGCCCCATGCCACACGGCAATAACCCAGACCGTCTTCCCCTTGACTCGATGGAAGAAGCGGTAGGGGACAACTATCAGCTCACGGTGGGGTAGTTCGGGAAACTCCGGGATTACCCGCCCGGACTCAGGGAATTTCTCAAGCCTTCGCAAGGTTGACTCGGCCCGCTTTCGAAGACGTGTCGCTGCGGGGGGATTATCTTGACGGATATAGGCTAGTGCCGATAGGAACTGGGTCCGAGCCGAAGGAGTAAAGCGGACTTTCACAGATTAGTCTTCGGCCAGAAGGGCATCCGCGTCCGTGAGGATCGCGTCGAGATCAAACCCTTTTCCGGCTGCAATCTCCTTGTCCCCGCGCGCCAAGAGACGAAGGAGCTGTAGGTCGTGCTCCGTTCGCTCGTAAGCCTCCGTGCTCAGCAGGACTGCCGCCGCTCGGCCGCGCTGGGTGATGACGACAGGGTGCTTGGAGGACCGCACACGCCTCAAGACACTGGCGGCATCCTGCCGAAGATCAGTCACTGGAATGATGTTGGGGACCTTAGCCATCAACCTCACCTCCTATCATACGTTTAAGCGTATCATCAACAGACTATGTCAGCAAGACGAATCCGGTATCCATCAGGTTATAGTGCGTCTGATGCGAAGCCCATCACCTGCCGGTCGCTTCGCGGTCGGCAGGTGGATGAGCCAGTTGGGCGGTTTCTTACGCCGTGCGGCCGAGCGGCTCCAGATGGGCTATCTCGGCAGCCCCCCTGCTACGCATCGCGTGCCACAGATCCCAATCCTGCTGAAGCCCGAGCCAGAAGTCGGCCGACATCCCCACCACCCGGGCCAGTCGAAGGGCTGTATCCGGAGTGACGCCCCGCTTGCCGCGGACGATTTCATTCAACCGTGGGAAGGAGATTCCGAGACGCACTGCCATGGCCGACTGGGTGATCCCCAAGGGCCTGAGAAATTCCTCAACCAACATCTCCCCTGGATGGGTGGGAGGCCTGTAACGCGGCAGTCGGCGGCCGACGAGCCCTTTCGTGCGACCCGCCTCGCGACTGGATGCCCGCTTCCTAGTGGTAGTCCGTGATTTCGACATCGTCCGCATAGCCGCTCTCCCAACGAAAACAGACTCTGTACTGATCGTTGATCCTAATGCTGTACTGCTCGCTCCGGCTACCGTGGAGCTGCTCCAGGCGGTTTCCTGGAGGCAGCGCCATCTCCTGGAGATCACGTACCCGGTTCAACTGATCCAACTTCCGACGGGCAACAGGCCACACAGCTTGGGGGCACGTCCTTCGTGCCGCTAAAGTGTTCGAGCCATCAAAGATGGCTGCCGTTCCCCGGTCTCGGAATGAGCGTATCACGTATTATGTTATAACGAATACTGGAACAGTGTCAAGCCCGCCGGTCCGCTGCAAGGCCTGGTGAGACATGCCCTCCTAGCCGCTGGACCCCTCCTCCCGATCCGTGCCTAACAACATATTCCCCCTGGCGTTAGTCCGTTTGCTCCTGACTGCGCACCCTTCGACAGGCCCAGGGCGAACGTGATCATGCAAGGGGGCTCGAGAGTCACGACACTAGAGGAGTGGTGTAGATGCCAGGGGTTGAATCCGGTATCTCAATCGCGCCGACGGTCTTGGCGTAGAAGTCTTTCGGACCGACGCCACCAATGATGGCATAGGCATATCCCATCTCTCTCATCGAGCGCAAGCACTCAAGCAACAACACCGTTCCAAGGCCCTGCCCGCGATGCACCTCCAACACGCCACCGGGACCAAAGTAACCACGGCAGGTCGCTTCGTAGCAGGCGAATCCCACTAACCTCTCCTGATCCAGGGCAATGAAGCATGAGATGGGCTGCCGGGAGAAGGCGACATCCGCTTCGCCGGCCCATTGCGTGGAAAAGTGTTGGCCTATCCAATGAAGTGTGACGGACTTATCGTAAGCGGCAGCACGTCTCACCACATACCCGTCCTTGAGTATCGTGTTCTGGTCTGGAAGGGCATACAGACGCACTAACATATCGGGCATATGTACCCTCTACTGCGTAGAAAGCCTAACACATCACGCATCAGCCGCCGCCTGCTGAGTGTAGCGGCGTGGTAGCCGGCGTGTGCCACTGGCAACGATCCGGTTCCTATCGTCTCTTCCTAAATCGCTTCACCACATCGCGGTCTTGGGCCGCCCGCCCAGCGAAGCTCTGGAGCGGGGTGACGTGCCAGTCGAGGACGCCCCACGCCGGTATGCTCCGCAGGAGTCGATCAAGCTCTTCATTGGATGCCGCCTCCACGATGAACACAACCGCGCGATCACCAACCGGAAGGCCCCCTGCCGCGATCTTTTTCTGCGCTTCAAGCTTCATCAGCGCGTCGAAGGTGGGAAGGATGGCCTCTTCCAAGATCTCGACTGCTTCCTCCGGCGACGTGAACCCGGGCCCTTCTGATCCAGATACCAGGTATTTCATTGTGTCTCTCCTTTGATTCCGCAGTTAGGTATAACTTCCGTCGATCTTTCTTCAGTGTTCGGCAGTGTTCGACTGGCTTACGCGGTGCCGTTGAGCGGCGCCCTCCTTCTTCGGTTCATGCATGCGGGTGTTACGTTGCGTCCAGCGATATCAGAGTACTCAGTTTCTGTACCACTTCGACGATGGTGTCCCTGGGCAACGTGCAGATCAGTTCTGCTCGCCGCGCACGCCAGTCGAGACTCTTGACCTGATCCGACAACACCGCACCGCTCAGTTTGAGACCCTGCGGGATTATGACCTCGAAGGGATACCCCTTGATCTGACTTGTGATCGGACAGAGGAGTGCGAGACCAACCTTCCTGTTGTACGCAGGTGGTGAGACCACCACGGCTGGTCGCCTTCCTGTCTGCTCATGTCCGGCCTGCGGATTCAGGGATATCCACACCACATCGCCGCGGTTCGGGACATAGCTACGAGCCATCACCAGCCTTCCCGCCCAACACTCCGGCCGAAGTCATGTTCACCGTGCAGCTTATCTTTGGTCACTCCAGCGAGAAGCCGGGAGAGAGAAAAGCGGCGCCGATGGACAGGAGCTGCTATGAGCTTACCTTCTGCCACCGACAGCTCCACGACCGTTCCCTGTTTCACCCTGGCCTCCTCCGCGAACGGCTTCGGGATACGAAGGGCGAGACTGTTTCCCCACTTCTGAACTTGCAGGCGCATCTGGTCACCTCCTTAGGTATCTACAATGAAGATACACCCGCCCGCCGGCGTACGCAAGATCGAAATGCGGTATGACGAACAAAACCGCAGGGGTAGGGCTTGCCTTGCCAAGAGACGGCGCAGCACGCGGCGCCCCTACACATTTCGTGAATCCCTTTTACCCGGACGGCGTCAAAGGTAAGTGAAGGATGATCCAGATGAAAGGAGGTGATACGATATGACACGCACTGTGATGATCGTAAGTCTGATCGCCGCGCTCGTCCTGACTATCGGCGGCCCAGGGCTCTCCATTGCCCCGGCAACTGCGGAAATGATGGAAACCGACATGTCGATGATGAAGGCGACAGGAGTTGACCTCATGGCCCTTAGGACGGAGATTGCTGCCATCCAGGCCGACCTCCAAAGGCTCACCGCTCGCGCCGGAGCCATGACCAAGATGGCGGACAAGGCGGCAAGCGACTACTGCGCAAGCGTTCCCGACGCCCTCCTGGCGACCGGCTTCGCTCCGGGTCTTTGCAAGTAACGCGATTCCAACGGCATGCTGTTGGAGCAGAGGGCCGGAATCGCGACCGGCCCTCTGCCCAGCATGTCGGCACGCGCCGAAAGAGCCCAGGAACTTGCGAAAGGAAGGGATCACCAAGGATGCCACGACCAAGAAGTTTTTTGGCAGCAATACTCTGCTTTGCCGTCATCGTCACCCTCACCATTTCAGGGGACGCCTTCGTCAGCCCGCTGCAGGACCGCCCGGCCCCGGAGCTGGCCGATACGACCTGGATCAACTCCGCTCCGCTGAAGCTCAAAGAGCTGCGGGGAAAGGTGATCCTGTTGGAATTCTGGACCTATGGGTGAATAAATTGTGAGCGGACGCTGCCTTGGGTCAAGGCATGGCACGAGAAGTATGCGAGCAGGGGGCTCATCGTCATCGGCGTTCACTCCCCGGAGTTCTTTTGGGAACGGAATCTTGCCAACGTGAAGGATGCTGTGAAGCGTTTCGGCATCTTGTACCCTATTGCCATCGACAATAGCTTCACAGTATGGGACAGCTATAAGACACGCTTCTGGCCGACGCTGCTGCTGATTGACAAGGGGGGAGTAGTCCGTTACGCTCATGTCGGCGAGGGTGCCTACGATCTCACCGAGCAGACGATCGTCCGATTGCTCGTAGAATGAATGCAGAGCGTTCGCCGGGCAGGCGGGGCACCGGCCTTCGACAGGCTCAGGCCGAACGGCACCTCGGGGCGCCACACCATTCACCTGACCTTGACTTGAATACCCTAGAGGTGCTCCCCGTGATCACCAAGTCCGGCCCCTTGAGTCGCGACGATTTCCCGCGGCCGTTTTCTCGCTCGCTCAAACACGCGACACCTGGCCGTCCTCTCCCATATGGTGTGCTGCTCGCCCTCCTCTGCACGGCAGTGCTTATCTCGCCCGCTTCGGGGGCCGATCAGCGGGAGCGGCTCCTTTCACTCGTGACACGGATGGAGTCGAGTTACGCCCGGGTCAGCGACTATACCGCCGTCTTCCGCAAGCAGGAGCGGGTGGAGGGGAAGCTATTACCGGAGGAGACGACGCTCCTCAAGTTTCAAAAGCCCCTCAAGGTCTACATGAAATGGATCGAGGATCCGTCCAAGGACACCGAAGCCCTCTACGTGGACGGGAGTAATGGCAACAAACTCCTCGTCCGTCGAGGTGGTCTCCTCGGAATCCTGACCTTGTCGCTGGACCCGAGGGGCTCGCTGGCGATGATCAAAAACCGGCATCCTATCACTGAGGTTGGATTTGGTTACCTGATCGACGGGCTGCAGCGCAACATCCGGAGGGCGCTGCGGCATGGAGAATTAGAGGTCATCCGACTGGCTGAGGAAACGTTCAAGGGAAGGTTCACGATAGTGGTGGAGGCGAAGTTCGCCCCCCGCGCCGGGCGAACGTACCACGCGTCCCGGATAGTCTGCCACATCGACACAGAGCTGCAGCTTCCGATTGGGGCGGCCTTCTATGACGAAAACGACCTCCTCTTCGAACATTACTCGTATTCGGATGTGAAGCTCAACGTCGGGCTGACACCGCTCGACTTCTCCAGAGAGAATAAGGCGTATCGATTCTGATCCCCGACATTCCCCATGACACCGATCGGTTTCACCGAAGAACGGCTGGTGCCGGCCGCGATCCGCACTGACCTGACGCTCGAACGGGTCTTCCTTGCCCAACACCTCGAGCGATATCGACTGGCAAAGGCTCTCATCGAAGAGGCTCACGGCCAGGGTCGTATCCTGGATCTGGCCTGCGGAGCCGGGTACGGGGCCTCCATCCTGAGCGAGATCGGAGACATCGTCGCGGTAGACCGGGATGTCGATATCTTGACGTATGCTCGCAAGGAGTATCCCGGGCGGTGTATCCGCCACCTTCGGGGTGACGCGGAGGATTCGGCGTTCCTCAACTCCCTCGGCCGGTTCCACGCCGTGGTGAGCCTGGAAACGTTGGAGCATCTCTCCGATCCAGACCCGTTTCTCACGTGGGTTCGTAGCGCACTCCTACCCGACGGGTTGTTCATCTGCTCAGTGCCTGTGACCAAGACGCTCGACCTGACGCCCTACCATACTCGGGATTTCGATGAAGCGGCGATGCGACGGCTCCTGAGGTCTCACGGGTTCGACACGCGCGTGGCGGCCAGACAAGCGGCAGGCTTCACGCTCCGCGATCTCCTCGAGGAGCGACGGGCGCGAAAGGGCGCGCTCGGCCGATCTGCCAGGGGCTTAGCCAGGTTCTATCTCACACATCCAGCCTATTTCCTCCACCGGATCTTCGGGTATCTCCTGGAGGGCCGGGTGATGATTCGCACCGCCGTCTTCGTGTCAACCGCGCACCGCACGAGTCCCACATGGTGCTTCGAGGCAGACTCTGATGGGAGGGCCCTCGCACGGATGGCGCCTCTATGATTAGCATTATCATTCCCGCCAAGAACGAGGAGGCCCATCTTGGCGCAACGCTGGCCTATCTGCGGCAACACGCTCCGCATCCTTCTGCCGAGATCATCGTTGCCGAGGGCGGAAGCGCGGACACGACTGCTGATCTCGCCCGGCGCTGGGCCACGGTGGTGCACGGCCACGACTCCACCCGCGCCGCGCTGATGAATGCCGGGGCACGAGTGGCCAGAGGTGACGTGTTCTTCTTCCTGCATGCCGATTCCGTCCCACCCCCCGACTTCGTGACGCTGATTCGAACGGCCCTCGCCGATCCCCGCGTCGGCGGCGGGGCGTTCGACCACCAGTTCAGCGAGCCGGTCTTCGGCCTGTGGCTGGTCTCCACCATCGACCGGATCCGGTTTCGCCTGACCAAGAACTATTATGGCGACCAGGGGATCTTCGTGCGGAGGGCGGTCTTCAATCAGATGGGCGGGTTCCCGGATAGGGCCATCCTCGAAGACCTGGAGTTCTCCAGGCGCATGAAGCGGATTGGCCGCACTCTCTTGATTCCGCGGCCTGTCCGAACCTCGGGACGGAGATTCCTGAACGGCGGCATTACCAAGACCTTCCTCTGGATCGTCTGGCTCCTCGCGCTGTACACGCTTCGCATCGACACCGAACGCTACGCCGCGTCCTATCGGAAAGAAAACGATCGGCGGGGCGCGCCATGCTAGGATGGGATCACCGGATGACCGCGGACGGGGTCTTTGTCACCGGCGCCACCGGCTTCATCGGCCGTCACCTGGTCCTGGGCCTTTTGGAGCGGGGTTTTCGGGTGTTCGCCCTCACGCGAGGCGCCAACGGGATGCAGGCTGGGGATCGGCTGATTCGCGTCCTGCAGTCGGCGTACGGTCGCCCGCTTCCAGAACAGATGCTCGCGCGCCTTCAACCCCTGGATGGCGATCTGGTCAAACCCGATCTCGGCCTCCGTCAACACGTTGTGGAGCAGTTGGCGGCCGAGGTTGGGCAGATCTTTCATTGTGCAGGAGACACTCGATTCTTCCCGAAGGATCGCGCGGCCTATCGCGCCATCCATCTGGACGGTCCGCTCCATATCCTCCGCGCAATCGACCGAGGCCAGGGCGTTCGGTTCCACCACGTGAGCACCGCCTACGTCGCGGGAAGGCGAAACGGAACCGCATTCGAGGATGAGTTGGCGGTGGGACAATCGTTCCGAAATCCCTATGAGCGGGTTAAGCTCGAGGCAGAACAGACCATCAGGTCTGCTTGTGAGTCCCGCGGGATCGGTCTGACCATCTTCCGGCCCAGCATTGTCATTGCCGATCCCCGAGTGCCGAATACGAATTGGTCCGATCCCATCTCGACCCGTTTTGCCGGCTTCGCCCGGCTCTGTGGAGCCTACAGGCGGACTGTCGGCCGGATCCGCGCGCTGCGTCCTTCGCTCAGGGTCCGGGGATCCGGCGAGTCGGCCCTCAATGTCGTCCCGATCACCTACGTCATCGAGGCGATGCTTGCCATCGCCGCCAATGGACGGATATCTCCCGGGACCTTTCACCTGGTGGACCCGACGCCGCCGCGGAACCACGAACTGCTCGATCGGATCACGGAGGTCCTCGGGCTACGCGGGCTTGAACCCTTTGAGCATCGCACCCTTCCGATCGAGGGGGCGAGCCTGCTGGAGCGCGTCGTGGAAAACCTCCTCCGCCCCTACCAGGACTATTTCTTCGAATCGCCGATCTTCGACGATCACCACGCGAGGCGGATTCTTAACGGGGTTGTTGAGCCGCGCTCCGCCACGGCCATCGAGTTCCTGGCGCGCGCTGCCGACACGTCGCGTGCGACGGAATTCACTCCCATCCATGCTTCGGTGCCTCAGAAAGGAGACCGGTCGCTCGAACACGCGGGCGATCATTTCCCTTGACACCCATCGGCTGACGACATACAAGAGGAATCATCCGCGGCGAAAACCAGGCACAAACACGCATCCGACCTGAGGAGACAGCAATGGCCTATGCATTGGGCCTGGGCCTGACAAACGAATGCAACCTGAGCTGTGCCCACTGCTACCGGTCAACCGACCGGGTGGATCGGCTGACGATCGCCGATGTCCGCACCGTCCTCGACAGCCTCGAGATCAGCTCCTGCAACCTCGGGACCGGCGAGAACGGCATGCACCCCGAGTTCCTGCCGATCGTTGAGCACCTCCTCGCGCAAGGGATCAAGACGACACTGACCTCGAATGGCTATTCGGTGCAGTGCCTACCGGATGCCGTCCTCAGCAGCCTGCGTGAGGTCGAGTTTTCGTTCGACTTCCCCACCCCCCAGGAGCAGGATGCCTTTCGGGGACAGGGGGCATGGACGCTGGCGATGGACTCTCTCGATCGCGCGAAACGACTGGGGGTCGAGGTCACCATCATCGCGGTCATGATGCGCACCAACTATACACGGTTGAAAGAGGTCGCCGCGCTGGCGGCGAAGGTGGGGGCCAATTTCCGGATTAATATTTACCAGCCGGTGCAGTCATCGAGCTTCACCATGAGCTACGAGCAGTTCTGGGACGGCCTTCGTGAGTTGTTTGCCTCTTGCGGCCTGGTCGCCTGCACAGAGCCGTTGGTGAGCGCCCTCTCCGGCCTGAACAGCACGGACGGATGCGCGTGCGGGCGCCGCACGATCCGGGTCACGCCCGAACGACGGATCATCCCCTGCGTCTACTGGCCGCGCCAGGGCCTGCCGCTCAGTGAGTTGCCGCGGCTGCGCGAGACCGTGTTCCAGACAGAGGAGTTTCGACAATGCCGGATCGTACCCCTGGCCTGCGCCGGATGCGCATACGTGGCGACCTGCGGTGGCGGCTGCGCCGGCCGGCGGATCCTGGCCGGCGGGCTCGACCAGCCCGATCCCTACTGTCCGATCATTCGGAACGACCCGCTCAGGTTGTCCTGGCGGCAGGCC